>JAZUGM010000290.1:0-31281 GCA_045641205.1 Thermoguttaceae bacterium
GACGTGTCGCCCGCCTGTTTGGGCAGATAACGCCAGCCTCCGTCGTCGGCTTGCGCGTAGGCGATATAATCGAGCGCGTCTTGCGCGATATAACCGAGTTCGCGATACCGACTTTTTTCTTGCGGTTTCAACATTGCGTAAGTTTCGCAAAGCGCGATCGTCGCCAAGCCGTGCGCGTACATATTGCCCGAATCGTTATAGCCGCGTCCGTTTTCGGTTTTTACGCCCGCTTGAGTTAAATAATTGAGTCCTTTGGCGACGACTTTTTTATATTTGCCCGTCGTCGGGGTGTGTCCCGCCGCTAGAAACGGAAGCAAGCCCATCGCCGTCGCCGCATTAATCGAGTCGTTTGAACCCGCGTTGGCGCAACGCCCGCCGCAAGTTGGAACTTTATCGAGTTGAAACGTCCACGCGCCGTTGGGCGCCTGATGTTCCGCCAGCCAAGCCAACGCGAGCGCGACCGCTTTCTCGCTTCCTTCGGTTCCGCCGCCAGTCGCGAGCGCGACCGCTTTTGCTTCGCCTCGTCCGGCGAGATCGTCGCCGTTGAGCGTTCCGAGCCAATTCGTCGTCTCGCCCGAGGGCGTAGGCTCGAAACCTAAGGTTGACTCCGCCAACGCGAGTTTCGCGGAGTCGTCGTCGTGAAAAACGGAAACGTCTGGAACGTCGGCGACAATTTCCGACTGAACGTCGATATTTGCCGCGTCAAATTCAAATTCTTGTTTATCTTCAATCTTCGCTTCCGGGTCAAACACTTCGTCGAGAACCGTTTGTTCGCCGAATCCCGGCTCGGAAATAATTTCCAGCAGTTGATTTGCGTCTGTTTTTATTGCAATAAACGCCAGTATGAGAACGAGGAACGCGTGCGCGAGGAGACTAACCAGCCACATAGGCGCGTCGTCCGTCGCTTGTTCCAGCGCCGACCGTTTTTGTAAAAATTTCAATTCTTCCGCCGACGCGGAACTTGTTTTTTCAACGGATTCCGCGACGCGTAGTCGACCGAGAAATTTTTCCGGCGCGGCGTCTTGTTCCGCATAGGCGATCGTAAGCGCGTCAAAATTTGGCGTCGACGTTTCCAAGGTCGAATTGACGCCGCCGTCGGTTAAATAGTCTTTCGTATCTTCGCGCCTGAGCATAGACGACAAGGGCGCCGAAATCGACGGAGTCGTCCGAGATAACGAGAGACCGTTTGGGGGCAAATCCCGCGAAGTAGACGCCTGATTTTGGCGTTTTAGCGTTTCGAGCCTCGGGGGAACGCGATCGTTTGACGAGTAGTTCGATACGACGGGCGGAGGCGGGGGCGTCGACGTTTTGACGTCAAGTTCGTTTACTAGGAGATTGCGTAGCGCGTCTTTGACGCTTTGCGAAACGCGACCGTTGCGTAAAAGCAGAGATAATCTGTCGATCAACAAACGCGCGAGGACGGATTCGTCGTTAGGAACGTTTGCGTTCGTCGCGTTCGTTCCCAAAAATTCCGCGTCGTCCGACTGCGGAACGCGTCCGAAACGCGCGTCGAACTTGTCTGAAAAATTTACTTCGTCGCGTTGCACGTTGTCGTCAATCTTGTAGGGGCGTCGCTTAAAAAGGAGTTTGTCGTCGTTGCGCAAGTTCTTTGCTTCGACCGTTCCGACGTCGCGCGAAAACTTGCGCCGACTTATATTTTAACGTTTTTATCCGCGAAAAGGCGCTTAATTTGTAATTTTTACAAATTTATTGGGGATTTTTTGAAAAAACGCGGAGACGGTCGTTCTTTGTCAAGCGCCTTGAAAACGAATTTGAAAATTAAGCAAATTTTTATCGGAGGGGGCGTTGATAATAGTAGTTGAATCGATATAATATATCGTCTAAGCGTGTTGGCGGATTTACGACAGAGCGTTCTGTCTAACCGTCGACGTTCGGTTAGATCGGACTGGTTGAAACGATAAACGCAGGCATACGCGCGGCGTTCATCGTCGCGTTGGAAAAGATATTTGAGGATTGAACAATGGCAGGGAAAAGTAAGAAAAAGGCGGAGACCGTCTACCTCGTTTGCGAAGAAACCGGTGATTACAACTATATCGTTCGTCGTAAGCCGGGCGGCGAGAAGCTGAAGTTGAAGAAGTATAGCCCTCGACTTCGTAAGCATACGGTACACGTTGAAAAGAAAAAGTAATTTCTTTTGCGACTTTTCTGTAGCGTTTGGTCGGATTTGAGTTCTTAGCGAACTTAAAACGAGCAAACGCTATTTTTTTCTTAAGTTTAGCGGCTTTACGCTTCGACGCCCAAATCGAAAAAACGCGAACCCTTTTTGAGAGAGTTCGCGTTTTTTTTATGGTAGGAGTCGAACGTTTAGCGACGTCGCGCGACGTTCGTTAGGACTTAAGAACAATATTGCCGTTTTCGTCGATCGTATAAAGTTCCTCGTCCTCCTCGTCCGTTGCGAAGTCTTCGTCGTCAAGCGTTGAAACGTCGTCGTCGGCGAGTCTTTCGTCGACGTCGCCCGTTTCCTCGTCGACGTCGCCCTTATCCGTTTCGTCGTCGACGATCACGTCGCCCTCGCCCGTTTCGTCGTCGACGCCAACGTCGTCGGCTTCGCCTTCGTCCGTCGGATCGTCAAGGCTTTCCGTGAAGGACGAGTCGGAATAGACGTCGCTATACACGCTCGAGGCAGAATAGCCCGAACGCCAAAGTTTCAATACGGACGTCAAATCGGTTCCGACGCTGGCTCCCGTCGAGGTATTCTTGAGACGGAAGTTCGACGAGCCGTTTGAGTCGTCTTTTACTTTGGCAACGGCTTCTTTACTCGAAGCGACGGCGTCGTCTTCGATATTTTGCGGCTTCGTCAGATTCTCGTCTTTTGCGAGTTCGTCGTGCGCCTGATTGAGTTCTTCCAAAGTCGCGGCGTAATCGGCGTCAACTTGCGCGTCCTTTGTCGACAATTCGATTCGCGCGTCGTCGACGGTTTTTTCGAATTCGGTCTGAGTATCGGACTTCGCTTGCAAAAATTCCGTCAGCGTCGTTTCTTTGGAGGCGTATGCCTTTTGAGCTTCCGCGAGCTTTTCCGCGCGCGCGTCGACGGCGGCAAGATACGCCGATAGGTAATCGGACAGATTCGTCGCGTGTCCTTCAGCGCGCGTCTGTTCGTTGGCGACCCACGCGTCAAACCATTCGTGCCAATCGTCGTAGGAACTCGGCTTGTAATTCGGATTCGTAATCGTCAATTCGAAGGAGGTCGACGTTTCCGCGTTGACGTCAAGCGTATGCTCGCCGCTCGAAACGACGGACTGCGCTTTTAAACCGACGGTTATCGTTTTCGACTGCGTTTTAACGTCGTCGCCGAAGTAGTCTTCGGGAACGTTCCACGTAATTTTGCCCGATTCGGAATCGATCGTCATACCCTCGGGCGCATCGCCGGCAAGCGCGTAAGCCAACGCGTATTCTTCGCTGTCAAGCGTCGCGGAAACCGTCAGTTCGAAGGTCTCGCCGGCGGCGACCGTTTGCGCGTCGACGTCGTTCCAAACGGGCGCCTTCGCCGTTTCGGCGTCGTATCTGGAGTTGGCGACCATTATTTCAAAGGTCTTTTCGGTCGACAAGCCGTCGACGTAAGTTTCGTCCTCTTGAAGGAATTGTTCCGTCGCCTTGACTGTGAATTTGAACGTTTGCGCAACGACGTCGGTTGCAAGGTAGTCTTCCGGGATTGTCCACTTAACTTTGTTCGTTGCGGCGTCAAACGAGAATCCTTCGGGATAGCCTTCGCCGATTAACTCGTAAACGATCTTATCGGCTTTTCCGTCTGGATCGGTCGCCGTGATCGTCGCTTCATAGGTCGCGCCCGTCGCGGCGGAAACCGTTTCCAAATCGTCGAAGACGGGCGCTTTTCCAACGTAATCAGGATTGACGACCGTGAGATCAAAGGAGGTTTTCGTATAACTTCCGTACTTCGTTTCAACGTCGTCGGTTGAAACGATCGTCGTCGCTTGGAGTTCGATCTTCAACGTTTCCGATTCGACGGTTTCGTCGTTGAAGTAATCGCTTGGAACCGCCCACGCGATCTCGCCGGATTCGGAATCGATAGTCATTCCTTCGGGATACTCGCCGATTAGCGCGTACTCGACGCCGTATTCTTCCTCGTCGTCCGAGGCAGTCGCGGCGACGACAAGCTCAAACGTTTCGCCGGCGTCGACGCTTTGGGCTTCAATATCAGTCCATTCGGGCGCGACGGCTTCGGTTTCGTCAAACGAAGCGTTGTCGACGTTGATTTCGTAAGTTTTGGTCGTCGAAAGTCCCTCTTCGGTCGTTCCGCTTTCCGTTTCGTATTTTTCCGTCGCTTTGACGACGACGTTCAATTTCGAGGCGGAAACGCTCGCAGGGAGATAGTCTTCCGCGACGTCCCAAACCAATTTATAACCGCCGTCTTCGCTCGCCGCGACGCTCAATCCTTCCGGATAGTCGTCTCCGACAAGTTCCAAGACGACGGAGGCTTTTCCTTCCGGATCGGACGCGGAAATCGTCTTTTCAAACGATTCGCCGGTTGAAACGGACGCGGACGTCCAATCGTCGTCAAAGACGGGCGCAAGGTCGACGTAATTTGCGTTGTTGACTTTTAATTCAAAGGAAGTCGTCGAAGATTTTCCGTAGTCGACGTTGGAACCGCTTTCGTTGACGACGGTCGTCGCCTTGAGTTTGATCGTCAACGTTTCGTACTTGACGGAAGTCGATTCGATATAATTTGCGGGAACCGTCCAAGAGATCGCGCCCGTCGCGGAGTCGATCGTCATTCCTTCGGGATATTCGCCGATTAACTCGTATTTGACGCCAGCCGCGCTTTCGGGAGCGGTAGCGACGGCGATTACGTTGAAAGTTTCGCCCGTCGTCGTCTCTTGCGCGCCAATTTCAAGCCACGTTGGAGCTTCCGCTCTTTCGTCGTCGTAAGCGGCGTTAATGACCGTAATTTCAAAGGTCTTTTCGGAAGTCAGACCCGTTTCGTAGGTTCCGTCGTCTTTCAAATACTGTTCCGTCGCGACGACGCTAAAAGCAAAGCCGCGAGACTGGACGTCGGAACTTAGGTAATCGTCGGGAATAGCCCACGAAACGTAGTATTCGCCGTTTTCGTTCCTGTTAAGTTGGAAGCCTTCAGGAAGATTCTGATCGGACAACGCGACCAAAACGTCGTCCGCTTCGCCGTTGGGATCGATCGCGACAAAACTAGCGACAAAGGTTTCGCCGGTCGTCGCCGTCGTCGCGTCAAGCGCGCCGATCGCCGGAGCTTCGTCGACGTAATCGGGATTGTTGATCGTCAATTTCAGCGTCTTTTCCGACGTCGCGCCGTAATCGATCGAACGTTCGCTTGTCGCGACGATCGCCGTCGCCGCCAGCTTGATCTCGATTTCCGCGTTTCTAATTGACGACGACGCGAAATAGTCCCGAGGAACGTCCCAAGAGAGCGTTCCAGATTCGGCGTCGAAGACCGTTCCTTCCGGGGCGTCGATTAGGTCGTATCGAACGCCCGCGAATTCCTCGGGAACCGTCGCTATAATCGTTTCTTCCAAGGATTCGCCCGCGACGACGCTCAAAGCTCCGACTTCTTGCCATATCGGCGCGCTTGCGGATTCCGCTTCGTATGCGGCGTTGACGATTTCGAGCGCGTAGGTTTTTTCAGAAGACAAGCCCGGTTCGAACGTTCCGTCTTCGAGCGCGTAGAGTTCCGTCGCTTTGACGACAAACGAAGTCGCGCGCGTTTTAACGTTCGAATTCAAGTAATCCGCAGGAATGTTCCACAAAACGCTAGCCGTGTCTGAATACGATTCGGATTCAAGCGCAAATCCTTCAGGATACCCTTCGCCGACGAGTTCGAATTGGAAACGACTCGTTTCTTCGTTCGGATCGTTGGCGACGATCTCAACCGCGTAAGTATCGCCGGTTTGCGCCGAAGTTGCGTCAATATCGGACAGAACGGGCGCTTCGTCGACGTAATCGGGGTTAAGAACCGTCAATTTAAGCGCCGTCGTCGACGATTTGCCGTAGTCGACCTTCGATCCGTCGACGTCGACGATCGTAGTCGCTTGAATTCCGAGCGTCAATTCCTTGCTTCGTTCTTGCGGCGACTTGAAATAATCGCCGGGAACGTTCCAAGAAATCCTTCCCGAGTTGGAATCGATCGTCGCGCCTTCGGGATATTCGCCGATTAACGCGTATTCGACCCCGTAAGCGCCTTCGGGCGCGCTTGCGAAAACGACCGTCTCAAATACTTCGCCGGAATAAATTTGGAACGCGCCCGGTTCGACGAATTGAGGCGCTTCGTCCGTTTGGGGATCGTAGGCGGCGTTGGCGACTTTAATTTCGACGCTTCCTTCCGTAGAAAGACCGTCTTCATAAGTTCCGTCTTCGCGCAAATACTGTTCCGTAACTTTAACGGCGACTGGCACGACGCGCGACGCGACGTTTGTCGGAAGGTAGTCCTCGGGAATCGTCCAAGAGACAATTCCGTCTTGCGAAAGGGTCAGACCTTCGGGGACGTCGTCGCCGACAAGCTCGAATTTAAACGCGTCCGCCTCTTGATTGGGATCGTAAACGACGACGACGTCTTGATATTCTTGTCCCGTCGTCGCGTTGGAATCGGAGAGTCCGATAATAATCGGCGCGTCGTCCTCGTAGTTCGGATTGACGATCGTGAAGACGACCGTCGTCGGTTCCGAACCGCCTAAGTCGACGTATTTGTCTTCTTCGCCGCGCAACACGGTCGACGCGACAACGTCGACGGCGACTTGAACGGAACGAACCGGCGAAGCGGCGAAATAGTCTTCCGCAACTTCCAAGGAAAATTCGCCCGTCTCTTCGTTGATATCGAGCTTTAGCGAGTCGTCGTCTTCAAAATCGGCGACGTACATAACGCCCAAGGCGCTCGGGACGGTCGACGCATTAACGACGCTCTGGAGCGTGCGCCCGGCTTCGACTTCAAAGGCGTACTCTTGAATCCAAACGGGCTTGATTCCCTTGGTTTCGTCGAACGTCGCGTTTTCAACGGCAATATCGATTTCTTCGACGTCCGACGACGGTCCGGCGACGTAAGTTCCGTCTTCTTGCCTAATTTGGGACGTCGCTTGAACGTAGATTTGCCATAATCGCGCGCTTGTCGCGTCGTCAAGGTAATCGCTTGGAACCGCCCAAGATACGACGCCCGTCGCGGGATCGATCGCCAAGCCTTCGGGATAATCGCCGACAAGCGAATAGGCGACGAGAACGTCTTCCTCGCCGGGAACGCTTGCAACGACGGTCGCTACGAGCGTCTCGCCCGTAGCGATTTCGTAATCGTCGATCTCTTCAAAGACCGGCTTCGCGCTTGTTCCGACGCGTAATTCCAGCGTCGTCGTCGCCGTTTGTTCCAGCGCGTCGGTAGCGACGACGTCGACGTAATAAACGCCCTTGTCGGAGTCGCGCACGTCGGACCAACTTAACAAGCCGTATTCCGTAAGCGTGATAAACCGGGGACCGGCTTCGGGGTTCGCCAGCGCGAACGAAACGTCGGCGCGTTGCTCGCCCGACGCCTCGGTCTTGTTGGTCGTCAACTGAAGCGAGCCTTCTTCGTTTACTTGAATCGCGATCGCGGTTTCCGACGTCGTAAATTCTAATTGTTGCGAATCGACGACCATCTTCGCGCTCGTAACTTCGCTTACAAGGCGTTCGTGCGTCGTAATACGGTCGATTGCCAGATATTCTTGAACGGCGATCGTGTGTTCGCCGTCCGCGAGCGCGTCCGCTTCGTCTAATTGAAGGCTAAGAACGTAGGTCTGTTTGGAAAGGTCTTCGTCGTAGGCTTTGGAAACAAGTTGATAATCGCGTTCCTCGCCGTCGACGTAGACGGTAATCGGAGTTTCCAACGCGACGCTGGAATCAAAGGCATACGCGTCGACCGTGAGTTGAAGCGCCGAAGTCGCCAGATCGCTCGAAACGATCCAAGTTTCTTCGCCGTATTGCTTAACGACGGTGGAACCCGTTCCGTTGAGCGTCAATTCCGGGGCTGCCGGGGAAATATACATAGGTTGAACGACGGTCGCTCGATCGCCGTTGGCCAGCGTCGCGACTATTTCCAGCGAGGTAAATTGCGCGGCCGCCTTCGTTGTTACGAGATCGAACGAGGAATTGGTTTGACTATTGGAAACTATTTCATAACCGCCGCACGTTCCCGTAACGTCCGAAATCGAATAGGAAACAACGTAGCCGCCAAATTCGGTCGGCAAGTCGACCGTGACTAAATCGCCCGCGACAAATTCAAAATTCACGTCGCTCAACGCTTTTTGAACGTAGGCTTCAAGCCCCTCTTCGCCTGCGTAAACCGTCGTCTCTTGGAAGAGAAGCGCGTCGTCGCCGGACGTCGACGTAAAGGAAATCGTCGTCACGCCCGAAACGTCGTCGTCGGCGACCAGACGAAGAACCCCTTGGGAAACTTCGGCGTCTTGAAGAACGCGAACGTTGGAAAGGGAATAGGTCGACGTCGGGAAGGTGTTTTCGCCCGATTTAGGATTAACGGTAACTTCGGCGTTTTCCAGTTGTTCGACAACGTCGTAACCGTCGACGACAAATCCGAAGACGTTGTAACTTCCGTCGAGCCAATCCGCCGAGTCGAAGGTAACGTAGAATTGCGCGTCGCTCGTGTCGGCGCCTCTGTTGGCGTAGGCGACGATTCCGCGCCCGCTATGCGTCAAAACGTCGGAAGCCTCGTCGGCGATCGTCGTCCCGGAGCCATAGTATCCGTATCCGTCGCTGGAACCCCCTTGGAACATAAAGCCGGAATAAATACGATGGATCGTCAAGCCCTCGTAATAGTCGTTCGCGACTAAATCCAAGAAATGAGCGGAGGAATTGGGCGCTTCGCCGTCCGCTTCAAATAATTGAACGACTATCTCGCCCAAGGAGGAGACGGCGCCGTTGGAATCCGTCTTGGAAACCGTCATCGAAACTTGCGTTCCAGAAGGAAGAGAAGCCGTCAAGCCGTCGACGGAACTAGCGTCGATAAAATCGCTTGCGACGCCTTCGAACGCGTAATGATACGAATTGCCGTCGGCTATCGTAATCGCATCGGGCAACGTTTCGTAAAGAGACGCCGCGTCCAACATCTGCCGTTGTTCCAAGGCTTCAAAAATACGTCGTCGTCGAACGTCGTTAAGAGCTTTGCGACGGCGTTCCTCGCGCGCCTTTTGACGTGCGGAACTAGACAGGACGCGACGAAAAGTTGAGGAAAAACTCATTTTATATCCCATTTCCTTCCATACGACGGTTTGCGCGACCGAAAACGCCGACGCGCTTTTACGCCTTCAAACGCTAAAACTTGCCGCTATGCGCCAACGCGTTTTTTTGACGTTTTAAATAACCGTTAAATCGAGTTTATTTTGTATAGTTTAACAAATTTTGCGCGTTTTAACAATGCCTTGTTTACGTTTTCACAAAACTTTTTGAGGCTTCCCGTCTTTAAAGTAAGCAAAACGGAGCGAGTCCTTTCTACTGATTTCGAAAAAACGTTCGACGTTTCCGTAAAGTCGTCCGCAGGTTGTGAAACGTAAAACGACGCCGAAACCGTAAGGCGCCGGGAACGCAATTATTCGTCGACGAAACTTTCCTACCCGTTAGACGTTTTCTAACGTTTAAAGTTTCGTTAAAACGCTTAATTTGTTGTTTTTGATTCCAAAATAACTTGTTTGGGTTGTTTGGTTAAAGCAAACAGTTTGGGTAATTTGTATAGAAATCGGCGTAGGTTTAGAAAAACTTCTTCAAATTTGTAGTTTTTTTGAAAAACTCTTGAAATTTTTGTCAAAATGGGATAAAATACGCATAGGCGCGGGGGCTTGAATTTACGCGCGTCGACTTCCTTAACGTTAAGAAATTTTTCGCGCGTCGCGAGTTGATCGGCGACGTCGGGGGCGCTAATGCTTGAACTGAAGAATTTAAAAAAGTCGTATAAAGAGCCGGACGGCGGCGAACTTCCTATTTTAGACGTGCCGCGTTGGAACGTCGACGCGGGCGAGCAAGTCGTCGTCGTTGGACCGAGCGGTTGCGGTAAGACGACGCTCCTGCATATAATCGCCGGTATTTTGCGGCCGACGTCGGGGCAAGTTCTGATCGACGGTTGGAACACGCCTCTTCTTACGGAATCTGAACGCGATCAGTTTCGTGCGCGTCGTATCGGCTACGTCTTCCAAACGTTCAACCTTCTTCCGGGTTTTTCGGCGTTGGAAAACGTCCAACTTGGCATGGCGTTCGCCGGGCGCGGTCGCGATAAGAAGCGCGCCGTCGACTTGTTAAAACGCGTGGGGTTAGGAAATCGTTTGCATCATAAGCCGAGCCAAATGAGCGTCGGCGAACAACAACGGGTATCGGTCGCGCGCGCGTTGGCCAATCAACCGAAGCTAGTGCTGGCAGACGAACCTACGGCGAACGTCGACGTCGGCAATCAGCAGATCGTCGTCGATATGTTGCGCAATACTTGCCGCGACGAGAACGTCGCGCTCATTTTGGTCACGCACTCGCCCGCCGTCGCCGAACAGTTTGATCGCGTCGACCTGTTGACGGACGTCAACCTCGTCGCTAAAGAAAAATTAGCCGAACAAGAGGGGCGTCTTCATTAAGCGTTTCGGCTAGCGTAAGACTTTGAAACCAAGAGAAACGCGCGAACGAGAACGTCGGTTCGTTTTCAAGTTCGCGCGTTTTTTATCTAGTTTAGCGCGAGCAACCGCCTCCGCCGCAATGTTCGCCGTCGTGATGATTGCAAAGGAACCCCTCTTTTGAGTTCAGCGTTCCGGCGACGTATTCTTCCGCAATCTTTCGAACGTTTCCCGTCGTTCCTCCAACGACTTGAATTCCGACCGACTTGACGGAATTGATCGCGCCGCCGCCGATTCCACCGCAAATTAATACGTCGACGCCTTCCTCTTTTAGTACTCCGGCAAGCGCTCCGCAACCGGCGTTTCCGCTGGATTTGCGCGATTCTTTGATAATTTTGTCGTCGTCGACTTCAAAAATCGCAAATTCCGGCGTTCGACCGAAATGTTGAAACACTTCGTTATTCTCACAAGTAACGGCAATTTTCATTGGCGTCCTCCCTTTGCTAAAACGTTTCCAAATGATCTCAATTATTTATGCGCGCGTCGAACCGAATACGCGCGCTTTTGAGTCGTCTGAATCGGAATCGCGATCAGAACTCGACCCGTTGTTCGTTATTTTTCGAAAGTAAGCGTCGCCCACAAACTTGGATCGTTCTCGACCGGAAAAGGTTCCGTATGTTGCAACGCAAATTTGCCGTATTCAGAATCTTGAACGATAAAATGAAAGCCGATTCTGTCGATAACTTTCGGATCGTAGCCCGTCAGCGTTGAACCGGGAATAAACGCCGAAAAGGCGTAGCCGTCGGCGCGACGTTCGGACGCAAGTCGAAACGAGCCGACGTCCACTTCTTCCGGACGCGCTTTGGCGCGCTCAAGTAGAAGCCATTGAGCTAAAGGCTTGGCGACGTTTGCGCCTTCGCCCACGAGAGGATAAAAGAGCAACTTGTGACAATATCGGCTTCCGTGATGCAAGTCTTTCAGATCGCGCGCGTCAAGGCATAAAAGAACGCAATCCGCTTCTTTTAACGAGGAATGCGTCCAGTGTCGTTGCTCGCGTTTATTGGCGACGACGACGGTGAACAACAATCCCTCTTGCGCCCAGCCGATGCGAAAATCAAAACGCGTTTGATTTTGCGCGTTGCGCAACGTTTGAACGAGCGCTTGAGTCGCAAAACCGTTAGGAGACGCCGCTTGCGACCAAAACGGAACGCCGTATGAAGCGTCAAGCGTTTCCGGAATCGGATAAGACGAAACGAGCGTCGGCGAAAGGGGACGACAGGGAATTCGTAAACGAAATAAAAAACTTTGAGGTATGCGCGACATATGAAACTCGTCTCGTCGGCTTGAAAATTGTTTTGGTTTGGATCGAATCGATCAAATTACGCCCGACTGAGGAACAAAACGTTACGGCGTTTTACCGCGCGTTTTTTCTTGTTCCATAAGACTATTTTCCTTAAATTTTTCGATCTTATACTTTAACAAAATCTCTTCCGCGCGATTTTGATTTCGTTCGACTCCAAAACTCAACCACGTTGAAAACGCGTCTACAACGGCTAAGACGCAAATCCATATTCCTAAGAAAAGAACGCACAGCCAAGCTCCCGTCCATATTTTCGGAAAACGCTCGGGCGCGACGCTTGAACCGACGAATATTGCCAGTCCGACGACCAACGCCAAAATAGCCAGTTGCAAACGTCGTTGCGAACGACGTTTAAAAAATCGACAGCCTTGTTCGTTTAACATCGGCAAGTCGTTTTTCGATAGTTGAACGCGCGCTAGCTGGATGCGGATTTGCCATATCGCAAACGCGAGAACGAAAGTCGCGACAAGCAAACCGACGTCGCGCGTTCTTGTTAAAGAGGAAACGTCGGCTAGACAAGCGTTGGAAAGAAAGTCGAGCGATTCCGACGCGACGGATCGACTAAGCAATAACGTGGACATTCGGCGTTCCTTTGGGGACGAAGCGGTTTAACTGGAAACGTTCGACGATCATATTCGATCTGGAGAACGCTTTTTCAAATTATAGCGCCAGAACGCGGTTGACGCAATAATTTTTTTGATTATAATAGGCGCGTTCTTTGTGACTTTGGGCAATTAGCTCAGTTTGGTTAGAGCATCTGGTTTACACCCAGAAGGTCGCTGGTTCGAATCCAACATTGCCCATCTTTTATTGCGCCGTCCGCCTTTTTCTCTTGATTTTTCTTGTTATTATTTGTATGTTACGTTTGCGCGCATCGGTTTGGAAAGATCGCGCGCGTGTGCTACGGACGTGAACGGCGTTGGGGTTGCTGTTGTTATGTTGAAAAGAGATTCTGATTTGTTGACTTGCGCGCGTTGCGGAAAAAAGAACCGCTGGAACGAGTCTTATTGTTCGGCTTGCGGTTCTAAAATAGAACTAACGGAACGCCCGACGATCGACTTGCCTCGTCTAAGCGAATCTGTTGGAAAACTTGAGCTTTGGGGAAGAAGTCCGTCAAAAGCGAAGCCTGTTCGCGAATTAGACGAGCCTTATCCTCTCCCCAAAACTCAACCGTCAAAAAACGAGGCGCCAAAAAACGAAGCGCCAAAAATCGAAGCGCCAAAAATCGTGGCGCCAAAAAACGAAACGCCAAAAAACGAAGCGCCGGTAGAATCGCGAACGGCAAAACTCGAAGCGCCTTCCGAATCATATGCGCAAGAAAGCGAAGAAATTGCTGAAAAGCAAATTCAACAAAGCGTTTCCAGACCCTTTAACCGTTGTTGGCGCGAGGCGTGGCTTAAGTTTTATCGCGCCTCTCCCAAACGTTCAATTTACTTATTGGCGCTGGTTCTTGCCGAATTGTTTATGTTTTGCCCCTACGTTTTGATGGTTCTTTGCGTTTTTCAGTACGACGCGTATTGCGCCGTACTGGCGATTTCAAGCGTAGTCGTGTTGCTAACGCACGGAATTTGCGTATTTGCGTCGTACTGTTCTATTTTTGAACAGGATAAAAACAGATACGACGAGATTGTGAAAGCCGTTGAAAAAACTCATAGCCTGCTGAAATTAGGCGCTACGTTTATTTCTATTTTCCTACTGGCTTTCTTTATCTGTTTGAGTTGCAACAACGCCGCCGACTCGCGAACGAATCCGCCGGACGTGTACAAGCCCGTCTCGTTCGACGATTGACCGACGCAGGGACGGCGAGGTTGCGTCCTTGCGTCGTCAAGAGGGCGTCAAGAGGGCGTCTTATTCCTCGACTTCTTTTGGCGCGCAAGCCCACGCGATTCCGCCGGCGATTACGCCAAGCGTTACGCCGCACAAGATCATTTGAATCGTCGACGCGTGTTTGAGCGTGAAATTTGCGCCGAGCGCGCCGACCATTACGCCGAAATTAAAACATACGATCGACAGCTTAATACGATTTTTCTTAGCGGCGGGCGAAAGTTCGGCGCCGCCCGTCGATTTCTTCGTTTTGGGCTTGGCTTTCGCCTTGACGGTCGTTTCGCTCGAGGATTCTTTTTTTACGATTTGTTGAACGGCGTCGCGCGGATAATATTTCGCAATGGCGGCGTTGATTTGTTGCGGCATACAAATAGCGCACCTTACGGGCATTTCAAAGAGCAAACGCAATTCGTCTTCGACGTCGACTCCGATCGGCTCGGGCGACGCAAGAATCAATTTGCCCATATCGGACATTACGGGCACAAAGGAATTCTGCCGCGCGGTCACCGGATTAATTTGCGGCGCGAAATATTCGTCGACGGGCACGTCGTCCAAATTGACGAAGGGCAGTCCCACCGATTCCGCGTAGGCGATCATAATTTTTTCAGGATCGCACGCCTTTTGTTGAATCAAAGCCTGATGCAAATCGACCCCGATCGCGTCGCTTAACGACTTTGCCTTTTTAACCTGTTCCGGCGTGACGGAACCGTCGTTAAGCAATATCGTTTCGAGCGAACGTCGACCGTATGCGTCCGTCGTTTCCGTCGTCGCCTGCTTACGACCAAGTTTAAAATCGTATTCCGCTTTTCGTTCGGCGTCGGTCAAGCAGAGCATCGCTTTCGCCAATTCGTTCAACAACGCTTGCGATTCTTCAATATAGTCGCCGGTCGCAAATTTTCGAACATACGCGTTCAATTCACGATAACGTTGACGAATGAGCGTCGGATCGTCGACAAATTTATTAAATTTAAGGAGTTGGTAGTAATTGAGAGGACGGTTGGTCGCTTCGATTTTTAACCAATCCTTATAGACGTCGATTTCTGCCATATTACGAACCCTTTGCTAGTTTGCGTCTTTTACGACTTTAACTTTTTCGTCCGCGTTGTCGCGACGCGTTGACGACTCGTTTATTGTAACTTGGTTGAGCGCAAAAAACAAGCGTCGACGACGTTTTTTTATAAAAAATTCGCGACGTCTTTTAGAACGTTTTTTAAGCCTCTTCTTTTATTCCTCTTTTGCAAAAGAACGAAAGGGGTATAATTACTTAGTCGGGACGGCGTTTCTTACAAACGACTCGACGGAAGAGCGTCGACGGGCTGAACTAAAAAGAACGCCGACGATCGTGTTGGTATTTACGCACGCAACGAAGAAAAGAGTTTCCGTTATGCGACGCACTATGTTGAAATCGAAAATCCATCGCGCGACTTTGACCGAGTGTAATCTCGAATACGAGGGAAGTATCGCGATCGATTCGAATTTATTGAAAGCGGCCGATATTTTGCCCGGCGAATTGGTTCACGTTTTGAACGTCAACAACGGCAGTCGTCTGGTGACTTACGCGATCGAAGCGCCCGCAGGATCGGGAACGATTATGTTGAACGGGCCAGCCGCGCGCGAGGGGTATAAAGGCGACGTGTTGGTTATTATCACATACGCCGAATACGAAGAGCGCGAATTGTCGGATTATCGCGCGAACGTCGTTAAGGTCGACGCGCAAAATCGCGTGAAAAAATAACGAGCAAACTAAAGCGAAAGGGTTAAGTAAGAATGGACAACGCGAGTTATCTGAACGAACTTTTTGGCATGCAAGGTCAAGTCGCGGTCGTCATCGGCGGCGCGGGCGCTTTGGGGCTGTGCCTCTCGACCGGGCTGGGCAAAAACGGCGCTAAAATCGTCGTCGCCGACGTCAACGAAGACGCGTGTAAAAAAGCCGTCGAGAAATTGACGAGCGAAGGTATTGAAGCCGTGTACAAAACGGTCAACGTCGTCGACAAGGAGTCCTTGCGCGCCTTGCGTGAAGAAGCGCTCAAATTGACGGGACAAGTCGATATGCTCGTCAACTGCGCCGGAATCAACGTCGGCAATAATTATCTTGACGTCGACGCCGACCAATGGGACAAAATCCTCGCCGTCAATTTGAAGGGCACGATGCTCTCTTGTCAAGTCTTTATTGAATCGATGTTGAAAAATAAAGACGGCGGTTCGATTCTTAATATTGGCAGCGTCAATTCGGATCGACCGTTGTCCCGCGTTTTCGCCTACGCCGCAAGCAAGGCGGGCGTCGTCAATTTGACCCGCAATATCGCGCAAGAATTTGGAACGCAAGGCGTTCGTTGCAACGCGATTTGCCCCGGTTTCTTCCCCGCCGAGCAAAATCGCAAGCTCTTGGACGCCAAGCGCGTTGAAAACATTATGAACGGCACGCCGATGCGTCGTTACGGCGATCCGAACGAATTGATCGGCGCCGCGATTCTTTTGCTTTCGAAAAAAGCCGGCAGTTATATCACCGGTTCGCCCGTCTACGTCGACGGCGGTTTTACTTGCAGTTGGTTCTAATTGCGTCGTTTTTTTGACGCGTAGTTTGGAAATACGCCGCGCGATTTTGACGAGTCAAGCGGCGTTTGAATTTTATAGTCGACAAGCAACGAAATATCGCCCGAGATGAGCTTTCTTTCGATCAAAGAAGTCGCGTCCCTCCTGAATTTGACGATAAAGGCGACGCGTCGTTTTGTCGCCTCGGGAGAATTACCTTCGGTTAAGCAGGGCGGCGTCTATAAAATAGCGGAAGAAGACGTCGAACGCTTTAAAAATTCGACGTTGAGTTCCATACGCGTCGGCGTCGATCTTTTTGGCGCGCCGATCTATTCCTTACCCAAGAGAATTTACGCGGCGGAACGTTCGAATTTGCTCGAAAACGACGTCGTAAATTGGGGCGATATTTCGTCCTATTGGGACGCTCCGCCGACTTCGAAGAAAACGTTTGTCGATCTTTTTTGCGGCGCTGGCGGACTTAGCAAAGGTTTTGAACTTGCCGGACTCGAAGGTATTTGCGGACTCGATTGGTTCGAGGAGGCGGGACAGACCTATCGTCGGAATTTTTCGCATCCTTTTGTCAACGGCGACATTAAGCAAACTGAAATAAAAGACCTTTTTTACGAAACTGTCGAAAAAAAACTGAACGGTCGGCGCCTTGACGTCGTAGCGGGAGGATTTCCCTGTCAGGGGTTTAGTATGGCGGGAAATCGAATCGTCGACGATCCGCGAAATTCGTTGTATCGAGAATTGATCGAGATCGTGAAAAGGCTCCAGCCGGAATTTGTCGTTTGCGAGAACGTCAAAGGACTGAGAAGTATGCTAAACGGACTCGTTGAAAAAAAGATACGCGACGATCTGCGATCGATCGGGTACGAAACAAACGTCGCCGTTTTATGCGCGGTCGATTACTACGTCCCGCAAAAAAGGGAGCGCGTTATTTTTATCGGCAATCGCGTTGGCGCGACGAATTACCACCCGAAGCCAATTTTGAAGCCGAACGAATACGTTGCGACCGGCGAAGCGATCGGCGACTTAATGAATCGCGGCGAAGACCCCGCGTTTAATCACGTTCCAACGAAACATCGACCCGATATGATCGCACGAATGGCGGCGTTAAAAGAAGGCGAAAGTCTCTATTCGGGCTATTCGGACGCGTGGAAAAAATGCCCGTGGAACGAGCCTTCCTGCACGATTAAAGAGAATCACGGAGGCGTCAACGTTCACCCGAAATTGCCGCGCGTCTTGACGGCGCGAGAAATGGCGAGGTTGCAGTCTTTTCCCGACGATTTTATCTTTATGGGACCGAAGAATAAACAGTTAGTACAGATCGGAAACGCCGTCCCGCCTTTATTGGGAAAAGCGATCGGATTGGCTGTTCGTTATTCTTGCGGAGATTTATGAGTAGCAGGGTTGGTATGAGTTGTTCTATGTCGCATTACGAAGTTTTAATGGGATTTCGAAATAAAGTTCTTTCATATGTTGATTCTATTTTTAAATGCTATGGAAACGAATTATTACTTAGACTAGAGGACTATAATTTACTTGAAAATAAGAATAATTGTATTGAGTCGTCTACTTCAACCGGCTTCATTATGGAGGAATTCTTAGTTTCCAAATTGGCGATATACACTAAAACGCATCGTTATGAGGACGGCGAATATAAAATCGATAGATTGTCGGAAAATATGCCAACGACGCAAATAAGTTACGATTGTTCTTCTTGGATAAATCAAAATTTGTTTGCGATGATCAACGTTAAAGCAAATAAAAGTAATTCTGTAAAGGCGCAAGACTCAAATAACGCCGTTGCGGCGATAAGAAACTTATATAGCGATTTCGTTGAGGATCGACCTAGTTTGCCGAAATGTTATATGATTCTCAAGGTTTTTTACCGTTTTGGAAATTCAGAACGCGATGGAGAGCGCAAGATTTTCGTTGTTAAAACGGAAGCTTTCTTTATTGACGAGATTGACTTCAGTATTGAACACAAACAGGATAAACGGAATTGGAGCGAGAAGTTTGATCCGTGTTCAGGCAGACTTCAGGTTTCTACTTCTTTTCGTGAGAAATATTCTTTTTCTCCAGAGGAAATAAGTTACGCCAATACGCGTCGTTCACTTCAGTGTATTATTGATCGCAACGCTAACCTTGTACAAAAACGTTGAGGTAATCGTTTAGAATAGTTAAAACAGAGAATGGACAGACGGTCTTCTTTTATTCCACTTCTTGCAAAACGTACGTTTTTTCTGTATTAGCGACGTTGACGTCTTCCGACTTGTCGGCGCCAGCGTCGCAGTATCGTTTGTCGCAAGAAATTAGACGTTATTTGTTCTCGTATCGGAAGTTTCTCCACAGATATTCTTTACCGATATTACATTTCTCGATTTTTTGTTTCCAAGCGTCGAGGTCTTTCATCTTAGCGTCGAAATTATTGGAACCGAAGGAGAACTTCGCGCCCATTTCCTTTGCAAGATTGATAAATTTCTCGTTAGGAAATTTCGATTCGGCTTGAATTTCCAAGGCGACGCCGTTGTCGACCGCCGCTTGAATCAGCGCTTTCATACGCTCGGTCGTCCAAAGTTCGTCGTAACGATCCGCGATAAAATCGGGTAAGTAGGTAACGTTCGCGAGAATATCGATCGGTTCCGAAACGACGGTCATACAATGTTGATAATAACGTTCAAACCATTCGTTTTGGTCGACGTCGTAATCTTTGGGCAACTGCCAAAGGCGTTCGTCGGAACCGTCGGGACGCTTGCCCATAATCATCGTGTCGGCAAGTACGAAATCAAGTCGACGATAGATTTTAGGATCGATTTTTTTGTACCAATCGCGGTCGTTGACTTGAATTCCAATATACAAACGCTCTTCCTCGGGCAAAGTCGCGTTTACGGCTTCGACTTTCGAAACGAAGGCGTCCAACGTCGCGTTGTCCGGCATCGGCCATTCTCGCCCGGTGTTTTCCAAGACGCCGCTCTTTACGCCCGTCTTTTTGGCGCGTTCCGCCGCCATTTCCGCCGTCATCCCGCCTCTGAGATGAATATGATAGTCGCAAATATCAAGGGACGAATCAAGCCAAGGCGCGTATTCGTCAAAGGAACGAAGCGCTTCTTGAGGATTGTCCGACGACGTTTGCGCGAGGGCGTATGAAGAAATAAACGCCGTCGACGCGACGAACGACAAAACTATGGAATATTTTAATAGTTTCATTACAAATTCCCCGTACAAGGATAGGAAGGAACGTATTAATCAAAGGGGCGCGCGTTATTGCGCGACGCGCCAATCTTGCAAACGTAATTCAACTTGCCCGTAAAAATCGCTGTACACGACTTGAAACGCGACGTCGAATCGAACTCGCGGGTTTTGCTCGACGATCGCGTTAATTTCGTCGACCCATTCGCCGCGATTAAACGCGACGGCGCGTCGTTCGTCTTGATATTGACGGAAACGCGCTAGAAAGACGTTGCCAAGGGGCGGCGCCTGATTGGGCGGCGAACCGGGCTTCAATTTGCCGCCGCCCGCGCGGCGCGCCGTTCCCACTAATTGCACGCCGTAAGCGGCAAATACGGGTCTGGGATTTTCCGCGCCAAAAGGAGCCATTTTGTCGAGTTCGGCCAACGCGTGAAGATCGATCGTCGAAAAAGGAAATTCGCCGTCAAGATAAAGTTTGGGCGTTCGTTCCTGCGGATGAAGACGCTCTTCGACATACGCGCAAAAGGCTTCGCGAAACGCGTCTATATTCGCTTCTTTAATTCCTAATCCGGCGGCGGCCGCGTGTCCGCCAAAACGAACGAGATGTTCGGAACACGCGTCGAGCGCGTCGTATAGGTTAAAATCGGCGTCGGGCGCGCTTCGACCCGACCCGGCGTTGGAGTCGGCGTCTCGTAGCGCGATCATAATCGCGGGTCGGTAGAATTGTTCCGCAAGTCGACCCGCGACGACTCCTATCACGCCCGGATGCCAGTCGCGACTTGCAAGAACGAACGCGGGCGCGTCGGCGTAACGTTCTTCGATCGTTTTAAGCGCGTCCGACATAATGCGACGTTCTAGTTTTTGACGCGTCGCGTTTAGATTGTTGATGAAGGGCGCTAATTCGCGCGCGCGATCCGGCTTGTCGGTAATGAGCAATTCGACGCCCAAGCCCGCAAGCCCCATTTGCCCGGCGACGGCAAGTCGATGAGGCGAACCGAGCAACGTTTGCGCAAGACGCCAGTTAATCTCGTCTTCTTCGTCCTTAATGGAATTTTCGTTTAATACTTCGCGACCGGCGGCGTTGAGTCGCGGCGCCAGCGAGAAACCTACGTCCTCGCTTGTAATTCTCTTTTTGGGATTATTTAACGCGATTTCAACGAGAAATTTCAAGCCAAGCGGCATATGGTCGACAAAACTTCGTTCGAGCGCAAATCGAACGAGCGTTCTATTTTCGTCCAGAAGAGGCATAACGTCCGCGATCGTGCCGAGCGCCGCCAAACCGATCGCTTTTAGAAGAAATTCGCGCATTTCCGGCGTCGTTTTAGCGCCCTCGCCGCCGTTGAGTTCGACGCCAAGACGCCAAGCTAGTTTAAACGCGACGAAAGCTCCGCAAATTTCCGGATAGGGGTAGGGCGTTTCGCCCTCGATTTCAAGACGAGGGTGAACGACCGCCGACGCGTCGGGCAGTATTTGCTTGCCCGTCGTTTCGTCGACAAGAGGCGTGTGATGATCCGTTACGACAAGCTCAAGACCGATCTCTTTCGCGTATCGAGCCTCGTTTAAACTAGTTATTCCGCAGTCGACCGTCACTACGACGTCGGTTTCGTCGTCTTCGCGAAGGCGCTTGAGCGCGTCGCAATTTAACCCGTAACCTTCTTCAAGACGATTGGGAACGTAATACCCGCAACGTCCGCCGGACGTTTGAATCGCTTGCAAGAGAACTGCGGTCGCCGTCATTCCGTCGACGTCGTAATCGCCGTAAACGACGATTTTTTTATTTTGACGAATTGCGTCCGCCAAACGTTGAGCCGCTAGACGACAACCGGGGAGACGTTCGGGCGGGTATAAACCGCGCGTCAAACTTGGCGGCGCCAAGAATTGCACGACTTTGTCGGGCTCGACGATCTTTCGTCCGACCAACGTTTGCGCGACGATCGGCGCGATTTGCGTTTGTCGCGCTAAACGTTCGACAACCGCCGGGTCGTAAGGTCTTGTCGCCCAAATTTTATCTTCTTTCTTTTGAAACATATTCGCGCCTTAATTGCATAATCGACGTCTCGGAACGACCGCACGCGTCCGACTAGTCTCTCTCTGAAAGACGCGCTACAGTTTTACGCATTCTACCCCTTTTCTAGGGCGTGCGTCAAGGGGGCGCGTTCACTTTCCAAAAGAAAAGTTTGAGACGCGACAATTTTGCGGAAAAAAAGCGTCGTTAATTCCGAAAAAGCTTCTTCGACGAAATGAACAATTGGGAAGGTTGCGGACGACAATATGGGTTAAATAGTACAAACCGGGTAAGGAAACACAAGAGAATCTATGAAGAGGGGGGCTTCTTGTCTTGTCTTTTATGGTAGAATAAGGGTAGCGGGGCTTCCAAGCGACCTTATGTCGCGAAGGCGCCGCGTTGTTGTTGATTCAGATTTGACGTCGATTAATACCGTCGACCTTAGGAGACAGACGATGCACGTACTCTTTGTTACTAGCGAAACGACTCCTTTTTCAAAAACGGGCGGATTAGCCGACGTGTGCGGCGCTTTGCCGAAAGCGTTAGCCAAGTTGGGCGTTAAGGTTTCTATCGTAACGCCTCTTTATCGTTGCGTTTGGGAGTATTGCGACAAAAACGAAATCGAACTGAAATCGTGCGACGCGACGATCGAAGCGCGCGTCGGTAAAGTTACGAAAAGAGCCGCCGTGCGATCGACGAAATTACCCGGTTCCGACGTCGACGTATATTTCATCGAACACGAGGAATATTTTAATCGCGCCGGACTTTATAACGAAGGCGGCGTCGATTACGGCGACAACTGCGAGCGATTTTCGTTTTTTTCTCGCGCTTCGCTGGAATTGATTCAAAAGTTAAATCTTGACGTCGACGTCGTTCACGCCAACGATTGGCAAACGGGACTTACGCCCGTCGTTTTAGATTCGGTTTACAAGTCGCAATCGCGTTTTCTTCCCGAGACGGGTTCGCTCTTTGGAGGATCGGTGCGTCCGCGATTGGAAAGGAAACGCGATTACGGTAAATACGATCATATCAAGACGGTAATGACTATTCATAATATGCGGTATCAAGGGCGTTTTTGGCGCGGCGCTATGGACGTTACCGGGCTGGATTGGGATTTGTTTACCTATGATAAGATGGAATTTTACGGTCAGTTGAACTTACTGAAGTCCGGCTTGACGTTTTGCGACGCAATTACGACCGTTAGTCCGAAATATGCCGAAGAGATTCAGACGGAAGACTTTGGCGAAAAGTTACAGGGCGTCCTACAGTATCGCGCGAAGGATTTACGCGGTATTTTGAACGGTATCGATTACGACGAGTGGAATCCGAAAACCGACAAATTCCTAGCGAAAAATTACGACGTCGATAGTTTTGAAGAAGGAAAATCAAAGTGTAAAGCCGCGCTACAAAGCGATATGGGACTGCGCGTTGATCCGAACGTCCCTCTCTTTGGCGTCGTCAGTCGTTTTGACGAGCAAAAGGGGCTTGATCTAATTGTTCAGGTCGCCGACGAATATATGGATCGCGGCGCGCAATTTGCCGTGCTTGGATCGGGCGATCCTAAGTTGACGAGCGCTTTTAAACGGATCGAGGAACGACGACGCGGCTCTTTTGCCGTTCGCAACGTCTTTTCCGTCGCGTTGTCTCATCAGATTGAGGCGGGCGCCGACGTTTTTTTGATGCCTAGTCGCTTTGAACCTTGCGGACTTAATCAGATGTACAGTCAACGTTACGGAACGTTGCCGCTAGTTCGCGACGTCGGAGGGTTGCACGACTCCGTCGTCAACGCGTCCGACGAAAATATTGCGAATGGAACCGCCAACGGATTCGTCTTTTATTGGGGCGTCGCGACCGATATGAAGAAAGCGATGGATTGGGCGTTGCATTGTTACGCCGAAAGACCCGAAGACTGGAAAAAGATTATTCGGACGGCGATGAAACTCGATCATTCTTGGAACGACAGCGCGAAAAAATACTATGAGTTGTATTGCGAATTACTTGCAAAAGACGCGACAACGCGGTGATTGAAGCGACGCGGTGATCGAAGCGAAAACGAAAAATATACGCGGACGTTAAGATAAGGACGGAAACTCGCGTCGAGCTGGTTTGTATGTTCGACGCGGAGAAAGACGCTATGCCGGATTATAAATATAAAGCGAAAACGCGCGCTGGAAAAGACGTTTCTGGGCAAATGACGGCCAATACCGTCAAGGACGTGTTGGATCGATTAGCCGCGCAGAAATTGTTTCCCGTTTCCGTTGAGGACGTGCATAAAAACGACGTCGACGTCGGAAAATGGTTCAAAAGTAAGCCGCCGATTTCCGCCGTCGCCGCTTTTTTGACGCAGTTAGGCGAATTGCTTGAAAACGGCGTGCCCGTTCTAACTGCCTTTCAAGCGCTCGGCAAGCAGACTCCAAATCCTGCGTTGCGCGAGGTCGTTTCCGATATTGCCGATCAAGTTGCGGACGGTCAGAGCGTCGACGTCGCTTTTGCCGCGCACGACAAGGTGTTTGACGACTTGACTCTTAGCGTTATTAAGGCGGGGTCGGAAGGCGCGTTCTTAGAGGCGTCTCTCAAACGAACCGCGAAATTTATGGAAGATCAGGCGGAGTTGCGTTCCAAAATTGTGGGCGCGATGATTTATCCGTCGGTTTTATGCACCGTCGGTATTTTAGTCGTGTCCGTTTTGCTTGTCGCGTTTGTTCCCAAATTCGAACCGATGTTCGAATCGCTGGTCGACAGCGGCAAGAGCTTGCCTTTATGCACGGTATGGCTTCTCGCGTTTCGTTCTTTTTGCGGCAAATACGGTCTGTACGCGCTGGGAATTTTGGTTCTTCTTGGCGTCGTTGCGAAGATTCAGTTTGCCACAAAGTCGGGTAAAAAAACGCTCGACGGTTGGAAATTGAAGTTGCCCGTCTTGGGACCCGTGGCGCAAGGATCTGCCGTTGCGAAATTATGTCGCGTTTTAGGAACCTTGTTGCAAAACGGCGTGCCTATTTTGCGCGCGTTGGAAATTAGCTCAAGATCGACCGGCAACGCGTTGATGCAAGACGCCGTAGAAAAAGCGGTCGATTCCGTTTCGTCCGGCGAGCCTCTTTCGAAGCCGTTAGGAGAGAGCGGACTTATTCCGCCTCAGGCGATGACAATGATTTCGATCGCCGAAGAATCCAATACGTTGGAAAAAGTTTTGATCAATCTTGCGGATTCGTTAGAGCGACAACTTACCAAAAAAATCGACATTATGGTTAGTTTGCTTGAGCCGATGATGTTGTTGATGTTGGCGGGCGCCGTCTTTTATATCATCATCGCGTTGTTGTTGCCTGTTTTCCAAATGACGGAAGCCGTGTAAAAGCGCGTAGAAAGCGGCGAATATGCAAAATAGCGAGGCGTATCTTAATCCTCGAGTCGTTCAAACGATTAAACGACTCGATCTTAAAGCGCAGTTTATCGTCAAGGGATTTATGCACGGGCTACACGCCAGCCCGTTGCAAGGGTTTTCCGTTGAATTTAGCGAACATCGCAAATACGAGCGAGGGGACGATCCCAAGGACATAGATTGGCGACTGTACGCGCGCACCGACAAATATTACGTTCGCAAGTACGAAGCGGAAACGAATATGACGGGCTGGCTCGTCGTCGATTCCAGCGCTTCGATGGGATGTTCGTTTGGCGGCGAAATTACGAAATTCGACTACGCTATTTCGTTGTCCGCCGCGCTTTGTTATTTGATGATCCATCGCCAAGACCCCGTTGGACTTGTCGTGTTCGACGAAAAAATACGAAAGTCGGCGCCTCCAAAGTCGAAACGTTCGCAGTTCGGCACGATTATTTCAACTTTGGCAAATCTCAAGCCGACGGGAACGACCGACGTCGCTTCTTCGTTGTCGCAACTTGCGGGAATGCTTAAACGCGCCTCTCTTGTGATGGTTTTTTCCGATTTGTTGGGCGACCCGGAAGACACGTTGCGCGCCGTCTATCGTCTGCGGCACGCGGGACACGACGTTATTTTGTTCCATATACTCGACGAGGCGGAAGCGCGATTTCCATTTCGAGGGAACGTCGAATTAGAAGACCCGGAGACGGGCGAAACGATTACCGTCGACGCCGATTCCGTGCGCGCCGATTACGAAAAAGCTCTTGATGAATTTCGCGAACGATTCAGACGAGAGGCGTCAAACGCAAAGTTTGATTTTGTCGAATTGGACGTTTCCGTTCCCTTTGACAAAGCGCTCTTAGAGTACCTGACCGCGCGAGCGCATCGAAGATAGGTGACGACAAACTTTTTTATTGTTTTTTTGGTGGTTATTGTTTTTTTGGCGGGGAGTCGCGTCGAAACGTCTGAGTTTTCTATTTGCGCTTAGGATGATATTTCGTTCGACGTTCGAACGATTCGTCGCGTTCAAAAGAACGTTTGGACAAATCAAGTTCGGCGATCGGAAAAGATTGGCGCGAGCCGTCCTCAAATTCAACAAGAACGCGTTTGGCAAACAGTTCTTGAGCCACTATGCGTCCGCGTCCTAAAACCGTGCCGACTTCGCGTCCTATCGCAGGCGAAGATTCTTGTAAATCGTTGTAAAATTCGTACTCGTACCGCAAACAACATTTGAGGCGCCCGCAACGTCCCGAGACTTTCGTCGGATCAAGCGTCGCTTTCTGTAGTTTCGCCATACGCATAGAAACGGGCGGCATAGTCGCAAGGTACGAATTGCAACAGACTTCGCGACCGCAGTCGCCGACGTCGGCGAGAAGTTTCGTTTCGTCGCGAACGCCGATTTGTTTCATCTCGATACGAATCTGAAATTCCGCCGCCAGCGCGCGCACTAATTCCCGGAAATCGACGCGACCTTCCGCCACGTAATACACGACGACGAGTTCGCCGCCGAAAATTCGTTCGACGCGAACAAGCGTCAAATCGATTTTCATTCGTTCGACAATGCGAAGACAACGACTGTAATCGTCTTTCTCGCACGATTTCATTTCGAGAATTCGCGCGTCGTCTTCCGGCGTCGTTTTTCGCGTGAAAACGGGTTGAACCGATACGAGATTGGGGATTTGCGCGATCTTTTCGTCGTTGGTTTCGCATAAAATCGTCGCAAGTTCGCGACCGCGCGACGTTCGAACAACGACGTTGACGCCGTGAAAGAAACCTTGAGATTCGGCGTCGGAACATTCGACGACGCCCAAATTTCGCATTGCTCCGTATCGAACGACAAATTTTTTCATAAAGTTTAACCCGAAAAGGAACGAGGCGCTCTTTAGAAACAAAACGACGTGCGAACAAAGGACGTTCGCGCGTCGTCAACCTAATTGGACGCTAGAATTCGTCGATTTAAATCACGACGATAGCGTCAAATTTTAAAACAACTCGTCGATCGCGTCGTAGCCGTTTTGATACTTAGGCTTGACAAGTTCGGCGACGCCGGGCGTCTTGAGGTCGGCAAGATTGGTGATCTTGAGATTCTTGGCGTCCCATTCGATCTTTTCGCCTTGACCGTTGGCGGCGGTCCAAATCGAAAGATTGCCGAGCAAGATCGTTTCGGTAAGCGGACCGGCGTGGTTCGGGAAATTCGACCAGCACAATTCCGGCTTGCCTTCCCAAATCGCGTTGAACCATTCGTATTTGTGACGCGCGTCGTCGGCGCGACTTTGTTCGTCGATCGGCGCGATAACGAATTCCGTTTGATCTTCGGGAATACGCGGAATCGGTTTTCCGCCGACTTCGCGGAAATCGCCGTTAAGCCCGGCGCCCTTGCTTCCGACGACGAAGCAACCGCCTTGACCGTCGACTTTTTCGAAACCGTATTTGGCGGTCAATTCCGCCGCCGGCGTTTGCGAGGCGTCGTACCATACAAACTTGATCGGTCCGCGCCAATCGTTGGCGGGGAATTCAAATTCGCTGATCGAACTGGCGGGGAAGGAGTCGAAATCGTGCCCGGAACTAGTCGCGACGACGCTTGTCGGGTTGCGCAAATCGACGCCTTTGAAAATCATATTGACGTTATGACAAGCCATGTCGCCAAGCGCGCCCGTGCCGAAATCCCACCAGCCGCGCCACTTGAAATCGTGGTAGTCGCCCGGCCAGAATTCGCGTTTGGGCGCGACGCCGATCCAAGCGTCCCAATCGAGTCTTTCGAGCGCTTTCGCGATTTGTTTTTCCTTTTCGGCGATTTCGTCGTCGGCCGTTTCGGGGTCTTCTTTACGCGCTTTTTCGATAAACTTCGCCATCGTCATCGTACGATCTTTGCCTTGCGGCCAAATCGGTCGATTCGTCCAGACGTGAACTTCAGATACGTCGCCCAACACGCCCGCGCGATATTGCGCCGCGTTCTTACGAAGTCCGTCGTCGACGCTGCCTTGGTTGCCCATTTGCGTGCAGACGCCGGTCTTCTTGGCGAGTTCGCCGAGCCAGCGCGCTTCGTAGATCGTGCGCGTAAGAGGTTTTTGCGTGTAGACGTGCTTGCCCATTTTCATTGCGGTAGCGGTGATGATCGCGTGCATATGGTCGGGCGTGCCGATCGTCGCGGCGTCGAATTTGTCGCCCAGCTTGTCGAACATATCGCGATAGTCGACAAACGTTTCCGCGTTTTTGAATTCGTTATGTTTACCGGCAAGCGTGTTCGCGTCGACGTCGCAAAGACCGACGACTTTTCCGTAATAGCCTGCGTGCGTAATATCGCCGCCCCCTTTGCCGCCGACGCCGACGCCGACGACCGCGACGTCCTGAAGCGCGGAAGCCCGAGCTTGCTTACGGAAATTTCCAGAAGCGACCAAAAAACCGGCGCCCGCGACGGCGGACGTCTTGATGAAATCACGACGAGTCGTTCTCATATTGAATAATTCCTGTTAAAGTCAAAAGGAGAAAGAGCGCGTCGCCGAAAAGCGCGCGTTTTCTCCGTAAGCGAATCGGGATAACGACGAGTCAAAACGACTCGATGCGCTTATTTTGACTGATTCAGGTCAAAAAATCAAGTATTTAAGACGCTTTTTTTTCGAATTTTTTTTGTCTTTTTTAGGACGCGACAAAAAAATAGAAGAAAAGACGACTTTTCAGCGTCTTTTCGTCTACGCGTTTAAAGACCGACGACAATTTGTCGTTAGTTTTTCCGTCGTTAGTTCTTCTTTTCTTTGATCGCTTTTCCTGCGTCTAACGTGAACTCGTTCTTTCCGTCGACGACTTCGACGGAAAGATCGGTCGTATTTTCCGCGAGATATTTAGACTCGACGCATTGGTAGATTTTAGGCGGGTTCGCCTTGAATTCTTCGTCGGTCAACGGCGGATCTTCAACAAGCGTCTTATCGATGGTAACCTTGTATTTGCCAAGGGGCATTCCAGGATACTTGCCTCGCGTCATTACAGTCAATTTACCCGTAGCGTCGGTCACGCCGCCGCAAGCCCATTGTCGATTTTCTTGAGCTTCCGCGTAGAAAGACACGTTCGCTTCAGCAAGAGGCGTCCCCTCTTGAACGACGGTAACGACGACGGGCGCCAGTTTAGGCATGCCGTCCGGCTTTTTGGGACCGCAACCCAAAAGCGTCGACGCCGCGCAAAGCGCGCAAAGGAACAAAGACGCGTAAAACGCACGTTTCATTTCTTTTAGCCTTTCTGTTAAACGTCAAAGAGTCGATTAGAGCGAAACTGTTTCGCCGCCCGCTCGACTGCCCATAGCGCCCCAAACGCCGTAAGGACTCTTGCCCATCGAGGAAACGCTGCCGCGACCGGGCGCGACGCTAGAAGCCGTACCCGCGTCGATCGTTTCGGAAACGAAACGAACGGAACCGTCGCACATACAGACGTTGACGCCGCCGGAGTGATTACTCGTCGGGGTGGCGATACCGCCCGCGTAATACGGAGATTTACCGCCGTCTAGGCAAGAAGGCGAGTTCGGAGGAAGAATCGTGGTGAAGGAGCATCCGTCGGTGAGACGACCGGCCCAACGCGTATGTCCGCGCCAGTTGTTAAACCAGTTGCCGGTGAGCAAACGGCTGTCGCTTGAATTGACAAGATTCAAGCAAAGCGAAGGATTGTCGGCCAACTGATCATAGTTGTAGCTCAAATAGAACGAACCTTTGACAAGACCGCCGCTCGTGGTGACTTCGCCGATGCCCGTGTCGCCGTGAACGACAAATTCGCTAGCCATCGCCGTGTTGCTCGAGCCGTCGGTGCAAGCCGACATCGAAAGCCACTTCTTAGTGACGAACATACCGCGGCAACCACCCGCGTCGACCGTGTTGTTATAGTAGCAGGAGTCGCCGTTGCAAAGACCGTAATTCGCTTTGACTTGCCCCGAGCTGTTCGGCGTTTGATTGTTGGCGTCCGAGGGGCAAATAAGGCACGGAACGACCGTTTTGAAGGATTGCGCGCAAGAAATATTCTGCGTGTTGCCGTTGAGCCACGGAACCGGCCATTTCTTGTCGGAACGACTTTCAATATAAGACATCACGGCGTCGTAAATAGCCGTTTGTTCGCAGAACGGCATAATGAAGAACGTGCCGCTCCAGACGTAACTGTGTCCGTGGTTCGTGTCCGTGCTACTGCAACAGAAGCATTGACCGCCCCAACGACCCGCCGGGAACGTCCCGTTCGTGTCGTGATAATTTTGAAGCGCGAGCGCAAGTTGTTTGAGATTATTAGTGCATTGCATTCGGCGCGCGGCCTCGCGTGCGGCTTGCACGGCGGGAAGAAGCAATCCGATCAAGATGCCGATGATCGCAATTACTACAAGCAATTCCACGAGAGTGAAGGCGTTATATCTTGCCCCCCCCCCCCGTTTTGACATTTGTTTAAGAGCCATTGAAAACCCTCGTAATCGTATAAAAAACGTCGAATCGTCGCTGGCGCGACGACAAGACTATTTTAACAAACGTCGTTAAAGACGTACAAAATAACGACCGTATTATACACGATTTGTCGAACGTCGTCAAGATAAGCCGTTTGAATAATATCTGCTCCTTTTTGTTGAAAACGAACTAGAATTTAATTGCGTAAGCGCCCGCGGTAACCCGCCGCATATAATGCGGCGGTTGGCGTAGATTTCTCGAAAAACGAACGATTTCAGATACAGAAAATAACTTTTGTACTCGCGTTTGTTCCGGCGTTTTTTGCTCAGACTCAACCGCCGCATTAAATGCGGCGGCTTACCGCGCGCGTTTTCCGTGAACGATTACGCAAACTTTATCCGTGAACGTATGCCTTTTCTAACCGGCTACGCTTGTTGCGAATAGATATTGTCGATAAACGTTGAAAAACAGATAAAATCATAACGGGTGATTGTATTTTTTTATGTTTCTTATAAAATAGCTCGCGCGTTTGGTCTGTACTCCGCGCGCTACGACGTTTTGTCGACTCGGTCGTCGTTATTGAAACGAGACGAAAGGACGTTTGCGTTCTTTGCCGCTTGATTATTGGCGTCGTAGCTTTTGTCTGCGGCGTTGAGCCGTTGTTTTCGTCGTAACAAAATGGGAAACGCTCTTTAACGCCGAAGACGTTAATCGTAAGACGCTTAAATTTCGTAAGCGTTCACGGAAAAACGACGCGTAAGAACCGCCGCGTAGCGGCGCGCGACAAGCCGCCCGTCAACGACGGGCGGATCGGCGGTTCGCTTGACGTTGCGCAAACGATTTTTTGTTTTTTACAGTCGATGCGTCGTCTGAATGTTCGTATGTTTTTCGCAGAACCTTCAAACGCTAATTCTTCCGATAAACTCGGTTCTCCGTAAACGGGAGTTTTTGGGTTTGTCGGATAATTTTGCTTTGATAACGGACGGGGTTTCGGCGGCGCCGATCCGCCCGTCGTT
>JAZUGM010000291.1:0-4644 GCA_045641205.1 Thermoguttaceae bacterium
CGGACGCAGGAAAGACGTGGAAGCTGAAAACGACGGTTAAAGCCAATGAAACGTCAAAGACGGTAAGCCTTTCTTCGAAAGACGCGAATAGTTTGTTCCGCGTCGCCGCCTATAACGACGCGGGCTATTCGCAATGGACGCCGGGAACTTTGACGCAAGCGGCGAATTCGGCGCTTCCCAAAGTTCAAAACGACGCTAGCTTGCACGAAACGTTCCAACTCGACGAGGAAGACGCGTTCTGGTTTGAATTGGAAAACGCGCTTAAATAACGAACTTTTTCTGAAGTAAAAATAAACCGCGCGGCGCCGTTTAAAGAATTGGCTCCGCACGGTTTTTCGTTTACGGACGTCGTTGGAACGTCGCAACGGGGCGCTATTGATCGGCGCGCGTCGTCGAATTAACGCGTTCGGAACGCCAAGAGTCGACTGCGGCGCGAATCGCTTCGGCGTTGCGCGTCGAAATTGTACGATAAGACGCGCCCGGATAGAGATAAATCGACTGATCGCCCGAATACGCGTTTGTTTCGTCCCAAACGGAATTGCAATATTCGTAGCGTCCGAGAAGCGCGTAAAACATCCAGCCGTCAAGTCCAAATCGCGTCGAAATGTCTTTGGGTCCGAACATATCGAAGGGCGCGCCGAGCGCTTTTTCCGCTATGCAAGGCGTCGTATAAGTTAGACGAATAGCGTATTTTCGACCTTGTCCTGTCAATTCGCGCAGATAATCCGCGTTTCCGCCGCCGTTTTGTCCGTAATGGTCGGCGTAAGGACAATAACAGTCGACGAACGGAAGCATTTTCAAGTCGCTTTCTGGAGGCGCGCCGTATAACTCGCCCGGATTGCACCAGAGGCGAACTTCGGGCGCGGTTTGACGAAGACGTTTTGCAAGTTCGACCCAATGATCGGAAGCGCTCGCGCCCGGTTCGTCCATTAGGCTCCAAGCCCAATCGTCGCGAGAATAGCCGCTCGCGCGAAACAAACGTTGAACGTCGCGAATATGTTCCGGGGAAACGTCGGAGTCATTAAGTCGAAGAATCAGCCGAATTCCGTATCGTTTTGCGACTTCTTTGGAAACGACGACGTCGTTAATGACGTTAAGTCCAAGTTTTTTAAACGTTTCCCAGCAGGAGACCGTTTCGTAAGGCGCGTTCCAACCTCCCACCAAGGGAACCGGCGCGTCGCGCAAGTCGTCCTGACGCGAAACGTCAAAACGGACGATTTGGTCGTCGAGTTTCAAAGCGATCGATTCGTCGTCGCTAACGACGTCGCCGTCGAACGTCAGCCATATTCCGGCGGTTTCTCCGGGCGGAATCGTAATTGTCGAACGCTCAAGAAGAGGTTGCGGCGTCCAACCGAATTGCGGCGAATAGAGAGACGCTTGCAGACGCCAGCTCGACAATCCGGCGTCGTCGTTCAAGATTTCGGGTTGAATCGTTCGCGGCGCGTCGCCCTCGTTGCGCGCCAAAATCGACGCGGAACGAACCGCGCCCAAAGGCAAATCGATACGAATCGGCTTCGAATCGTCGTTGAGAACGTCCGACGGATCTGGCGCCGAAAAACGGTCGAATCCTTTCCAAGGATCGGAATTCCAAAGGACTAAATCGTTCTTTGAAAGGCGCGGCGCGACGACCGCGCCCCTGCCGTCGGGGCGCCAGCTCTTCGCGTCGGTTACGATCAGAGCGTCAAAACGCCGATACGTCGTACTTGGACCGTTTTCTTTTGAAAGCGTCAACTTGACTCGTCCCTTAGGGAGTTCGACGCGTCGTTCCAACCAGCGAAAACCGGGCGAACGCTTGTTTTCCGCTTCGTCTGCGCAAAAAACGATCTCTTCCGCGCGTTTGTCGGCGCCTTCGATTCGTAGTTGGAATTTCGACAAATAGCCCGGCAATTCCAAATATCTCGACCAAAACGAGTAGACGCCCTTCTTCGGAACGTCAAATTCGTATTCGGCGCGCGCGAGACCGTCGCCGTAACTCGCGACAAGAATCTGAGCGTCGGAAGCGTCGGACGAATTTTCAACGTTCCAACCTTCGCGGACGACGAACTCTTCGCCTTCAATTTTGCGTAAAAAAACGTCTTGCGGGAACGATTCCAAAAACTCGCGCGTTCGTTCCTTTTCGTCTCGAATTTGTCGAGGCGTTCCAATCAAGTTGGACGTCGGATCGAACGCGGCGAGAGACGCGAGACGGCGACCTTCTATTCCCGGAACGCGATAATCGGCGAGGTCTTCGAAGAACGATTCGCGCCACTCGCTCCAAAGTTTGACTAATTCGTCGTTTAACTCGTCGATTACGGGGCGTCTTGCCCAAATTTCGGCGACGCGTTGCGATTCGAGACTAGGCGCGTTAAATTGAACGCGAATTGACGATTCGTCTTTGTTCGCTCTTTCGGCGTCCTTTGTCGACTCGACGAGTTCGCAAGGCGGCGCGATCGGTTCTTCAGTAAGAACGATCGACGCGATGGGACGCGGAGCGCACGGTTCGTCGCAGATAACGCCGGAAATAGATAGCGTTCGTTCCCCGGCATCGAGCCAAAGCGTCGGACTGGTTTCCCAGATAAATCCCGTCGGTTCGTCTTTGCGATTCGGAAGCGGAGCGTTTTGACGTCCCATTTCCGCCCAGTCGAATTTCCAATCGAAGACGTCCTGAACGAGCGTTTGACCTGAACGTGCAAGTTCGGCTATTTCAGGACGTTCAAGACGCAAGACAAACGACGCGGTCGTTCCTTGTTCGTGATAATATTCCGTCCAAACGCGGTAGAATCCGGCTTTCGGAACGGATATTTTGACGCGCGTCGAGCCGCCGCCGTGCCCGGCGGGATAGGTCGCGACGCGTCGATCCGCGACGTTTTCGAGCGTCCAGTTATTTTCAAGACGGTCGGCGAACGTCTCGGCGGGAACCCAAACGGAAGCGACTTTTTCGGGAAGCGACGTCGATCTTTGCGATCGATTTGAAGGCGTTTGTTTCAAGAGACGCGAAGCAAAATCGGGATGCGTCTCGACGTAATTGCAAAAATGCGCGAATGCCGTTTGGGAACCGCCGAGGCGATCCCAGTTTAATTCGTTCGGTTCGTCGTCAAACGCGAACGCGTTCAACGCGCCTAAAGCGCATACGATGATCCAAATAGCAATCAAACCGAACGTTTTACACATAGGTTTGTTTTTTTTGTTGAAAAAATGTTTGCACATAATTGTGTCTGTTGTGATTTTGTCGAATGTATGAATTCTTGAGTGATATGGTTTATTGGTGATTTTATGAGAAAAATGACATTCTGATAAACATAAACGATTTTAGTTTATTAGCTGGACTAAATGGTTTTGTTGTCTAAACGTCGCTTACTAAAATTTGCCTGTCAATACTAAACAACTGTCGTAAACTTGAATGAGTCGTTGGAGTTAGACTTTGCTTTTCAATGAGTTTGATCATATTGGAAACAGACAAACCTGAACCGTGAACGCCTGTTTCGCTAACAATAGAGCGTATTTGTTTGTCGAACTGGGAGGAAAAACCTCCGGCAATATACGAGAAAAAAGCTAATGGTTTGGAATATGGACTATAATTATTGATTTTTTCAATATAGTTATGAACCATTCGATTGTGATGATCGCCGTTTATTGAATAATTAGCGTATGCTTTGTTGTCAATAATTGCTTGATAACCGTCTGAATCCGAAAGTAATAATACGTCAGGCGTCGATAGGGCGCCTTTTTGACCCAAATGAAGCGTTGTATAACCGAAGACTTCGTGAAATAGTTCCGCCGTAGCTTTTTCAAAGTTGATAGCGTCGTCGTTACCACGAAAGGCCATTTCGAAGTATTCTGTCATAAAGCCGGAAATGGCTCCATTGGGATATGTTTTATAGAGAACGTCTTCCGTTAACTTTTTATCTACTCCCGCTTGATTAGCGACTTCTTCAACAATGTTGGCTGTAATATTCCGAATTGGTCTCTTTAAGGACAATACGACAAACGCTTGGCGTATTTTTTGCGTTTCAATCATTCGAGGTGTTACTGTTACGGTTTGGGTAAGATTTCTCGTATCTTTGATATGCCAAGGATCTAGACCAAATTTTCGTTGAAAATACTCTATTTCTTCAGGACGATCAATGAATTGAGGAACATTGCTTAAAATAGCTTCGACTTCTGTACGTTTTTCGGGCAGAAGTTTCATTACACCGTCGTCTCGATAAGTAAACTGAGCATATTCAAGCCAATTCATTATCGTATTGGCTACGTCTTGTAAATGTGTGAAAGGATTTTTATGGTTAACTTTTCCAGAACAAGGTGCGTACTTTTGTGGAAAATCTTCTTCAAGAACAGCGTCGCCTTTCTCTCGATAATCGTTTATTCGTTTGACGACGCGTTCATACACTGAAGACGTCTCGTTTTCCGCTTCTACCATAATGATTTTGGCAATTTCATCGTTTGTTAAGCAACTTATACGCTTGTCTAACAACAATTTTAATAAGAAACGAAACGGACGAATTCTGAAACGTTCAGAAACACGATTTTTACTAGAGTTTGCTAACGAAAAAGGCGAAGGAAATTGATATTTCAAAATTTGATTTTTCAATATCGCAACAGGGGACTTTCCGTCAATAATTGATTCGCCTGCCTGCGTTAAAAAGGCTTTTCCTGTTCGCGGTT
>JAZUGM010000292.1:0-1684 GCA_045641205.1 Thermoguttaceae bacterium
GCGCCCCGTATACGTAAAAGAAAATATCGTCTTTCGTTACGCTTTCCCCGTAAAGCTCCCGTGCCTTTAATAATATACCGTCCGTAATCGCGTCGCGACGGACGTAACCGTCGATTATTACTTGTTTTTCCTTCGGTAGAAGTGTTGAGTTTTCCAGCGGCTCGTAATAATAACGTGGAAAACATTGACAATTTGCCATTAATTGGTAGTCAGGAATTTCGTTTGTAATATACGTACAGAAAGGTTTGCTTATCCCAACATTCGGTATACAAATTACAAAATTGTGGGTATTTATTGTTGGAAATATCGTAGGAAGCTGATAGACTCTTTCGTTGAATCGCCGGTGAAAAAAGAGATGTTCCTTGCAAAAAGGTCGATATGAAACAATCCTTTCAAAATCCTCAACGTTAAAATCGAATATTTCTCCACGTTTTAAAGAACATAAGAGATTATAGGTCCAACTTATTTTCGAAGAATCGCGTTCCACTAATTTTTCTATTTCTGTGTCGTGCAACTCTTTTCCATTGATTTTTAGAACTTGTGAGTTGTAAAAAGAGATCATTCTTGTCATGTTATCGACAAGTCCCTTTTGGGAAAAATTACAAGCCCATGCGTCTCGATTTGTTTGAATTCCCAAAGATTGAAAAGAAAAAAAGGAAGTTTCCTTTATTTCTCTACTACTCAACACAAAAAACTTCCCAAAATCCCCCCCTCGCTGGTTAATCCAATCGCCCAGCTCGTTAGGCGTAATTTCCGCCCAGACCGTCTTCTCAACGCTCCCAAACCCGCTAATAATCCCAAGTTTCTGCTCGCGGGTAAGATAATCGCCAATATCGCGATAAAAGATTTTGGCGCCCCCGATATGCGGTTTTTTCACAAGCATCGTAATCGCAACGGGCGTCCGCGTTCCTTGCCCAAAAACGTTGTCCCGTTCTTTTCGGCGCAATTCTCCCTGCGTTCGCGCGTTGCCTCTCAAATGAAAAACGTAAATCGAAGCGAATTCGTCGACGAGCGATTTTCGAAATCCTTCTGCCGAGGCCGAATCAAGATAACTTCCATTAGAGACGAAAGCGACGACGCCTTGATCGGCAATACGATCCGAAGCCCACCGAAAGGCTTTTATATATGAGTCGTAAAGACTTCTTTTTAGTTTTGCAGTTGATCTTGCTGCGTAAGTTTCGGCGATTCTCGACTCAAGTTTTGAATATTTTTCATTCTGATTATTGTCGTTCGTACTCTTCTGCCCGACCGAATACGGCGGGTTCCCAACAATCACTTGAATCGTCGTATGTCGTTGTTTTTTAAGCCGTTTGCCGTTCGTTGGATTGTCGCAAGCGAGTTTATAAATCGGCTCGGGCGACGTTTCCGTCGTCTGAAAAGTATCGGTCAAAACGACGCCGGGGAACGGCTCGTACTCGATATTGTCGCCCGACGCCGCGCAATACGCTTCCTCAATATTGACGGCGGCGATATAATACGCCAAGGGCATAATTTCGTTGGCGTGAAGTTCCTCGCGATATTTCCGCTGAAGATCGTTTGGAGCGATTAGCCCGGATTCAAGCAGACGAGAAATAAACGCGCCGGTTCCGGCGAAGGGGTCGAGAATATGCACGTCTTTGTTGGTGAGGCGCCGCCCAAATTCCTGTTGCAAGACGTAATCGACCGACCGCAAAATATAGTCGAC
>JAZUGM010000293.1:0-9457 GCA_045641205.1 Thermoguttaceae bacterium
GTTATCAAAGCGAAATTATCCGACAAACCCAAAAACTCCCGTTTACGGAGAACCGAGTTTATCGGAAGAATTAGCGTTTGAAGGTTCTGCGAAAAACATACGAACATTCAAACGACGCGTCGACTGTAAAAAACAAAAAATTCTTTGTGCAACGTCAAGCGAAACGCCGATCCGCCCGTCGTTGACGGGCGGCTTGTCGCGCGCCGCTGCGCGGCGGTTCTTGCGCGTCGTTTTTCCGTGAACGCTTACAAACGACCGAAATAATCAGAACCGACTCGCATTAATCGTCGTTTTGCGGTTACGTTCACGTTTTTTTACTTGTGAATTCAAAGTCAAGTCGTTATAATGCGCAAGACGAAACGCGTCCGTTTTTCGTTTCCGTAATTTTTTGCTCGTCGTTTAACCTCGTTTGAAAGTTCGCGATGAACAAGCGCCAACTCGCGTCTAAAATTTGGGAATCGACCAACAAGATGCGTTTGAAAATCGAAGCCTACGAATACGAAGACTATATTCTCGGCTTCATTTTTTACAAGTTCCTTTCGAACAAAGAAGAAGAAGAATATCTCAAAAAAGTAATCGTTCACAGAATATTCCGACCAAGGTTCGCGTTGAAATCGCGCAGTTTTCCGTGAACCATTACAAAAAAAGGCGTCGCTAAAGACAGTTTTGTACAAAGCGCGCGCGGTTTGTATTGTCGCCGTTTCTTTTCAAGGAGCGCTTAAAATGCGAAAAAAAACGTTCGTTCTATCGTTATGTGCGACGCTGGTCGCCTTTCTATCGTCCTATCCGATCATAGCGGACGACGAGCTGAATCCGCGCCTTGTTCAAGAGGGCGATTATCTCGGACGCGCGCTTAAAAAGTACGAACACGGAACTTTGCCCGAATGGGGCGCTAAAAATCCCGAACAGACCGATTATTTTTACGTCGTCGCGCCTAAAGACGGCGACGCGGAAGGTCGTCCCCTTTACGTCGCGCTTCACTCGGCGGGCGGCTCGGGTCAAGAAGAACTTGAATGGCGCGCCGTGCATAATCCGCATAATATTTACGCCGTCCCCGACGGGTTCTACGGTATGTTTCCCGATTGCGGCGCCAATAGCGCGACGGACTGGTGGTACGGCGGTCGACGCGCGGACGAGCCGGAAATCAACGGCGCCAACGCCGAACGCGCGACGGCGGAACTTACGCCGGTTGAAAAACGTATTCTTGCCGAAATAACTTGGGTCGTCGAAAAATACAAAATCGATCCGAATCGAATCTATCTTTGCGGCAATTCGATGGGCGGAAGCGGAACGTTGGGAATCGGACTTAATCACGGAGACGTTTTCGCCGCCGTCAAGGCGAACGTTCCGGCAGGCGTTTGGCACGCGTTCGACAGGCTTCAACTTGCGCAAGAAAACGCGCCGGAAGGTATGCCCGATCCGCCGGTCTGCTTGGATTATTCAGCGCCAAACGACAATTGGTCCGCCTATCACGAAGCGCTCTTTGACGGTATGGAAAAGCGCAAATACTCCTATATAGCCTATTGGGGAAATTTCGGACACGAGAACGTCGACGAAAAAGTCGCGAAATTCAACGATCTGTTTAACACGTTCGATTGGACGAGCGTTCGTAAAGACGAAGCGTATCCCGTTTTTACAAACGCGTCGACGGACGATCCTTCGCCTTGGCCGAAACGTGAAGCGGACGCGCCGTCCGGTCAACGCGGCGCGTATTTCCGCTGGCAAAATCGCGTCGATTCGCCGGACGCGTTTGAGATCGAGTTAAGACTTGCAACCGCCGAAGAATTGAAGACGACCCAGTTTGTCGTTCCAGGCGCCGCGCAAGCCGACGTCGCGTTAAGAAGACTGCAACGTTTCGAAATCCGACCGGGCGAGACGATCAAGTGGAGCTTTGGAGACGCCGCCGGGGAAATCGTCGCGGATTCCGCAGGACTGTTCAACGCGCCAAAACTGACGATCGAAACGACTCCAAAAACGTTGCGGTTGACAAAATGAAAAAGAAGATAATATACTCTTCGCCTTTGAGTTTTTCCGCCCAAAAGACGGAAAAATCCCTTTGAACATGCTCATCGTCTGGAGAAATTCAAGGGTAATGAGTATAATATCAACATAGTACGCAAGCGACCTTCGAGAAATTTCTTGAACGCGCAATTTAGTTAAACAATGGAGTTTTTTGTTCACGTCAAGGAACGTTCAAATTCAGACCTACGTTCTTGATCGTTTCAAACAATTCGATTTAACCTCCAAGGGGAAACGCTTATGAAAGTTTTTTTATTCCTATGGGGCGCGTTGATTTCTTCCTGCGTTTTTTTTCAAACTACCGACGTTTTAGCGCAAAAGATACGTCTACTCGCATGTTACGATCCTACCGACGTCGGACAAAAACAAATTTTTTTTAACGACGTCGAGCGTATTCAACAAGCGTTTCGAGATCAGGCTGGGAACTGTCTCGAAATCTACAGTTTCGAGACGAACTCGGTTTTCAACGACGATAGCGACTCCCCCTATGGAAGCGGCGATCAAAACGGTCGCAAACGCTATTCTAACGTCTTCGAAGAATTGTTCGACGCGTTGGATCAAAGCCGCGTGGGGGCGGACGACGCGCTTGTCGTCTATTGGTCCGGACACGGCTTCATAGAAAACGGCGAACATTTCTTAGTTCAATCCGATGGGGTTCAATGCTCGCGAAAAGATCTCCTTGAAAAAGCGAAAGAGGCGGGCGCGCGATTGACGGTTTTATTGACGGATTCTTGCGCAAACGATACGAGTATTCCGTTTACTCCGTACGTCGCCGCGCCGATTCCGCCTCCGATAAGTCCTCTTTTTCAGGAACTGTTCCTCAATTACAGGGGCGTGTTGGACGTCAACGCTTCTTCGCCGGGCGAAAAAGCGTATTCGTGCGTCGTTAATTTGGATAATGCGGCGTTATGCGGCGGTTGTTTTTCACTAGCGCTAAGTAGCGATTACGTCGGCGACTCTCCGTTTTACCCCCGCATAGGCGATCTTCCCGTCGTTCGCCAAGCGCTTCAAAAAGCAGGCGTTTCCTTTGATCAAAACGTCCATATCGGCGCGTTTGACGTTTTTGCAGAACAGACTCCAAGTTGGGACGAGGTTTTGCAATATGTTCGAGAAACGACCGATTATATATATCGTCATAACGATTTCGGCGATCCGCGTCAGTTCGTCTTGCAACCCCGACAGACGATTTGGGTAAGGGAAAAACCGACGCGAATTCCCGGGCGTCCTAAGCCGACTGTTGAAAGCGGCTACGATATTTCCGTCCAAAAACATTTCAACAGTCTCAATTGGTCGGAAAGAGCGATAACTCGTCCTGTAAAAGGCGATCTAATCGTCGCGATCAATGGTCGTCCCGTTCGAAACGCGGCGGACGTAAAAGCGTTGGTTGACGCTTCTCCCTCGAAGATTGTTTTGACGGGGCTAGAACTCGGCACAGGACGCGTTTTTCATCTAAGGACGACCTTGCTTCCAAGAGGTAATTCCGAGCGTTTGGGGCTTTACGTCGAGGACGACCCAAGCGAAGGCGCGCTTGTCGTCGGTTGCGCGGACGGTTATCCGATTACAAGGTGTCAAATAGCTTGGGAAGACGGCGGAGGTTTCAGCGGCGGACAAAGCGACGACGACGATAAGTTAGAAGACTCTATCAACTTTGACGACTTAAATTGGTCGAAAAGAGCGATAACTCGTCCTGTAAAAGGAGATCTAATCGTCGCGATTAATGGTCGTCCCGTTCGAAACGCGGCGGACGTAAACTCGTTGGTTGACGCTTCTTCCTCGAAGATTGTTTTGACGGGCGTAGAACTCCGAACAGGACGCGTCTTTTATTTAAGAACGGCGCTTCTTCCAAGTAATTATTCGATGCGTTTGGGGCTTTACGTCAAAGACGGCGCGAACGAGGGAGCATACGTCGTCGGTTGCGCTTTCGGTTATCCGATCACAAGATGCCAAATAGCTTGGGAAGACGGCGGAGGTTTCAGCGACGGACAAAGCGACGACAATAAGTAAAAAACTCGGGTAATCGTTCGCGGAAAGCCGCGCCTCAACAATGCGCGGATACGTTCGGTTCGAGAACACTCGTTTAAAACAACGCCTAAACTTAGAATGTAAGAAAGCCGTCAAGCTCTTGCTTTTCACTGTTTGCGAAGTCTTTTGGCGGTTCTGCGGATCCGCGTATCGTTGATACGCGGCTTTCCGTGAACGGTTACAATTTCAGAATAACCGTCCCGTTTGAATCGCGCGAGCATTACGGCGCGATTCCTACGCAAACTTGTCAAAATATTGCGCGAGCGATTAAAAAAAATGAAAAAGAACGCGCCGGACGCCTCAAAAGCGGCGAAAGAACGGAAGAAAAACGCCGATCAAATCTGATTTAGGAAACAAACGCTATGCCGCGCGACGTTTGATTTTAAACGATCGCGCGGAAAAACTCTTTCTTGCGAAAAGACGGATCTTGTAAGACATAGTCCAACGGCGCAAACGATTGGCGCCGTGATTCTGAGCGCTCTTTTTAACGTCGAAGCCGCGTTATTCGTTCGGAGTGTTCCCGATCCGCGTCAGACGTTTCAGCGCGACGTCGTTCCAATTCGCGCTTTTATCGTCGTCGTTATGTTTGTGGTTGCCAGAGAGGCGATTATTACGGAACACGCCCGATTGCGATTTGTCGCCGTCAACGTAAACACCTTGTCCCCCTTTATTACATATCTTACAATCGGAAACGTTCGCCGTCGACGATTTCCACAAATAAATTCCATTCCTCCAGCTGTCGTGAATGTCGCATCCTCGCATTTCGAGACGTGCCGATCCAGAAACGTAAACGCCTTCATATTCGTTATTGGCAATCTCGCAATCGGAAACGTTCGCCGTCGACGAGTCGGTCAGAAAAATTCCTTCATTTCCGCCGTCGTGAATGTAACATTCTCTCATTTCGAGACGCGCCGTCCAGGAGATGGAAACGCCTACGTCCTCGTAATTGGCAATCTCGCAGTTCTCCACGTCGATGATCGCGTTCCCAAAGATACTCAAACCGGATCTGCCATTGCGAAAGCAACAATTACGCGCTACAACGTATGCATCTTCAGATGCAATAAGTGGGATTCCGGCTGAGATATCAAGCCCGACAAGGGCGACTGCCGAATCTCCTTCACAAGAGATAATGTCGCCGTCTGGAAATACGAGCTGAACGTCTTCCGGCTTCCCCGTTTCCCCGCAAATCGCAAGCGTCTTGTTTTTAACAAACCAAGAATGCGATAAGGAATACCGCCCTTTTGCTAAAACGAGCGTTACGTTGTCGAAATTTTCCTCATCGTGCAATTTAGAAAACGCAGATTCCAATTCCGCCGTCGTTGAAATTTGAATCTGTTCCGTCGGAAAAGAAAAGTTGGGAAGATTCATCGCCGTCGGATCTCGCATCGCGTCTTCAATTTCCTTCTTCAACTCAATTCGTTCCGAAGTCGACTCCAACTCGATCGACAGATTAATCGCTTTCAACGCGACGCCGTATTTTTTCGACTTGAACGCGCGTAGCGCCTCCGCCTCTTTAGCCGTCGCAACCGCGCTTTGCGATTTTTCCCTCGCCGTTTCGACGTCATCGCGTTTAGCGATCCAAGCGTCTAGCGTCGCTCCGATCGGATTCAACTTCAGCGCCTCGTCGATTTTTGCAAGCGCGCTTTCATACTCGTCCGCTTTAACGTCGTCGTCGGCGGCGGCTAACAGACTCTCGCCCATCCGTCGTTCCGAACGCGTCAACCCGTCGCGCTTCAGGTCGTCGGCTAGCGTGAAATTTGTAATATCCGCTTTAAAAAACGGCGTTTGCACGGAGCTGAAATCGCGTTTTGCAGCCGCGATCGTCTCGGTCGTCGCGTATTGAACGACGTCCAAAATCGTTATGACGCCGTCGTCGTCGGAGTCCGCCTTGCCGTCGAGCGCTTCCGCCAACTTTGACGTAAAGAGCCCGTGCCCGGATTTCGCGTCTTCGAAAGAATATTCGGTCGGACCGCAACTTTGCAAAACGACGATTCCCGGCGGCGGATCGAGCGGCTTCAACGCGCGCGCCGACGTCGAGGCGTTCTTCGTCAGCGTCGGATTTTCGCGGCAGGCGTCGACAACCAGCCATTTGAATTTTGATTCGTTCTCTTTCAGACGCTTCATAACGTCGGTTATCGAAACGGCGGACGCTATGTCGATTACGTTGGCGTCTCCGCTAGGTCGCGCGTCTTGCGGAGCGAAGCCGGCGACTCCGTCGATTTCGAATCCGTGCCCCGAAAAGTCGATAAAGATCATATCGTCCGCTCCCGATTCGGTAAAAAGCGCGTCGAGTCGCTCTTCAATATTCGCCTTTGTCGGGAGGAATTCAGAAGACGCGCCCGTTTTCAATTCGACGATGTTTTCCGGCTTGAATCCGAGTTCGAGGAGCTTTTCGCAAATCAACTCGACGTCGGCGACCGCGTATTTTAGATCGGTAAATTTCGCGTAATCGTTGACGCCAATCAAAAGAGCGCGCTTTACGCAGTCTTTCGGCACGACGGTAAGATTTTTCGAAACGTCCGACGTTTGCGCGGGGTCGGAGATCAATTCGGCGAACGGGTTGTCTTCGTCTTCAGTATTGGTCGCGGTATGCGCGTCGATCCAGTCGCGGTCGTTCTGCGACAGTTTCGTCAACGGAACTTTGCTTTCTCCTCGAGTCGTCCTGAGAATCGCCTTCGACCCGTCGTCGGTCAAGCCGACAAATTCGGCTTCGATTTTGTATTTTCCCGACGTCCAAGTTCTCGTTTCAGCGGCTAATCCAAGGGCTGCGACAACTAAAACGACTACGGCGATTAGGAAACGTGAAAAAAAGGGCATTTTGGAATCTCCCAAAAGGCAAAATTACCGATTCGACGCGCGAACGTTGTAAATTATAATCAAACGACAAGGAAGAATCAAGAAAAAACGGAGAATTTTCGCGCGTTTTCATACTGCGCGCAGCGTAAGTATTGGAACGCAAGCGACGCGTGCAACCGCCGTTTTTCTTAACGTTTCCGCGTCGTCTAATTCAAACAAATTCCGCTCATACCGAGCGAAAAAAGTCAATTCCAAGGCTTACGTTCGACGCGGCGCGTTTCGGAAGGTTAACGCTCGTCGTCGTTTCGAAACGAATCGCTCGACGCGTCCAGCACGACGCGAAATCCAATAAAACACGCCTGATCGTCAGGGCGCCCCGAATGTTTGTTCGAAGCGCGCGCGATGTTCGGCCAATTATACCACGATCCTCCTCGCACGTTTTTTCTTGCGGGTTCTTTCTCGTTTTCGTCGAGGCACCACTCGCAAACGTTTCCGCACGTTCCATAAATTCCCCAAGGATTTGGGGTCGTCGCGTCGACGGGAGCGGCGAATGGGTAACGGTCGTCTCCTCGCAAGCATTTGTCCCAATTAGGAAAATACTTTCGAGCCGATTCGTCGGCGACGTTGTCGTATTTCGTCAACTCTTCGGGATCGTTCCCAAACCAATAGCGCGAGGTCGTTCCCGCGCGCGCCGCGTATTCCCATTCGTACTGCGTCGGCAATCGATAAACGTCGCCCGTCTTGTCGCTCAACCATTTGCAATAGGCGACCGCGTCGTTCCAACTTACGTTGACGACGGGAAAATTCTCTTCTTGCGGATAAACTTCGCCGTCGATCAAATAATGGGGATTTTTCCAAGTATATTGCGGAGAACGTTTGATCGAGCCGTTCTTTTCAACGCCGAATCCGCCTTTCTTTTTTTCGGCGTCGGTAACATAGCCCGTCTCTTCGACAAAACGTCGAAATTCGGCGACCGTCGTTTCGCAACGCGCGATCGCAAAGGGGGCGACGGTCTTTTCTTGCGCGGGGTACTCGTCTTCGAACCATTCCGATTTTACGTCGTCGTAATAATAAGCAAAGGCGCGTTTCAACGCCTCGGGCGATTCTTGCGAGCCCGCTTCAAAATTGCCGCCGGGCAAAACCGAAAACTTCGTTCCCAACGAATTTTCAAAGACGGGAACGCGCTTCGATATTTTTCCAAGCGTAAAGGCTCCGACTTCGCCAACCGTGCGCAATTTGGGAGTTTGTCTCCAGCCGACTTCCTCGCAATACTTTGAAATTTCTTCCGTAACATAGTCGACGACGGAATACAACGTAATCGCGCCGCTAGACGAAACGCCGCCCTCTCCCAAAAGTGCCTCGAGTAAAAAATAGGTGAAAACGCCGTGCGAAAAACGAGGCGTTTCATGCGATTGTTCACCTTCCGAACAAGAACTCAATAGCGCCAAATTGTCGGAATCAAATTTTTCTAGGGAAATTCCGCGAAGGAAACTAGTCGAGTCGCTAAAGGCGCGCGCGCGCGACGTTTTCGACGTCGTTCCTCGCAAGGAGCCGCCGATCGAGCGAATTCCCTCGGGCGCGTCGCGGCACGCATCGACGATCAACAGCTTCTTTTTAAAAGACGTCCGCGCCATCTTTGCAAGCACGTCGTCGACGGCGATCGTCGTTTGGACGATATGATCCGTAGACGCGTCTTGAGGACATAAGCGCGATTTTCCCTCGAAAAAGACGCCGTGCCCGCAAAAAACGACGATCAACGTCTCGCCCTCGCGATCGGACGTTAGTTCTTTATCGAGCGCGTCGAGAATATTCGCACGCGTCGGGCGACCGCTATAAGCGTCCGATTTGCTAAAAAGGAACGCGATGTTTCGCGCTTGAAATCCCAACTTTTGAAAGGCGCATTTCAACGAACGAACGTCCGCGTCGCAATACTTCAAACCGACGATGGAATCATATTCGTCGCAACCGATCAACAGGGCGACGGAATCGCGATTAGAATTCGAACCGTCGTATGTTTGCGCGAACACTGACGTTGGAATCGCCGTAAACAAAAGCGTCGACGCAATAAGCGCAAATCGAAATTGTCTTGAAAACGTCAAGACGACGTTTTTTATGTTTTGAGCGTGAATTTCCATAACAAAACGTCTCTCCTTACGACTCGTTGACGTTTTCAAGCGCGTCGCTTCAGCGTTCCGAAGTTTGCGCCGAATCCTTTTACGTCAAAAAACTTGCGTACTGTCGTCAAAAATTTTCAGAAAAAACTTGAAAACCCTCACCGTTCAAATATAATAGGTTTAAAGCAATTTGCAAGCGACGTCTAGGATTTTTCCTTGACCGTCGTTTTTTTAAAATTTTTTCCTCAATTTTTTGTGAAATTTCCCAGCGTTTTCCCATTTAATCCTTGAGGACGTACAAACGTCGTTTCGACAATTCTTTTCACGTGAAGGGTAAAATCAATGAAACAGCCCCTATTGTTGTTATGGAGCGCGATTCTTTCGTCGTTCGTTTTTTTTCAGACGAGCGACGCGTTCGCGCAAAAAATTTATCTCCTCGCATTCTACGATCCGACCGACTCCGAACAAAGCGACGTTTTCCAACAGGACGTTTGGCGCATAATGAG
>JAZUGM010000294.1:0-44312 GCA_045641205.1 Thermoguttaceae bacterium
ATTCGATTTCCACGTAAAAAGGCTCGCCGACATAAACGACGTCGGGTAATTTACGCGAAACGCGTAGTCCGCGCAGCGAACGAACGCCGACCAACCATCCGACAAAAACGCCCCCGACAATAAGAGCGCCCAGCGCCAAAACAAGATTGATTCCGCGCGCCGTCGCGTTGAAAATTAACATTGCGGCGACGCTAAGAACCGCCAATCCGTCTTGAACAAGAGCAGTTCGACGACGCGTTTTTAAAGACGCGCCGTCGTTCTTTTGCGCGTTTATACGGAAAAACGGAAATTGCAAGGCTAATCTCCTAGCGCGAGATTTTAGAAAGGTTTGAAACTAAGACGTTATTCCTTAGCGCGTTCCGTCTTTTCGACTTTCGGCTTCGAATTTTTGAGAATCGCTTCCAACGCGTTCGCCAATTTATCGGCGGCGGCGATCGCTTCTTCTTTCAACTTCAAGACGTCCAACGCGGCGCTAGGTTTTTTCGTAATCGCGCCAAAGAAGGCGCCAAGCGAACGCGCTACGCTCTGATTGGAATTACGCGCAAATTGCGCCGCCTCGCGACTGACGCCCTGCGGGACGGCGTTCGGCTCATAGAGAACGCGCAACGTCAGAAGCGGAACGCCGCGCGATCTGCAAACGTCGGCGATCGCCCACGCGGAACGGTCGCACGCGTATGCGCCGGTCGATTCGTACAAGAGTTTCTTTTCGCTCTTTTTAACGATTTCACGGTCGACGCTAAGCAATGCGCCCGAGGAAAAACGACGTAAAAATTCGCTTGCAAAACTTGACGTCGACGCGTCTTGTCGCGGTTGTTCGGATTCGTTCGTCACGTTCGATTCGTTTGAACCGTCTTTTTGCGGCGCGGACAGCTTCGGCGCCGAAAGCTCGAAAACGGCGCCGTTTTCAAGAACGATTCGCTCCGGCGTAAAGAGCGCGCCGTTTTTCAGATTCGGCGACAATGGAGCGGCAAATCCGACGGAGACGACTCTTGCCGGTCGAAACGCTTGCAAGAGCGTCTCGACGCCTTGTCGCGCGCGTTCGGCTCCTTCGCCCGTCTCGATAATCGCAATTCTAACGCCCTTCCAGACGCCGGTATAATACTTGAAAGAACCGCCTTTCGTCGTCTTCGGCGTTCCAATTTTATCGAGTAATCCGACAAGTTCGCACTTCGTAGCGCCGACGACGCCAAGTTCTACCCCGTCGACGCTAATTCGCTCCGAATCGCCTTTCGTTTGGAACGCGTCTTTGAACAAGATTCCGTCGTAATCGCCCAAATTTCCCGAATCAACGCGAGATTTCACTTCGTCGACGACGACTTGTCGCGCGCGATCCATCGTTTGAGTCGTCAACCAGTCGATTAAATAACGCGCTAAAAACGGGGACGGATTCATATGTTTCGTTCCGAATAATCGTTCGCTAATAGTTACGTTTGACGGCGCGTTAAATTTAAGAAAACGACGCCAAAAAATCTGGACGCGGTAAACGCGTCCAACGAATCAGTTTACCGAAGCCATCCTTCGAACGTCCCTTTGAAAACTGTCAAGCGAATCGGAAGTACAGGCTACGTTGAAAATTGATTTCAGAAGTTCAACGTCGGTAATCGATAAAATAGCGCGTAACGTCGGTTGCGCAATACGCGGAAAACGGGCGATAATACATTGCTCTAACATATTTCGAACGCCTTCTTGTCTACCGTCTTCCCAACCGCTCTGTCTACCGTCTTCCCAACCGCTCTGCCTACCGTCTTCCCAACCGCTCTGCCTGCCAAGGTCGTAGAAACTTTTAATCTCGCGCGTCATATTGGTTCCTCCTCCTAATTCTTCTAATTTATCCGTGATTTCTTCACGAGTCGGCGGCTTCCAGCCTTGTCGCACCGCGACTTTGCTGACGAAGATAAAAAACTCGCCGCAAATTTCAAGTTCCTCGACGTCGGTAGAATTGATTTTTCCGGCGAGTATCTTGAAAGCGTCGTTCCACGCCTTTTTCCAGTCTTCCGGCGTCGCGTCTTTTTTGGCGACGATTCCTTCCGCCGCCTTCGTCAAGGCGAGAAACGTCTCTAACCAAGGGTCGTCTTCAATTTGTTCTTTCGAACGCGTAAAAAGACTCACGAACTTAAACGGCAACTTAAAAATCCAGCGCTTGTCAAGTTCTGCGTCGGGGGTCGCAAATAAGTCGGGAAAATTCAATACTTTTTCCCAAGGACGCGCGCCCGTGTAAAACAATAGAAGGAACGGCCAAACGAACTTCTTGTCGCTTCTTTGAAAACGCTCCTTATGACGCTGGATATATTGTAAAACAAGCGTTAACGACGTCAATAGTTGGAATACGACCGAGCGCGTTTGCGTCGACTTATGCTCCAGTGGAACAACGATCGGTTGCGAGCCTTTAGAACGATCTTTGAACGGAATCGAAAAAACAAGATCGCAAAGTCGCGAAACTTCGGCTCCGAAAATATGTACGGTCGGCTCCGTCGAATAGGCGTCGAAGTCAAGTTCTTGCGCAATTTTAGGCGATATTTCTTGGACGTGTCTCCGCAAAAAAGAGGCGCCGATTCTACGCCTTTTTTCTAAAATAGCGACGATAAAATTATTAAAGAGTTGCGACGTTGCAAGTTCGCGTCGTAGGTCTTCGTCGACCGTCTCCGTTTGTTTGTCGTATGACGCCTTCAGCGCGTTTAATTCGTCGCAAAAATTCTCAAAAGAGGGCGCGCGACAAGCAAAGCTAAAAATCTGACGCATCGTTTCCGCATCCAGCGCGGGCGAGAGAAACTCCAAAGCGGACGACTCGTCGGAATGATTTGGAAAACGTTCCTCCAAGATTTTGACGATGGCTTCAAAATCGAACCGCGAAGAAAGCGAACAACGCTCCCAATCGTCGGAATTCGTCGAATGTTTGACGTCTTGACGTTCGTTCATAGAACTTTATCCCCCCTGAAATCGTCACGGAAATTCACGCGCGTCGACGGAACGGAATTTGTCGCGCTTGACGCCGCGTTGATTTCTAAAAAACGACGTCCTGACAAGAAAAGCCGTCGACCTAACAAGTTAGCTCGACGACTACGATTAGATAAAAAAGACGGGCGCGCGATCGGCGATTTCCTCAACTAATTCGTCGAGCGTCTTGCCGTCGGTCTCAACTTCAAAAGTCGCGACTTCGCGATAAATAGGCTCGCGCATAGCTAAAACGCGCTTGATTTCCGCGACGGGCGACGAATCGCCGGTTAAACTTGGACGTCTTGTCGCGGTTCCTTTATCGCCAAGCATACGCTGCGAAATCGTCTCGACCGACGCGACAAGGCGAATAACGACGCCTCGTTCTTTCATTAAACGACGCGTCGATTCGCGCAACGGCGCCCCGCCGCCTGTCGCAACGACGAGCGGATTAGGCGAGTTGAGAACGTCTGCAACGACGCGTTCTTCTAAGTCGCGAAAGCCTTGTTCGCCGTCGCGCGCAAAAATTTGGGCGACAGTACGCCTTGCGCGTTCCTCGATTAACGCGTCGGTATCGACAAACTCAAATCCCCAACGTTCCGCAAGGAGTTTGCCAAGCGTCGATTTACCCGTCGCGCGATACCCGACGAGAACCAACTTCGATTTGTTAGCTACGCCCTTCATAAAGCGCCGTCTTTCGCGTGCTTACAAAGATTCAATCTTTGTCTTTCTTGACAAATTCCGGGAACGCGGCAAGGATTCGGAGCGTAATCGCGCCCGGTTTTCCGTCGCCAATATCTCGACCGTCGACCTTGACGACCGGGATCAACTCGGCGGCAGTCCCCGTCAAGAAACATTCGTCGGCGGTATAAACGTCGTGTCGAGTAAAGGCCGCTTGCGCGACTTCGTAACCCAATTCTTGCGCGATTTCAAGCACGACGTTTCGCGTGACGCCTTCGAGAATACAGGCGTCGATCGGAGGCGTCATAATTTTGCCGTTTTTGACGATGAAAATATTGTCGCCCGTTCCTTCGGCAACGTCGCCCTTGTGATTGAGCAACATCGCTTCTTCGCAACCGGCGCAATGCGCTTCCAACTTCGCCATAATATTGTTGAGATAGTTGAGCGACTTGACGCGCGCGTTCAGCGAACTGGAAGGATTGCGAACCGTACTCGCAGTGACGATCGCCATACCCTTCTCGTACAGTTCCTTAGGATAAAGCTGAAGGGGTTGCGCGATAATCACGATCTGCGGAGTTTTGCAAGATTTCGGGTCAAGTCCCAAAGTCCCCTTGCCTCGGGAAACGACCAAGCGAATATACGCGTCGACAAGTCCGTTCGCCTTAACCGTCTCGTAAATCGCTTCAACCATCTTTTCCTTCGAAACGGGGATTTTAAGATCGATCGTTTTAGCGGAATCCCAGAGTCGGTCGATATGTTGCTTTTGGCGGAAAATTCTACCGTTGTAACAACGGATTCCTTCAAAAATACCGTCGCCGTACAAAAACGCGTGATCAAAAACGCTTACCTTCGCGTCTTGCTCGTCGACCAAACGATCGTTCATATAAATCTTAGACATAACGCAAACCTTTCAATCTCGCCAATCTGTCGTCGAGGAACGTCCCGCGACTCGATCCGGCTTTTGTCGCCCGTTTTTTCGAAATCACTCGACAAACGACGCGAAACAACATAATCCCGCATATTGTAACGATAGAACGCGCGCCTCTCAAGTTTTTTTTTCAAAAAACCGTCAAAAGTAAGAAAATTTCTCGACGTTTCGTCCAAATCTTCCAGAAAGAGCAAATATTTCAACGCGCGTCGACATTATTCGGGCACGACCAATCCGTCGACAAGTCGAATGGCGCGGTCGGCGTCTTGCGCTTGTCCCAAATCGTGCGTAACCATAACGATCGTTAAATTTTGTTCTTCGTTCAGGCGTCGCATCAACTTCAAAATTCCGATCGAAGCCTTCGAATCAAGGTTGCCCGTCGGCTCGTCCGCCAACAATACGCGCGGGTTCGTAATTAACGCGCGCGCGATGGAAACGCGTTGCATTTCGCCGCCGGAAAGTTCGTTAGGTCGATGACGCAAACGATGCGTCATACCGACCAGATCAAGCATTTCCTTGGCGCGCTTGACGTAATCGGAGCGTTTGCGCAAGTACGTAAAAATCGAATCGCGGATCATCAGGGGCGCCAACACGTTCTCCAAGGTCGTCATTTCAGGAATCAAATGATAGAACTGAAAGATCATGCCAATGAAACGGTTCCTTAAAACGTCGCGTTGCGCGCTGGGTAAATTGTCAATTCGTTGACCGTCAAAATGGATGGAACCCGAGTCGGGAACGTCGAGCGTTCCGATCAGGTGCAACAACGTGCTTTTGCCCGATCCGCTCTGACCCACGACCGCGACTAGTTCTCCCTGTTTGACCTGCATGTCGATCCCTTGCAAGACGGGAATCAGTTTTTTCGCCTTGACGTATCCTTTTTTCAACGCAGAAACGACCACTAAATCGTTGCCGTCGACGACGTTTTGGGCGTTTTCGCGACGCGGCTCAGGCGCGAGGTCGACGCGCGGACGAGAATAAATCGACTCGGAATCTTTCGATTCGACCTGTTCCTGAATCGTCTCTGTTTGAACGCGTTCAGTCTTTTGAACGTTCGACTTACTCGCGGCGTCAAGTTCCGACTCGATTAAATCTAGTCGCGGGTCGGAATCGGAAACGTTTCGGTCTCGCGACCCGGAATCGAACGTCGCGTAAGATTCCGACTGAAACTCCCTGCGCAAATCGCGCAAAGCCGGACTCAACGAACTCATCGTCTCTTTCGGCTCTTTCGACGCGACTAACCTTTTCAACGCCTCCGCGCGGGCGCTATTCGAACCGCGCGCGTCGTTTGACGCTCTTCGATCGCCGTCGCTCGCTTCGGATTCCGACGGGAACTCCAAGTCTGGCAAAGGACGCGAAGTCGCCGGTCGTCGTCGGAGTCGCGCAATAATTCGCGCCTCGTCTGTTCTTGTTTCTTCGCGTTCCATTTCGTTCGCTCCTTCGCTTAACGTTTAATTCCATCCAATACCGAACTCTAAAGCTTCAAACTCTCAAGGCGTCGACCGGCTTTAACTTAGCCGCTCTCAACGCGGGCAAAACGCTCGACGACACGGCGATAAACAACGCCCCCAGTACAATCCAAACGACGGTCGGCGTCTCGATAATCGCCGGCACTTGATGGAACATATAAATAGTCGGATCGAAGACTTCGTGCCCCATAACGCGCGAGAGAAAATCGGCGATCTCCTGAATATTGGCGACAAACCAAAAACCAATAATCGTTCCCAAGCCCGCGCCGACGACGCCAAGCGCAAGACCGTAAAACAGAAAAATTTGCATAATTCCGTTTCCGCTAGCGCCCAACGATTTCAAAATGCCGACGTCGCGCGTCTTTTCGACGACGATCATAAAGAAAATCGCCAAAATGCCGAAACCAGCCACCGCGATCGACAAAAAGAGCAACACGTTCAAAATCGAAAGTTCCGTCGCAACCGCCGCCAACGTCGTCGCTTGCTGATCTTTCCAAGTCTCGACCCCGAACAACTGCTCGGGAAACGCGTCGCTGTTCCTCAAACGATCGCGCAAATTCTCAATTTTGACGCCCGGCTTCGCCTTGATCAAGATGTGCGTCGCCATTCGCTTGCCGTCCGGCGCGATCATACGTCGCAATTCTTGGAGCTTTTCGATCGGAACAAAAACAAACGATTCGTCGTATTCCGCCATACGACATTCGTAGAAATCGACGATCGTAAAACGGTCGTAAACGATCGACGGCATTGAATTTTCCATACCGACCGCTAAAAACGAGAGCGTCGCGTCGGCGCCCGGTATCGTCCAAAGGGATTCGACCATCTCGTCTTTGCCCGTCTCGGCGTTAAGATGTTTATGTCGCGCTCCTGAAACCAGACCAATTCCGATAATCGCGCCCGTCTCTTGCGTCGTTTCCTTGTCCTTTTCCGTCTCAAATTGGCGCATGCCGTCAAAAGGCGTGCCGACAAGCATACTTGGACGACTTGGCGGCGAAGATTCCAAATCCGCCGACGCGTCGTCAACGGGAGTCGGCGCCGTCGGTTCTTCAGCGGGCGCCTCGTTTCCGAGCGCCAAATCGGTCGGGAATTCGCCCAACGGATCGTTTGTAGGCGTAGACGTCGGCGTCTCGTTCGTCGTTTCCTCTTCCGCAACGTCGTAAGTCGGCGCCGTCGGCATATTTTCCAACGCGGCGGCATAGGGATCGACGTTTCCTTCAGAACCCGACGTTGTTCCGTCGGGATTCGAATAACGTATAACCGAAGCGTCCATTTCGGGCGCGGAATCCGGCTTGCGCGATTTGACGTACATCTCGCGGCGCCGTTCTTGTTCTTGCCAACGATATTTTTCGTATTTTGCGTCGGCGCGCCGTTTCTTCCAACCGCCTTCGGCGATACGCGGTCTTACGGTCGCGTCTTCGCCAAATAGAGGATTTTTGACGTCGAATCCGTCTTCGTAGAGATCGAAAGTTAGACGTTTACGATTTTCAGGGTGTTGGAGATATTGCGAGACGGCGGTGACTTTCTCGTTGGTAACGGCGTCGATTCCAACGATCTGCACTTGACGCGTTATCACTTCCCCGTTGTATTCGTAACTGAACAGACCCGGAGTAGTCACGGTCGGAGTCGTCGCTTCGATCATATCGCCCGCGACGCGTTCGACGTCGCGCAACCTTGCGTCGACGTCCTCAAATCCGCGCAAACTTGAACGAGAGCTAATCGTCACGTCGGACAACGCGCCGTGGATGCGATTCTCCATTTCGCGACTGAAACCGAGCATTACCGCGTTGACGACGATCATCGTCGCGACGCCGAGCATAACGCTAACGACGCTAACGAGCGCGATATAACGCGTTAAAAGATAACGCCAAATTAATAACAGCTTATACATCGGCCTTCCTTGCCGTCGTCCGCCCAAAAAAGAAATCCTATTCGTCTGCGCGTCGACGCCGCAAACGGACGACGACGCGCTTTTCGCGGCGCCAAAACGTCGCGATTATTCTTCGAAAACTTCCGGCTTCAAGAGCGGGAACAAAACGACTTCGCGAATGCTCGTCGTATTCGTCAACATCATCGCCAGACGATCGATTCCGATCCCCAACCCTCCGGCGGGCGGCATCGCGTATCGCAACGCGCGAATGAAATCGTGATCCATCTTCGCCATCGAGTCTTCTTCTTTTTGCCCCTCGAGCTGACTGCGGAACAATTTGTCTTGCAAATCGGGATCGTTCAACTCGGTATAAGCGTTCGCCAACTCGCAACCTCGCACGAACAATTCAAATCGTTCGGCAATTTCCGGGTTGGATCGCTTACGCTTTGTCAGCGGACAAATACTCGCGGGATAATCGGTAATAAAGACGGGACCGACAAGCGATTCTTCGACTTTTTCCTCGAATATGTCGTTGCGCACAACGTCGACGTGTTTCTTATCGACGTCTTCGATCCCGATCGACTTCGCGTAGGCGATCACCGCCGCGTCGTCGTGCGGATCGATCCCCGTGCGTTCCGCCAGCGCCTCAAAATACGGTTTGCGTTCAAAGGGAGGCGTGAAATCGATTTCCTGACCGCCCCAAGGTAAAACAAGCCCTTGTCCCGTCGCTTTGATCGCGTCGACGATAATCTTTTCCGTAATATCCATCATCGACCGATAATCGCCGTAAGCCTGATAAAGTTCCATCAAGGTAAACTCGGGATTATGCGTCTGGTCGATACCTTCGTTGCGATAAACGCGCCCAATCTCAAAAACGCGCTCCATTCCGCCGACAAGCAAGCGCTTGAGGTGTAATTCCAACGCAATGCGCATATACAGGGGAATATCCAACGCGTTGTGATGAGTTACGAACGGACGAGCCGCCGCGCCGCCTGCCACAGCGTGAAGGGTCGGGCCTTCGACTTCGACGAACCCTTCTCCGGCAAGCGTCTTACGAACCGACGCGACTATCTTCGTTCGATTGAGCATACGCGTCATTGCTTCGTCGTTATGCGCAAGGTCGACGTATCGCATACGCGAACGCAATTCGGGATCGTTCAATCCCTTGAATTTATCCGGCGGCGACTCGAGCGACTTGCTCAAAAAGGTCAGAGAGGACGCAAAAATCGTCAACTCGCCCGTCTGAGTCTTCTTAAATTCGCCGTCTACGCCGACCAAGTCGCCAAGGTCGAAACAAAGCGCCAATTCCCACGCTTGATCGCCGACTTGATTTTTGCCAATAAATATCTGAATCTCGCCCGTCCAGTCTTTAAGGGTGAGGAAGATCAATTTCCCTTGTTTGCGTTGCAAGACGATGCGTCCCGCGACGCGGACTTGAGGTCCGCTCGTCGGAATCTCGACGCGTTCCGGCGCGCCTTCATATTTTGGGGGCAATTTAATCGGTTCGCCGACGACAATTTCACTTTCTCGGGCTCTGACGTCGCCAATCAAGGAACGATCGTCAAACCGCGCGCCCCACGGATCGAACCCCATTTCCTCTATTTTTCGCAGTTTCTCGCGACGTGCCGCTTCTAAAACGACGCCGGCGCTTGCTGTCTCTGTTTTCGCCATTTGACAATCTTCCAATATTAAACGAACAATTCTCGACTTCAATTCGTCGGAAAACGTTAAAACGCCCTTATTATAATACGAATCGCAACTTTGCAAACCGTCGAGAGCGCCGACGTCCTCAAAACGGGCAAAACGTTCCCTATCGTACCGACTTCAACGTATTAAGTCAACCCCGTTAAGAACGTCGCTTCCCCTTGTTTTTTAGTCGGCGGCGCTATAATTAGGGCGACGCTTCCGTTTATGAAGAGGCGGCGCCCCTCCTTATTGAACAAAAATATTTTGTTCGTTAGTCGAAAAAAACTTTGGCGACGCGTTCCTAGCGGCGCGCAACCGAGCCTCGACTAAACTAGAAAGATTTCCGATGTTCGACGAAAACGTTTCTCCTAACGCCGCGATATCCGACAATTCGATCCCTGTAAACGACTCAAATTGCGGCGAAGTTTTAAACGCAAACGTCCAAGACGCCGACGCCCCGATCAAGGACGCCGAGGCAAAGCGGCTCGTCGAAGAAATGTTCAACGAACATCGAGACAGACTCCTTCGAATGATCGAGGTACGATTGCAACCCGAGTTGCGTAATCGGGTCGACGCAAACGACGTGCTTCAAGATTCTTTTATGGAAGCGTATCGACAGTTGCGCTTCGGAGTCTCCGCGCCAAAATTTTCCACGATCGTGTGGTTGCGTCTTATCGTCGGTCAACAGCTTGTTTCCACTTATCGCCGTTACTGTCAAACGCAAAAGCGGAACGTGTCGCGCGAGTATTCTATTTCAGAACAACGCGCGAAAACCGACGCGACGTCGACTTCTATTTTCCTGATTGGCAAATCGACGTCCCCTTCCGTGGCGGCGCGACGACACGAACTCGTCTTTAAGTTGCGCGAATGTCTTGAAAAACTCAACGAAACGGATCGGGAAATTTTGTCGTTGCGGCACTTTGAGCAACTAAGCAACCGCGAAACGGCGGAAGAGTTAAAGGTGTCTCCCAACGCCGCAAGCGTTATGTATTTGCGCGCGCTAAAAAAATTTCGAACGATACTCCAAGCGGAAAAACTCGACGATTTGCTTGAATGAACGCCGCTTTTTAAAAAAATCGCTCAAAATCGCCAAGCGCGCCGATTTTGAGCGGTCTTTCGTTGGGTTTTATATGCGACAAGCGGCGCCGATCTTTTTTCCTTTTCGCCTAGGAGCGCGTTAGGAAAGAACGTCCTTGTCGACGGAATTTTCAGAGCCAAACTCCGATTACGCCAAAATGACGACCGTTTCCCCACGTTCCGACGTCGAAGTCCGACGCGTCGACGACAAAGACGCGCGCGAAGTCTCTTCTGAAGAATCTGAATTTAATTTCGAAACGCTTTCCGAACGTTTCGTCCAAGAATACCGCGACGGTAAAAATCCCAGCGTCGAAGAATACGCCGCGCGCTATCCCGAATGCGCCGACGATATTAAAGAACTTTTTCCAACTCTATTATTGTTAGAAAAGGGAAGCAAACAAGAATCGTTGTCGAATTTTTCCGCAAGCGTCGGCGTTAAGGGCGAAGATCCGCCCGTATTGAAACAGCTTAAAAATTATCGCGTGATTCGCGAACTTGGAAGAGGGGGAATGGGAGTCGTCTACGAAGCGTGGGACGAAACTCTTGATCGAGTCGTCGCGCTCAAAGTAACTAAGATTTTCCCCGGCGAAGAAGCGCAGACGATCGCGCGTTTTCAACGCGAAGCGCGTATGGCGGCGCGTTTGCACCATACGAACATCGTGCCCGTCTTCGGTTGCGACAACGTCGACGATCGATTCTTCTATGCGATGCAACTAATCGACGGAGTTAGTCTTGAACAGTTTCTGAGACTCAAAGAAAAGGAAGCGTCTCAAACGTTTGATTCTTACTATGAATCGAAGCGTCGTATTCGCGAACGACGAAACGCGCCGACTCAAGACGATTCCGCGCCGTCAAGCAAGGACGACGCGGCTTCCGACGAAGGTCGCGTTTGGCGCGGATTCGACGACGTGTTGCGTCGTTCGGGCGTTTCTTTCCAGACGACCCGTTTGGCTTCCAATACCGACGAGCCGTTAGGAGAAACAACCGACGGTTCCAACGACGCTTTAGTTGAAACGTCGGCTCTACAAACAGCTTGCCCGTCGACGTCGTTCAAGGACGACGCCGAACAAGCGGTCGACGATTCGAGTCGAGAGCAAAACGCGCCAGTCTTTTCCCCTTTGCGTCGTCTATTTCGAGCGTTCTCTTCCCCAAAACGCAAGTCAAAATTTAACGCGCGTTCTATTCCAAGCGCGAGCGGCATAGGAGCGATCTTGCCCGCGCCGAAAAAAGCGTTGCTTTCTGTTCATATCGCCAGTTACGACTATTATCAACGAATCGGCGACGTCGGCGTTCAAGCGGCTCGCGCGTTAGATTACGCGCATCGGCACGACGTCGTACATCGCGACGTCAAACCCTCGAATCTAATCGTTGATTACGAGGGCGTTTTGTGGATCACCGATTTCGGACTGGCTAAACCAATTAACGCCGGTAATTTAACTCGTCGCGAGCAACTTGTCGGAACGTTGCGTTATTTGGCGCCAGAAGCGTTGGAAGGACGATTTTCCCCTCTTTCCGACGTCTACTCGCTTGGTCTCACGCTCTACGAACTCCTAACTTTTACGCCCGCTTTCGACGAAACGAATTATTCGAAACTATTGACGCAAGTCGCGCAAGGAATCGTCGTCAAACCGCGAAAAATCAACCCGAATATTCCGCGAGATTTAGAGACGATTATTCTCAAAGCGCTCGAACATAAGCCTGAAAAAAGATACGCGACCGCCGGAGAACTAGCCGACGATTTGCAACGTTTCTTAGACGAGCGTCCTATTCGAGCGCGACGCGTCGGTCTGTTGGAACAAGGCTGGCGCTGGAGCAAGCGCAACAAACTAGCGGCGGCGCTCTCTTTTTCGCTTGCGGCGTCGTTGCTTGCGTCTTGGACGGGCGTCACGTATATTACGACGGCGGACAATCTCAAAACGCATCGTCTGTACTCGGAAAAAAAAGCCGAGACGGAACGCGCTCAAAAGAATCTTGATCTTGCGCTTCAAGCGTTCGATCAGTTGTTTGTTAAACTAGGCGCTCAAGAGGACGTAAAATTCGATTTTTTAGACGACTATTCCTATTTCAATCCCCCTGAAGGCGAAGCCGACGTTTCCGAAAAAGACGCCGGCGCCTTAGAAAGTCTGCTTTCGTTTTACGACGACTTCACGCGTGAAAATGAAAACGATCAAAAATTGCTCTTTAAAGCCGCCAACGCCTACGCCAACATAGGGAGATTAAGTAAAACTCTTGGACGTCCCAGAATATCCTACGCCTTTGAAAAAGCGTATGATCTCTATTTGGAGTCGTTGAAAAGCGCCCAAAATTTCAACGAGCGACGTCAAACGATTTTGGCAATGGCGCAAGTAGTAGTCGCGCTCTTCGAAATCGACGCGCCAAACGACCGACCGGAAATCATCGAAGAAAAATGCGCTTTTGTCGTCAAAGAACTTGACGAATTACCAAACGGAACCGCTCAATGCGAAAGTATGCTCGCGCAACTTCGATTTGAACGCGCCGTTTATAGAATGTACGTCGTCCGTTTTGAGGCGGATCCCACGCCCGGTTTCTTCGCCCCCAGTCGACCCGTTGTTCCAACCGATCGACAAAAAGAGAATATTCAAGCGGATTTCGACGCGGCGCGCGCGCGAATTAACGAAACGTCCAAAAATCCGAACCTATCGACCGACCAACTTACGTTGTTGTGTAAATTTTACGGCTACTATGCGTTGTGGCGTCTCACGTTGGGCGATTCGGAAGGCGCGCGAACAGTCCAAAAAATTGGGCACGAATACGCAAAAGCGCTGAAAATTCAGGCTCCGAACGAATCGCGCGCGATCGTCGCCGTATTTGTTCAAAACGTGTTGCGTTCGCTTATTGAGGATCATATCCGAGCGACGACGTTCGATTTGGACGAAAAGGAAAAACTTGCGGAAGAATTCGAAGAAGCCAAAAAAGAAGCGCTCGAGTTAATCGATTCGCTTGTTAAAGAATACCCCAATTCCGTTCAATACGCGACGTTCCAAATTTTCGTCTATTTTCATTACGCCAAACGAGAGGCGTGCGAAGGCAATCTTAAGGCGGCGGGCAAGTTGCTGAAAATCGCTGATGAAAAAGCCCAAAACTTTGGATTACGACGTCCCGATTATTCCGAATTTCAGTTTTTTCTCCCTTTGCATTTCGGTTCCGCAGAACTCGCGCTTAGAGAGGGACGTCTAGACGAAGCGGATAAAAGACTGAAGCTCATTCGTGAAAACCTTGAAAAACTTCAGAAAGTCGATACCTCTAAAAACGATCGACGCAACGCGGAAATAACGCAACGTCGTCAGGAATATTATCAACGACTAATAAACGAATTAGAAGCTAAACGTCGAACGTCAAGTTCCGACGATTTACGCGCCCCTTTCTAGCTGATCGTTTCGTTCCTCGTTTATTGCACGTATCGTCGTAGAAACGCGCCGTCTCAAAAAATCGACGCGTTTTTTTCTCTTGCGGTTTGTTCGGCTACAAAGAACGTCTGATTATTCGTATTATAACAACAAACTGTTTTTTCCCCATTTTGATAGAAAAACTGTAAAAATTTTACAGTTGAAATAAAGGGATTTCCGATAAAAAAGGCGACGGAGACTTGGGCGAAGCTCAAGACGCGTAGTTACGTCTTGTTTTTTAGGTTTCGTCTAAGCGGCTTCACGCGCAAAGAGTCGAAGATCGGTTCCATAATTTCGGAAAAAAATAGCTTATCCTATTTTTCCCTTATTATCAGACAAGTAGCGTTCCGATTATAGGATTTGAGAGCGTAAGTTCTGTCAAACGTTTTGGTCGATTAGGCAAAAATAAGGAATTTGAACGAGCGTTCGAGTTTTTTATGTTGCAGTTTTCTCGGCGAAAAGTTGGGAAATCGGCTTTTAGTGAATCAGGTATGTTTTTCGATGGAGCAGAGTCGCTAACGTTCGAACCGTAATATTTTGGGAACGTTTGCATCGGGCGCGTTATCGCGCCAAGGGCGAAGGATCGCCCGACGACCGCGACGTTCCAAGACGCGTTCGAAGTCGGAAGACTATTTTCACTGATATTTTTCTTCCGGAGAATCTGGGAGGTCAGGGATGACTATTGGCGCCACTCGTAACACTAAGCGTATTACTACGAGTCTCGAAAGGAGTATCGTGTTGGAACCAACCAAAAAGATTCAGATAGGTTTGTTGGCGATCGCGTTGGGCTTTGGCTCTAGCGCTTTGTCGCTTGGCGGAACAAACAATGTTTACGCGCAAACCTCGACCGTCGGCGCGGCGGTCGCAGTCGACGGCGCTTCTTCGAGCGCCTCTAATCCTACGCTTATTCGGAGTCAAGAACTCCTGTTGAAAGCGCGTCGTTCGTTGATGAGTCGCGACGTCGTTTCCGCGACGAGATACGCGAACGAAGCTAAAGCGTTAAACGCGACGTACGCGTCGGTCAGCGATCGCCCCGAGTACGTGTTGCCGTTGATCGCGCAATACGCTAAGATCGAAGAAGCGATCAAAACTCAAGGCGTCAACGAAACGCTCAAGCGCGAACTTGCCAAGAACTATCTCGAGCAAGCGGAAGCGCTCCGTCGTTGCAAGGACTTGGATTCCGCCGAAGCGTTGGTTTCCGAAGCCGATAAGTTAAACGTTACGTTTGACGTCGCGACGGTAGGGCGTAAAATGGACGTCGCAAGCGTTCAAGCGCGTATTGCCGACGATCGTTTGGTCGCGCAAAACGTCGAACTCAATTCGAAGCCGCTCGTCGGTATGTCTGAAACGACTAAGCGTCAAGTCGCGCAAATTCAAGCGCAACTGAAAGAAGCGCGCGCGTTGGCGGCAAACGGTCAAACGGCTCAAGCCGAAGCGATGGTTCGCGAGATTCAACGTCAAGGCGTTCCCGAGAACGCTTTTGTCGGCGGCGATTCGCCCGAACGATTCCTCCGCGACGTCGCGATTTCGCGTTCGAACGCCTCGAATATTCGTCAGGTTCAAGCGACGGTTCCGGGCGTTTCGCAAGGTCAAAGCGCCGGTTATTTGTACGTCCAAGAAGCGGACGAAGCGGCTAAGAAGGGCAATACGGAACTCGCGCTCGCCAATTACCGCGACGCTTTGCGTTATTCTTCGGAACTCGACCAAGCGACTCTCCGTCGTATCAACGACGAGATCGCCAAGTTGAACAACCCGGTCGCCGCTATGCCCGAAGTCGTCGTATCGAAGACGGGCGTCGATTTAACGCAATCGCCGGAAGCGCTCCAAAGCGACGTCGCCGCCTTTATCGCGAAGCAAAATCAAGTTCGCGAAACGGCGCCGAAGGAAGCCTTAAGCGACCTCAAGGCTCTGCGATCCGAAATTGAAAATTCGAAACTTGACGCCTCCTTGAAAGCGCATTTCTCCTATCCTATCGATATGGCGATCGCCGACACGGAACGCTTCATCGACCAAAACGGCGCTCGTATCGCGATCGAAACGAACAACCGCGACGTCGAAGAATATATTCGTCAAAAGCGTCAAGACGAACTTGACATGCAAAATCGCCTCGCCGAAGACACGGAAAAATTCAACGCGCTCGTCGAAGAAGGACGTTACGAAGAAGCGCTCGTCTTGGCGAAGAAATGCCGCGATTATTCGCATAATTCGGTCGTCTCCGTTCAAATGGTTCACAAGGCGCAACTTGGCGGACAAATTGCGTTTAACGAAAATTTGAAGGAAATCAAGAATGAACGCGTTCTGAAAACCTTCAACGACGTTGAGAATTCCGCGTTTTCGCTCGTCGACGACGCCAACCCGCTCGTGTTCGATTCCAACGTTTGGAATCGCGCTAAGAACCGCAAAGAGCTGTCCCCCGGAGACGCTCGTTCGGAAGCCGACCGCGAAATTCTGCGTAAATTGGATATGCAGATCACGTTGCCGTTCGATCAGCCGACCCCGCTGGACGTCGTCGTCGACTTCATCCGCACGAGCGCCGGAATCAATATTATGGTCGACGAAGCCGCGTTGAGCGAACTCGGCGTTATGTCCGATATGACCGTCGCGACGAACTTCAACAACATCACGTTGAAGAACTACTTGAAGCACGTGTTGGCGCCTTATAACCTGTCGTACATCGTCGAAGACGAAGTATTGACGATTACGGGAAGCAACAAGCGTTCGAACAAAACCGTCGTGAAATATTACCCGGTCGCAGACTTGGTTATTGGCGTTCCTAACTTTGGCGCGGTCGTTTCGCCGCTGTCGATGGAAGCCAGTTATAATCGCGCGTACCAGCAAGCGTCGTTGCGCGGCGTCGGCGGTTCGAGCAGTACGATTACCGGCTTGAATCAGAACGTTCTCGGCTCGACTTCCCTGCTTTCTCCCAATATCACGGCGCAGATTCAATCGAATGGAAACGCGCCGATCGCGACGGGACAAGGCGGCGGAATGAACGACCCGAGCGAGTTGATCGGACTCATCACCTCCGTGGTTAGCGACGAAGAAACTTGGGACGCCGTCGGCGATCCTCAGTTCTTCTCCCTCAACAACACCTTGGCGATTCGTCAAACGGAAGAAGCCCACGAAGAAATTCACGAACTGCTCGAAAAGCTCCGTTCGTTGAACGACCTCCAAGTCACCGTCGAAGTTCGATTCATTACGATCAGCGATTCTTACTTCGAAAGAATCGGCGTCAATATGAACCTGTCCTTCGTGAACAAAGATTCGGCTTCCGCCATTTACGACAGCAACACGGTCAACGGCGGTATGGCGCCTACGAAGAAAGGCGTCTACGGCTTGGCCACCGACGGAACGGGAAGCGGAAAGTCCTTCACGGACAACCTGAACGTCGAATTTTCGCAGAACAGTTACGGTCTTGCGACTCCGCAGTTTGGAAGTTACGATCCTTCGGTCGGCGCCCAGTTGGGCTTCGCGATTTTGAGCGATATTGAATCCTACTTCTTTATCAGCGCCGCGGAATCCGACAAGCGCACCAACGTCCTCCAAGCGCCGAAGGTTACGATGTTCAACGGTCAAACCGCCAGCGTAATGGATTATACCAGCGTTCCTTACGTCAGCACGGTTATCCCGGTCGTCGGCGAGTTCGCCGTTTCGCAACAACCCGTCATCACGATCATCAACGAAGGTCAGTTTATGACGGTTCAAGCGACCGCTTCCCCGGATCGCAAGTACGTAAGAATGACGGTCGTACCGTTCTTCAGCAAGATCACCGACAACGACCGCACCTTTAAGTTCGAAGGTTCCGACTCCGTAGCGACGAACAGCACCTCCGCCAGCAAAGGCAGTAGCTTGCTTGAAAGCATTACGGACGAACGTACCAGCAACGAAGGCGCCGAAGTCGTCAGCCAAGGCACCACGATTCAAGAACCCGTTACCTCCAGCTTCTCCGTCTACACCACGGTCAACGTTCCGGACGGCGGCACCGCGCTCCTTGGCGGTATCAAGCGTTTGAGCGAAGGTCGTAACGAAGGCGGCGTCCCGATCCTGAGCAAGATTCCTTACATCAAGAGACTCTTCTCCAACAGTTCGATCGGTCATGAAACCACCAGTATGTTGATGACGGTTACCCCGCGTATCATCATTCAAGAAGAGGAAGAAGAATTTGCAACCGGTCTTAACGCGGGCAAATGAGAACGACAAAAGGTTCGCCTCGTTGAAGAGACGAGTCTGAATTGAAAGAAAGACGAAGGATCGCAAGTCCTTCGTCTTTTTTTTATTTTCAAACGTTGGCAAATGAAAACAAAACGACGAACGTCTATTGTCGCGGCGGGAAAAAAACGTTACTCTTGGAAGTTGAGCGTCAAAAGCGCCGAACGGACGGCGCGCGACAAAAAAATTTAGCCCGCAAGACGTCAGATGTTTGCAAACGAAAAAAATTTCGCGTTTGTTCTCGCAATAACGCTAGCCGTCGCGTTTGGAACGCTCTTAACGGCGCGCGCTGAAGAATCGGAACGTCCGAAAAGTTTTTCCGGCTACTTGCTAGACAAAAGGGGATTTGAAGAAAAAAAAACGCTGTCCGCGTGGCGCGAGAACTTCGAATCGCAAGGCGTGAGTTGGCGTCTGCTCTATCAAGACGGAGAAATTATTCCAACGGCGCGAAAACGCGTCGACGAAGTCTTTCACGACGGAAAACAATCCGAGTTTATTCAATATGAAGTCGAAGAACCCGGCGTCGTCGTCTTAGGACATTACGTCGACTATCCGGAAGCGTTCAAAGAAACGAATCCTTCCGTCTGGACAAGAAGCGATCGACCGGGCGTTACGATCGCCGCGTTGGTCGTCTTTCCGAAAACGCCTCGACCCGACACTGGCGAAGCGTTGACGGCGATTCTGCTGGGCGACTCGTATCAAAAAACGGGCGACTGGCAACGTTTGGCGTTTCCGCAAGGTCTCGACAAAGCGCTCGAGGAAGCGACGCAAGCCCTACGCGGCGAACATAAAATCGCCGTCGAGCGCGACTGCGCCTATGTTCGCCAAATACTCCTTATTACGGAAGCAAGACACGGACGTTACAACTTATGGATCGACGATTTGGAAATTGCCGAACATATCCGTCCTAATCTCGATTCGTTGCGACGTTGGGAACGGGGCGCGAGATTCAATCCGATCAATCTGTTAAGTTGTCGTCTAAAAATTACCAACGCCCCCGTTTTTTGGCAAGACGAAGCGACGGAAACGGACGAATACGGAACCGAGCCCTTCGGACTCGATCAGGAAAAAATCGCGCGCAACAACAGGCGTCCTCTGCAATTTAGCGACAAGGCGCTAAAAGAACGTCGGTCGGACGAGGACTTCCAGAAAGAACCAAGGTCTGGTTTCGGTTCGACGTTGGAATATCTCGACAAGTCCGATTCTTTCGACGAATCGCTCGCCTTTATTCCTTCCTTCGAATATGATTTTGGATCGCTAAAAGAAAAAATCGAAGGAACTAATTCGTCGATCGGTCTAGTCGATTTCTTGAGTAAGCAAAACGACTCGAAGGGAGTCGCTTCGATCGGCTTTGACGAAATGGAAAAACAAGTCGAGGCGCCAAGTGAAAACAAGGGCGAATATATGGCGTTGAGTCCCGTCGACGACCTAATTTCTGGAAGTGGAACTCTTGACGTCAACGAAGAGTCGGCTCTTGAATCCTTCGTACAAAAGGGAGAAAAAATTGAATTTGACGCCTCCTTTAACGACGGAGTTTTTGAAACGTCGGACGGACGCGTCGTCTTTGTAAGAGCGATAGAATATCAAGGCGAGTCGCTAAATTATCTTAAAAAGCTCGGTTTTAACGCCGTAAAAATTGACGGCGCGCCAACTGCCTCCCTCTTGAAAGAAGCCGCCGCCGTCGGTATGAGACTCGTCGCATCCCCGCCGATAGGAGCGGAAACTGTTACGCAAGCGGACGTCGACAAAATCCCGGACGCGTCTCGATCTCAAGAGAACTCGGAAACAAAAATACAAGTTCGCCGTCCTCAAACGTCTTCGCCTTCGTCAAAACAAGGACAAACTGTCGATTATTTTGGAGGTCGCGCCGTTGATTCCGCATACGCGCCCGTCTTGGCGTGGAATATGGGCGCGGAACTAAGAAGAGAAAGCGTCGCCGAACTACGGCAAGAAATTCAAAAAATACAAAGTCTCGACTCCAAACTCAGACCGTGCGTCGGTTCCGTCGTCAACGGAGTCGACGAATACTCGAGCGAAGGCGGTTTAAAAGTCCTTCTGCTCGATCGCGCGCCCTTGCTTTCTTCGCTCGATATGAACGATTACGGCGATTGGCTTGTGCGTTATCAAAGTCTGCCGACGGGTTTTGGCGTCTTTTGGAACACAATCCAAACGCAACCGACGCCAATGGCGACGAAACAACGACAGTTTTTCGGCGCGCCCGAGGAATCGCCCGGCGTCGTCTCCTACGAACAAATACGTCAACTCGTTCGACTTTCCCTTAGGGCGGGTTGTCGCGGGCTCGTTTTCGCCTCGAATTCTCGCCTTGATCTCAACGACCGCAAGACGCAATACCGTCGCGCGGCGTTAGAATCGATTAATTTAGAAATTCGTTTCCTCGCGCCGTGGTTCGCGTTGGGAAACGCTAAACGGGACGAGCTTAAGACGTCCTCGCCCAATTTGTCCTGCGTTCTGTCCAGAACGACGCGTTCTTTGTTGGCTTTACCCGTTTCAAACGAACGAAACAATCAATACGCAATGGGACAAAACGCCGCTTACAACTGGTCGGGCACGGTCGCCGTCGGAGAGGGATATTTGCCCGATTTGCTAACGCCGGGCGCTTTGCGTAAAGTCGTTTCCAAACGCCGCGCCGGAGGGCGTAGTTTTCAGTTGGACGAAGCGTCGCTGAATTCCTTGATATTTTTTACGCAATCGGACGCGCTCAGTCAAAGAGTGGCGGAGCGCGCGGCGATCATAGGAAAGAGAGCGGCGGAATTAGCGATCAGTCTAGGACGCAAGCGTCTCGACCTATACGAACAAACGGTTCACGAAATTAAATACGTCGAGGAACACGGCGCCTTTGCCAAATCGTCGCCACATTCTCCTATCTTGGGAGAAGTCGTCGATTCCGTGCGGCAGAAACTAAACGAAGCGGAAAAATATTTGGAACGTCAAGACTACTCCCAAGCGTGTCTTGTCGCCGAACGCGCGACGAGAGAAGTTAGAGAAAACGAACGGAGATTTTGGCTTGAAGCGACAAAAAACGAAATCGCAAGACCCGTCACGCCCCTCTCGACTTCGTTCTACGATATGCCCGCCTATTTGGAATTATACGAAAAAATCATTTCCGGAAAGATTAAAACCCAAGAGCCTAATCTAATAGCGGGCGGCGATATGGAAGATTCCGCGCAGGCGTGGCGCGACAACGGTTGGCGCGTCTATACGGAAGATTCGGCGCTTGTGCGCGGCGAAACCTTCTTAGATCGAACGGCGGCAAGAACGGGAAAGCAAGGCTTACGTGCCGTCGTCTCAACGCGCGACGGAGGCGAAGGTCCTAGCGAAGTGGAAAGTCCGTCCTTGTTCGTGGAAACGTCCTTTCCAAGTCGCGTCGGTCAAATCATTTGCGTGCAAGGCTGGATTAAGATTCCTCAAACGTTGAAGAATTCCGTCGACGGCGTTGAAATTTACGACGATCAGGGCGGAGAAGGACTTGCGCTAAGATTCAAAAACGCGTGCGGGTGGAAAAGATTCGCGTTCTATCGTTTGGCGACGAACGAAGGAACGATGAGAATTAGAATCGCTTGTTCAGGCGTCGGAGAAGTATGGCTCGACGATCTAGGAGCTTACGTCGTCGAGTAGATTGTCGGAAAAACGCGCGGCGTTGCGTTAAAAGCAAACGACCGCGAAAAAAAGGCGCGCGTCCCATTAAGAACGCGCGCCTTTATTGTTCGAATTCAAGCGCAAACCGCGCTTAATGGCGTCAATCAGGTAATCCCGCCGTGCGTACGATACGGGGTCATATGGCTCGGTTGATCGAGCATCCAGATACGTTCCCAAGTTTCTTCCGACTGTCTCAAGTCTTCCGAAGTATTATAAAGCTGTTGCGTTCTCTTCGCGGGATCGCCGGAATAACCGGGCGTTATGCACCCAACGGCGCCGAGAGCTAAAGCTCCAAGCAACAGCGACAGTAGCAATTTACGCATCGCGTTTCTCCTCCGTGATATGAAACGTTGCTTACAACCGCGTCTCACGACGTTTTTCAACGTTTCGATGATAGCCGACCAACAAAGCCCGACTTCGCATAAGCTCCGTCGACTCTGCGTTGTTTGTTTGGGAAATTATCGGCGTTTTTCTCAACTTCTCTGCAATGAAATTGTCGTTTTTAACAAATTTCAACCGGCGTCAAAGCGTCGACTTGAAAAAACGTCCCTGTTTTTAAGAGGTCGTCGCCGAAAAAAACGTTCCCCTTCTATCTATCGACGCGCCCCGCATTAAGAAATTATACTATCTCCGAAGAATACGCTTTTTTACCAGACGAAGGCATTGTTAAAAATCAATGTTTGCGCCAATACTATCGTACTATTGTACTCGTAACAAATACGTTGAATTTAATGGATAAAATTGCTACTTTCCCCACTTTAAAAAAAAGAAATATTCAACAAAGTTGACGTACATAGAAAGAGACTCTTGGAATTGTAAGTCGTAAACCTACAATCCTAGCGTGATTCTAGACGTGTAAAACCTATCCTATACGGTTTCTTTGTAACGCCCCCCAAACGTCCTTAGCAAGCGGTTGCGCTATTGATTTGCCGAGTTTTTTCTCAGTCTTAACCGTTTGTAAAACTATTTCGTTTAGTCGCGTAACACTAATGAGGACAAGCGTTACCGCAAGTTTTATCGTTATCAGCAACGTTCTAGACGATTCGAGAAATGGATATAAAACGCATACAAGTCTTGGCTTATCGACGTTTTAAACGACAATCATAAAAAGACGGAACGTAGGAACGAAGCATAACGAAACTGACGTTTTTACGCCCTCTTTGAAACAATGCAGAACGTCGTCTAACGCATAAAAACAAACGTAATCAGGTATCGAGAAAATAGCGTTTAGGAAAATTTTAGGGAATATCGTTAACGCCAAATTCAAAGAAATCGAGAAGAATTCTTCATTCGGCAAGTCTACAGAAACTCGTCGTTTAAAAAAGTTGGGGAAGTTCATAACAATAGCGCCAAAATGGAAAAATTTTTATAATGAGTTCTTTTTTTTTTCATACTCTATGTTACAATTATACGGAATTCGTTGTGCAAGGGTTCGTTATGTATTTTTGCTTTGTTTCGACGTCGTTTGTTTTGACAGACGCCAAGGAAAGCGAAGTTATATTGAACGCCTTTGAAGGAACTAGCCAGGAATCCGTCCATTGAAGGAATACGTGTGAAAGTTGTATGTTTTAAGGATTCAGGACTTTTGTCCTATGGCGACTGAATCTATAAGTAACGTAGTTTAGAAGTAAGATTCGAAAACTATTGAGGATTCAACCAAGTACGTGGTGTTGTCGTCAGGCTGGTTAAAACATAATCGTTTCTTCTTACAAGGTTGTATAATGTGTCGTTCGAAAGATAATTTTGTGCCGGAGTCTATTTCGAAGCGGCAACAAAGCGAGTGGCGACCGTTTTTCCATAATCTTTTGATTTTTTTTATTGGTTTTGTTTTTGCCGTCGTCTTTACTGCATTAAAAGTCAATTCCGAGGGAGCTGATTCGTTTTGTAAGCTTTGGAGGGATTTTCCAAATAGTTTTTGTAAAGATTTCAACACTTTTTTATTTGTTATAAATCTTTTTATCCCTGTACTCCTTGAAAGCGAGTCCTTGAGAGAAAAAACTTTTTGTGTCGGTTATGGTCAACGCCGCACGTTTTTACTCCAAATTTCAATCTTGATTGGAATGTTTTGCGCATTTGGAACGGGAGCTGCTCTAATCTATGGAAAATTTAACGATGTGAGTAGTTTGTCTTGTTGGTTCATAATATTAATTGCGTGGTGCTTTGGACTCAACTTTTTAGCGGTAGTCTTGAAGCTTGCCGTAAAGAGACGAATCGACTTGGAAGAAGAGAAATAAAATGGGACACGAGTTCGTTTTGACCTGCTTAGTAGGGAGAGCTTTCCCAGTGGCAAGTGTTACTTTCGCCTTGAGAACAGTAGGAGTTGCGGTCGCTTTGGTTCCTACTATTGTTGCAGTGTTCTCTTTAATTCAGATGTTGCACGATTCTACCAAGGGTACAAACGTTCGGAAAAAATTGCTCGATTGGCTTTTGTCGTTACAGACTTTTCCCGAGCCTTCAGTAGGGGACGTATCATATCGTTTTTTTTCGGTTCGAAATTTGGCAATGCTTTTTTGTAAGAACGACGCTGAACCCTACAAATGTAAGGAATGGTCCAAAAAGTTATCCGTATACTCTGAGTCAAGTCTTTGTTGTTCACTAAGAGAATTAAATCTCGTTGTTTCAGACGAGTACAGGGCGCATCTTAATGACAGAGGAAAGTTAAATGAGTAAGTACTGTCATATCCAAACGCTGGAAAGACTCGGGCGCGAATCGTTCGACAAAAAAAGATGTAATCAAATTGACGAAAGAGTTAGGGAATTTGAGAAACTTATTCGAAAATTTTTGGTTTCCAATGGGTTAGACGATTCGTCTGTACGTTTAAATAAACCAACCTTGGCTACCTCAATTCTTGATTATTTTGTCGATATTCAGCGTTTAAAGGATTTTCATAATTCAATTTCGCGAATTAATGAAGACAAGATTATCGCTTATGAGTGTGCTTGGATTTTGAAACGTAAGCCAATTCAAGTTTTACGTGACGAGATCGGTTCTATTCATATTAATGAAAAGTTTGTCGCCGAAGTTATTATGAATCATCTTGTCGGTGATTTTAGGAATGATAGGACATATCCAGAGATAAGCAAATGTGTTGAAATAAAGGAGTTTTACAAACATTTGCTCTATTATTTGATTTATCGTCCTTCAGATGCGCAAGCGCTTGAGTTAGTGATTGTCGCTTTTAAAACGGCGTTAGAAGTTGCCAAAGTTTACGATAATATTTCCTGTAATTCGTTTGCTAATAGGGAATGTAATCAAATTGGCAAAAGAACAGAAAAATTCGAAGAAGTTTGCCAAAAGTTTTTAACTTCAAATGGATTCGACGATTCGTCTGCTCGTTTAAATAAATCAGCCTTGAAAGCGGCAATTCTTGAATATTCCGTCGACGTCCAAAGTCTAAAGAGTATTTATGGAGTTGCCTCGGAGATTAATGAAGATAAGGTTGTCGCTTATAGTTGCGCTGGAATTTTAAAGCATAAGCCAGTTCAGCTTTTGTGCGACGACACAAGATTTGTTCATATCAATGAAAAGTTTGTAGCCGACGTCATTATGGAGCATCTTGTTGGCAATTTTAGAGCCGGTAAAAATAGCTTCGAGATAAACAGAAGCGCCGAGCTAAAAGAATTTTATAAACATTTGCTTTATCACTTAATTTATCGTCCAACAGATGCGTCGTCGCTTGAATTTATGATTGTCGCGTTTAAGACCTCGGCGGTAATTTCCAAGTTTGGTTGTAAAGTTCCGAACAAAGTTTAGTTGGAATCTCGATTTATTCAGATTACAGGTCGACAATCTTTGTTTAGTCGACTTTAAATTTAGTTTCGTTTCGGTAAATTGAAGGAGTCTTTTTCGCAATAGTTCTGATCGTTACTTGGTTTTTATTCTGGCAAAACGTCTCCAATCACGTTTGAAGTATCTTCTTTTGGTTTTGTTTACGTATGAATCTCAAGCCGGGCGCGACGATACAAAATAGCGACAAATTACAACTTCAAGCGTTTAATCGTCGGGCGTCGCCGCGTCCTTAATGACAAATCGCGCGTGAAGTCGCGCTACTTCGCGCGCAAGACCCGCTATTTCGACGCTTCGCAAAACTTCGTTAAAGTCCTTGTACGCGGCGGGCGCCTCGTCAAGCGGATATTGTCGACAATTCGTCAAAATATCGGCGGAGTCAAATTGCTCGTCGACTTTGTTTTGCACAAGCGTTCTACAGGCTTCGCGGCGCCCAAGCGCGCGACCGGCGCCGTGATTGACGCTGTATAAGCTCGACTTGGCGCCTTCAAGCGCGACCATCACGGACGAGCCTTGAGTCGGATTGCCGGGCAAAAGAATCGGATGCCCCGTCGCCGCAAAGGACGTGTCGCGCAAGGCAAAATGTCCGGCGGGAAAAGCGCGCGTCGCGCCTTTGCGATGAACCCATACGGGCGAATTGTCGATAATTTCCCGACGAGCGACGTTGTGACTGATATAATAAACCAGCGAGCCTTTAAGACCCGGAAAAATTTCTTGAAACGCCTCCAATACGAGCGAATTGATCGTTAAATGATTGAGCGTCGCGAAGTTGGCGCCAAGCGCCATATCGTCGATATAATCGTCGGCTTCCTTCGTACCTAGGGGCGCGTAAACAAGTTGAGGATCGTCGCCCGGCATTGGAATACGCCACAATTCGAATTTCTTTTTCAAAAGGGCAAATTGCGCTCTTGCAAGGACGTTGCCAAATCCGCGCGAACCGCAATGCGAAAGAAAAGCGGCGTTGCCGTCAAGCAGTCCGAAAGTTTGCGCGACGTTTGGACGCGACGCGTCGCGCGCGGCGTTCTTTTCACTTTTCGACAAGCGGACGATCTCGCATTCTCCGAAATGATTGCCGCCGCCGTAACTACCGATCTGACGAAGTTGCGCCTCGTAATGTTTAAAGATTCCGTCCGAAGCGCCAATCTTTGATTTATGATACTCGAGTCGCGCCGCAAGCGCCTCTTTTGTTCCGTCGTGTCCAACGTTCGACGCAACTTCGCAACGCGTCGCCCATTCCGATGGAATTTGCATTAACTCGCAAATTTCAGGCGTCGCGCCTTCGCTCAGACCAAGTTCAAGCAAATCAAGGGGAAAATTTCGACCGCAAGGGGCGCGATGCAATCCCGCGCCAGTCGGCACGCGTCGTTCGATCGCCTGAATAATCGCGCGACGTATTTTTTTATCGACAAGTTCTTCTTCGGGAAGTTCCAGTTGCAAAAGACTCATCGAGCAATTAATATCGACGCCGACCGGACCGGGATAGATATGACTCGGCGACGCCATTACGCAACCGATCGGCGCGCCAAATCCGACGTGCGCGTCCGGAGTCAATACGACGTCGGTTACGCCCGGCGCAAGACGCGCGTTTCGCGCTTGACGCAACGTCTCTTCGCCAAACGTCCTACGAATCGATTCGGTTCCAAAAACGCGGACGGGCGAACGATCGTCAAGATAGAGCGCGCCCGACGCCTCGCCGGTAGGGACGACTTCAAGCGTAGACATTTTTTCGTACTTTCTATTCCGCTAACTATTTTTCCAACAAAAAAACGCGCGCATTCGGAAAAGACTTTCCAACGCGCGCGTTTGCATAAATTGAAGCGACTTGAACGAACAGGCAAAGACGCCCGCTCGTCAAACTCTCGTTTATTTCCCTTGTCCCTTCAAGACGTCCTCGACAATTTTAACGTCGTCTTGAGTGTTGACGCCCAAGCATTCAACCTCTTTCAAAACGGGCAAGGCGAGAATTTTTTTGTCGTTCTTCAACAAAATCTCCGGCACGTCGGTGATGTAGTATTCTTTTTGCGCGTTGTTTGCGCGGATACTTCCCAAGGAATTTAACAAATCGGGCGTATTAAAGACGTAATAACTGATGTTAATCTCTTTAATTTTACGCTGTTCGTCGGTCGCGTCTTTTTCCTCGACGACTCCGACGAAATTCCCGTCGGCGTCGCGCAAGATACGCCCCATTCCAAAGGGGTTCTCTTTATAAACGGTTCCCAAAATACAGGAAGCGTCGTTTTTCTCATATTCTTCAAAAAGACGCCGAACCGACGAACTTTGAAGCATTGGATTGTCGCCGGCGACAATAAAAACCGGTCCGTCAAAGCCTTCGAGATTCTCGCGACAAGACATAACCGCGTGTCCCGTTCCCAACAATTCCTTTTGTTCGGCAAATTTAACGTTGGGACGCGGCTTAATCGTGGAACGCACCAAATCCTGTTTATATCCTACGACGACCAGAATTTCGTCGACGCCCGCCTCTTCCAGCGCGTCTAACACATATTCGATCATTGGCTTTCCGCAGACGGGAAAGAGAACCTTGGGCAAATCGGACTTCATACGCGTCCCCTTACCCGCCGCTAAGACAACCGCTTTTTTAACGCTCGCGCTCATTTAACCGTTCCTCGTTGCATCGTCAAAACGACGCTTGACTGCTTCAGACTCGACTTATTATTTTGTATTCGACGATCGTTCGATCTATGCGTTCCTACAAGAACAAACGATCAATTACGCAGAAACTTCTTGAAAAATTCGGCGTTCGACTCGCAACGAGCCAAGTTCGACGAAAGCTGTTCCATCGCTTCGATCGGATTCATCGGCGTCAACGCGCGTCGCAACATATTGGAAGCGCGCAAAATGTCGGGCGGCAATAATTTTTCTTCGCGGCGCGTACCCGATTGCGTTATGTCGATCGCCGGCCAAATACGGCGATCCGCCAAGCGTCGATCAAGAACAAGCTCCATATTGCCCGTGCCCTTGAACTCTTGGAAAATAAGTTCGTCCATTCGACTGCCGGTGTCGACAAGCGCGGTTCCAACGATCGTCAACGAACCGCCCTCTTCGTTCAAACGCGCGGACGAGAAGATTTTTTTCGGCACGTCCATCGCTTTGATGTCGACGCCGCCCGTCATCGTCCGACCCGTATTGCCAACCCACTTGTTAAAAGCGCGAGCAAGACGCGTGATCGAATCTAACAAAAGAAAGACGTCTTTTCCCATTTCCGCCAAGCGCTTGCAACGCTGAATGACGAATTGAGCCAAACGAATATGACTTTCCAATTCGCAGTCGAGACTGCTCGAAACAACCTCCGCGTTGACGGCGCGTCGGAAATCGGTCACTTCCTCGGGACGTTCGTCGATAAGCAGAACAATCACGTAAACGTCGGGATAATTGAGCGTTATCGCTTGACTAATTTGTTGAAGCAACACGGTTTTACCCGAACGAGGAGGCGCTACGATCAACGCGCGCTGACCTTTTCCAAGGGGCGTCAAAATATCCATAACGCGGGTTGAAAGCGGCTCGGCGCCCGTCTCAAGACGAAGCCAAAACTCGGGATTGATCGGAGTAAGTTCGTCGAAGGGACGCACGTTGATATAATCGTCGGGATTCATACCGTCGACGTCGTAAATCTCGCGAACGCGCGGTCCTTGACTTCCTCGCGCCGGCTGAACCAACCCGTTGACCCTAACGCCTTCGCGCAAACCCAGTTTTTCGATAACGCTGCCCGGCACAAACGGGTCGCTAAGTTGCCGAACGTAACTCTCCTTCGGATCGCGCAAGAAACCGTAACCGTTCGGATGCAACTCCAAAACGCCCGCAAGAGGATAGAACGAATCGGGATCCATTGGGTCGACGTCGCTGTGAATTTGAGCGGTCGACTTCGGTTTTTTCGGCGCTAACGGGCTATTTTTTGAATTACGATGAGGGAAACGACCCGGAACTCCGCCGGAACCGCCTTGTCCTCCGTATCCGTTTCCGGCGCCCATTCCGCCGTAACCGTTGTTCGGCGCATATCCGCCGCGCGCCCCGCCATAGGGATTAGAACCTTGATTTCCGATGTTATTTCTTGAACGCGGGTTCATCATAAATTATCGACCGTTCAAACGCCTTATAGAAATGCAATAAAACCTGTCGTTTATTTGAAGTCGCGCTCGGTAAAGAACGCAAAAAAACGAGGTCGGCGCAACGCCTCGAAAACGGCGCCTCGAAAACGGCGCCTCGAAAACGCAGATAAGAGACGAATATCGTTCCCTTCGTAACGCCCTTTGGTAAACGCGTTCAACGCTTGCAGGATAAAAGGACCAAATCGACGCGCGTCTTATAATACAACCGCCTTGTAAGACGAACGTTTACGTCAAAATCAAACGCCAAACCAGCGCAAAAGCCCAAGCCCCCGCGCAAGCTCGACAAAGTCGCTGAAAGAACGAAGCGTTTTTCAAAGAACAAGAAAAAGAATCTTCGCTCTCTATCAAAGAACGGCTTACCCCCAAAGATGGAAAACCGCCTCCCGAAGACCGTCGACATATACGAACGCATCGAAACGAAAACGCCCGCGTCGCCTTCAGGGATTATCCTAGCGCTTTTTCTACGCGCGTCAAGTAAAATTTATAAAAATATCGAAAAAATAGGACAAGCCTTTTCGTTCGACGATCGCTAACCGACGTCCCCTAAATCCAACGAACGACCGTATCGCGTCAAAACCTGTTTGCGCAAAGCCGCGTGTCGAGATTCCGCCAAGCCGGGATCCTTGGCGATTATTTCGCGCGCATCCTCGCTCGCTTGTTCCAGCGCGTCGCGATCTCGCTTCAAGTCCGCGACGCGCATCGCGGCGGTTCCGTGTTGACGCGCGCCAAAGAGTTCGCCCGGTCCGCGCGTCTCAAAATCCTTTTCCGCAAGTTCGAAACCGTCGGTCGTTTGAGTAAAAAATTCAAGACGACGCGTCGCTTCTAAACGACGCTTCCCCTCTGCGGTCGTTTTATCGACGTCTTTCTTAGCGCCTTTTTTACTACGTTTGACGTCGAAAACTTTTTTTCCTTCTTTAGACTCGTCCTCCGCCGATCTTATTTCCGAAAGAGCGACGGCGCAAAAACCGGGATATTTGCCGCGCCCGACGCGCCCGCGCAACTGATGCAACTGCGCAAGACCGAAACGATCCGCGTTTTCAATCGTCATCATCGTCGCGTTCGGAACGTCGACTCCGACTTCGACGACCGAAGTCGCGACAAGAACTTGAATCACGCCGCTACGAAAATCAAGCATTTTCGCTTCTTTTTCAGCCGTCGTCATACGTCCGTGTACGACGCCCAGACGATACCCTTTCAACTCGCCTTCGGAAAGTTCTTTGTAAACGGTCCAAACCGATTTTAACGACGATTCGTCTTCAACTTCGTCCTTATCCGTCGATTCGTCTCCGTTCGTTTTTTGCAAATCGACTCGTTCTTTCGCCGGTCCGGCCCAGCTGTTCCAAAAATCAAGGTCTTTCGAATAGGAGCCGTCGTTTTCAATTTTACGAATTTCGCGTCCTTCAAACGGATCGTATTCTTCGACGTCCTTTCCCCCGTCGACGCGCGAAACGACGACGTAGGCTTGGCGTCCTTCGTCCAATCTCTCGCGTACAAAACTCCACCAACTCGCGCGATTTTCAGAAGTCAGAAGCGCGGTCGTCGTTTTGCAACGTCCGGGGGGCGAATGACGCATCGTCGAAACGTCCAAATCGCCGAACAGCGTCATTGTCACGCTTCGAGGAATGGGCGTCGCGGTCATCACAAGATAATGCGGCTCCAAATCCGTCGAAGACTTTAACGAAGCGCGTTGACGCACGCCAAACTTATGTTGTTCGTCGATAATCACAAGTCCAAGGCGTTTAAATTCGATTTCATTGTAGACGAGCGCTTGCGTGCCGACGACGATTTGCGCGTCGCCTTCGCGAATCTCGCGTAAGATCGACGCGCGTTCGGAAGCCTTTTGACCGCCGAAAAAAGGAACGACGCGCGTGGCGCTGTTCCGCAAAAAGCGCGTCAGCGTCTGCATATGTTGACGCGCCAAAACCTCGGTAGGCGCCATCAAAACGACCTGCGCTCCGTTGGCGACCGCGACAAGCGCCGCGTAAATTGCGACGACCGTCTTACCCGAGCCGACGTCCCCTTGCAACAGACGATTCATAGGAAAGGGACGCGACATATCTTCCGCAATTTCGGCGATCGCGGCGTTTTGAGAATCGGTCAACTCGAAAGGAAAGAGCGCCCTAATTCGCGAGTCGATTTTCGCCGTTTTCGTAAAAACCGGCGCGCGCATATTGACGCGTCGTCGCGCGCGACAAATAGAAAGCGCGAGCTGAAGGACTAAAAATTCTTGGTAGGCGAAACGTCGACGCGCAAGACGAGCTTCGTCGAGAGATTCGGGAAAGTGCGTCTTGCGGATAGCGTCGGAAATCGAAAGTAGACCGCGCTTTTCGAGTAGTTCTTGAGGCAACGCTTCTTGAAGAAGATCGGGAAGAGTCGCAAGCGCGTTTTTAACGATCGATCGAAGTTTATACTGAGTAATTCCTTCGGTCAAATGATAGATAGGAAGGACGCTCGGGACGGAATCGTCAATATCTTCAGGAGAATCGCCGTCGTCCAAAAAAGTCAAATTAGGATGGCTAAACTGCCAAAAAGCGCCGTTCTTTTTGGGCGCGCCCGTCAATAATACGCGCGCGCCGATGCGAAAACGCTCGGAAACGTAACGTTGATTGAACCAAACCGCCTCGATGATTTCCGTAACGACGGAAACGTGTAATTTGGTAATCGCGACGCCGTTGCGCGAATAAAACGTGCGGAAATCGACGATCTCGCCCGCGATCGACTGAATCTCGTCGCTCGTCAATTTATACGGATCGACTTTGAAACTAATTTCCAAGTAGTCGCGCGGAAAATAGAACAGCAAATCGAACGCGCGAAAGATTCCCAATCGCGCCAAAACTTCGGCGCGATAAGGTCCGACGCCCTTCGCAAAAGTAACGGGCGCGCGCAACGCGTCGATCGGCTCGTTTGACGTTTTATACGACAAAACGTCGTTCCTCAAAGAATCGTCGTTCATAGGTTTTCGTTTCTTGCGCGTCTACGCGCGTCGCGACGTTCAAATTTCACTCGTCGGAACGGAACTCGGGTCAAGTTCGCGCGCTTTCTCAAGATCCGCCTTCGACTCGTCCTCTTTTCCAAGTTGACGATAGACGACGGAACGTTCGAAGTAAGTACCCGCGTCGTTCGGATCGATTCCCAAAGCGCGCGTCAAGTCTTTAAGAGCTTCTTCCCATTCGCTCAGATTTTTGAAATGAATTCCGCGATATTTAAGCGCTGGAAAGCAATCGGCGTCAATATCGAGCGCGGCGTTGTAATCTTCAAGCGCGGCGTCCCAATTTCCGGCGTCTTCGCATATTTTACCGCGTATCGCATAATTCATCGCGTTATTGGGTTCAAGCGAAATCGCCTGCGACAAGTCGCTTAACGCGGAATCGTACTCTTGACGCTTCTGGAAAAGAACCCCACGATTGACTAGGTAACTAGCCTTGTTAGGAAAAGCCTCAACGCATTTGTTCAAATCGTCAAGCGCCTTGTCCAATTCGCCAAGATACGCGTATGCGTAGCCGCGATGACTATGAACCGCGCCGACGTCGGGCATTATCTTTAACGCGGCGTCAAAATCGGCGACCGCCTCTTCGTACCGGCGCAAACCTAACCGCGATTCTCCTCGACCGTCCAACGCTTGAAAACATTGCGGATCGATCGCAAGCGCCTTAGTGAAATATTTTTCGGCGTTTTCAAAATCTTGGCGTTGCAAAGAGACTTGTCCTAACCCGGTGTAAGCCAAATCGTTGTCCGAATTAAGTTCAAGAGCCTTGTTGAAACATTCTTCGGCGTTTTGGAAATCAAAGTCGTCCGCCAAACTCTTCCAGCCGGCCTTGGCTAATTCCGCAGACTTACGCGCGTCGTTCGAACAGCCGACGATTAAACTGAAAGAAAAACACGCGACGACAAACAACGTCGGTAAGGAGACGTTAGATAATTCATACGCTCTTTTCATAAACAAACTCTCTCCAGTGATTCTTTTCGACAAACAACCGTCTTATTTGCGTTTGCTTTCAAACAATCCGACCACGCCGGATATGTTCTCTTCCATCGTCAAAGCCACGACTTGATCTTTCGCTTTAAACTCAAAGGACGCGTTGGGCGTCAGCGCCGCGTTCTCCCGAATGACGGCGGCAAGCAACGTCGGCTTCGGAAATTGCAAGTCTTTCAAAGGCGCGTAAGTTACGGCGGAATCGGACGCGACTTCTAGTTCAAGGACGTCGATCGGTCCGGAAAACAACTCGGAGTTCTGAAACACCAAAGCGCCCTCGCGAGTCAATCCCTCGGCTTGACGACCGACCACGGCAAAAGGACTAACCGCTTCGTCGACCCCCAACTTGCCCACGACGCTCGCATAGTCCGGATTGGCGACGACCGCAAGAGACTTTTTGGCGCCTATTTCGCGCGCTTCGACGCACGACAATATGTTGTACTCGTCGTCGCCCGCGCACGCGATAAAAGCGTCCGCGCGACCGACGTTTTGTTCGTCTAAGAAGTTCTTGCGTCGTCCGTCGCCGCAAATTACCGTCGCTGTCTTCAAGCGCGACGTCAAAAAATCGCATCGGTCGCGTCGGCGTTCGATTATTTTTACGTTATAATTTCGCGCCGCCAACACCGAAGCCACGTTGAAGCCTATTTCCCCGCCGCCGACGACGACGACGTTTTGGCGCGCGCTCTTCCGCTCCATAAGTTGCGATTTCACGTTCTCAACTTGTTCGCGCGCGCCAATTAACGTCGCGTGATCGTCCGGCAAAAGACGATCCGACGCCGTGGCGATCGTAATTCGATCCCTGCGTTTAATCGCCGCGACGCGCACTTCGGGCGGTAATTTTAAATCGTGCAAAGGACGATTCGTCAGTTTCGATTTTTTGTTCGTAACGACGACGTCTTGCATCTCCAACGACCCGCAAGCGAAGTGTTCGATCAGCATCGCGCCCGGTTCGCGAATACGACGCGTCAATTCCACCGCCGTCAAATATTCGATACTCAACAAGCGGTCGATATCGAAATAACGAAGATAATCAAACGACGTCGAAGAACGCAACTCGGGCGAGAAAACGCGCGCGATCACCCGACGCGCGCCCATCGCCTTGCAAACGCGACTCGCAACCAAATTCGTCGAGTCGTCGCCCGTCAATGCGAAAGCGACGTCCGCCGCCATAGCGTCGGCAAGAAACAGAACGCTCGCTTGAGCGGCGTCGCCGCGAATAACGCGCGCGTCGAGTTTGTCGTCAAGTTCCGAAGCGTTCTCCTCGTTTCGTTCGACGACCGTAACGTCGTGCCCGCGAGCGCACAAACGCTCGGCGACTTCGGCGCCGACCGTCCCGCCGCCCAATATCAACACGCGCATAAACTTATGTTCTCCCCCAACGCGCGTTCGATCCGTTGAGACGACCGCGCAAAATTCGACTCGTCGCTAACCGCGTCGATTCGACGAGTCTTGTTTCGACGTTTTAGGAAACTAAATCGTAAACAAACGTCGCGGGTCGTCATTGTATAGATTTTGACAAAACGCGTCAAGCGAAACGCATTCAATCCCGCAACAACGCGAGCAATTCCGGCGCGTCGAGACGTTCGACAATCTCGACGGCTCGCGAAAAATCGGCGTTGAAATTGTGAGACGCGCGTAGCATGCAACAAGGAGAACCAGCCGCGCAAGCGGACGCGCAACCGGCGCTACTGTCTTCGAGAACGAGAACGCGCGAAGAATCGACCCCAAAACGTCGCGCCGCCGTCAAATATACCTCCGGATGAGGCTTGCCGCGCGTCACGTCGTCGCTCGTCAGCACAAAGTCAAGGCGTTCGATCGTCTTGTCTTTGGCAAGAACTTTGCGCGCGACGCGCGACGCGCTACTCGTACAAACGCAACGCGGAATCCGGCGTCGATCCAACTCGTCAAACAATTCCGCGAGACCGGGCGTCGTCTCGTATCCGTCTTGAAGAAGGCGAATAAAAATTTCGTCCGACTCGGCTTGCAACGTCTTCCAATCTTCCGGCAAGTGAAAGAGTTCGATATAACGTTCGAAGCAATATCGCGGCGGACGCCCCATAGTTTCGTCGCAAAGCTCTTGCGTATAACGAAACCTGCGGCGTCCCAAAAGCTCGACCGCCGTTTTATAATAGACCGATTCCGTTTCAAACATCAGTCCGTCCATATCAAAAGCGACGGCAAGCGCGCCGTCGCGATCTATCCGTTTCTCGAGCGTTTCCATTCTTTGACCGTTCCTAACAAGTCGATTAAACGTTGTTACTCGTCGAGTTCCTCATATTTCAACGCGGAGCGCTTCGTCGACGCGATCGATCGCAAAGCGAGAGGAACTTCTTTCGATCGGCGTCTCCGACAAGCTCGTCAAAATCGTCTTCGACTTACTTTCGCGCCCCAATTTTAGCGTCCTCGAACTGATACTTTTTCATAAAATAGACCAGTTCGTCGACTTCCTCGCGCGTACGTTTTTCGGTAAAGGCGAGTAGAAGCCCGTCTTTTAATTCGTAACCGCCGATAATTCCCCATTTGCGCAAATAAAGATTCATACCGCGCGGATCGTCGACCTTAACGGCAAATTCGCGGAAAAAAGGGGCGTCGTGTTGAAATTCAAATCGCGCTTTTTTCAACGCGGCGCGCGCGTATTGAGCGACTTCGCGCGAAGCGTTCGCCGCGCGCCGCAAGTCGCCCGGTTCGACAAACGCTAGATACGCAAGCGCCGTCAACGCGTTCGACGCGTCGTTCGAACGCGCGCTCAAATTCGCTTGGTCGCGCCGAAAACGCCGATCGCGCGTCGATTTCTCAGCCGTAGCGATAAAACCAAAGCGCGGATCGTCAAAGCTCGTTGAAAAGCCAAGAGGTCGACAGTCGCAAACCGCGACGTCGGCGCCCCACTCGCCGGGCGACTTCAGCATCGCCAACGCGATCGGATCGACCGACGTTATCGCCAATGCGCCGACCTCTTTCGTCGCGGCGATTATCTTCGAAACGCGCTCCAAATTCCCGTAAAAATTCGGATATTGAATCACGACCGCCGCGACGTTCTCTCCGTCGACGTCCAATCTTTCCCGCAAAATTTCCAAATCGACCAACCCGTTCTTTTCAGGAACGACGCAAGGCTCGAAAAGTTCGGAACTCGAACAAGCCTTGACGATTTGCGCGTGGTCGGGATTGAGCGTCTCGGGAATAAGAATTAAACGTCGGTTCGTCCTTTCCGCCGCGATAAGACACGCTTGAACGAGCGCGCTACCGCCGCGATATAAAGAAACGCTGGAAAAATCCATACCCGTCAGACGACAAACGACCTTCCGACACTCAAAAATCGCCTGCGACAAACTTTGACTAATCTCGGAATGGCAAGGCGCGTCGTCAGAATAGAATTCCGAACGACCGACAAGATGCTCGACGGAAATCGGAATATAGTGATCGTAAAGACCCGCGCCGATAAAAAACGGAGATTCGTCCGCCAATTCGCCGACTAAAGCGCGAGCCTCGAACTGACTGCGAACAGGATACTTGGAACCCTCGCTTGTTTCGGACAAAAGACAAATCCGCCGTACTTCCTCGGGAATATCGGCAAATAAGTCGTCAAACGTATTGACGCCCGACGAGCGAAGCGTCGACTTCGCGAAGGAATCGGACGTTGGAGCGTGTCGCACTTTAATCGCGCCTGTCTATCCAAAAAAAGAAAAGAAAAAGTAAGCGTTCACGGAAAAACGTCGCGTAGGAATCGCCGCGCAAGCGTCGCCTGAAAGTTCGTATGTTTTTCGCAGAACCGTCGGACGCTAATTCTTCCGATACGCGTTGTTCTCCGTAAACGGACGTTTGAGTTTTGTCGGGTAATTTCGTTTGTATTACAAACGCGTTTTCGGCGGCGCCGTCAACGAGGTAAGAAACGCCAAGAAGCGTAAATTACGATCGCGACAAGAACGCCCCAAACGATCCAGTTGACGACGCGATTTCGGGGCTCGACGAAATGATAGTAAGCGTCGATTTTCAACTTGCATTGCATCAACTCGTCGTCCGTCGGAATATCGCCGCTCTGTCCGCGTTCATAAGCTCGAGCGACGACCGTCAAACCGTCGAAGATTTTTTTCGGAACCTTGTCCTTTAGACAGGCGACTTTTTCACTAAACGTCTCGCCTTGCGCGTCGTATTTTGTTTCGATCGCTCGACCCAAATGATAGACGTCGGCACGGAACCAACAATAAGCGTCCGACATTTCTTCTTTCTTCAAATTGTAAACTGTTGCAAACCGATCGTCTGAAACGCTCGCCGACGAAACGTCCCCAAAACGACCGAAAAAACGCTATCAGACGCAAACGCCCTATTTGTCGGCGGCGCGTCGTTCAAATTTAAAAACGCGTAATTTCGTCGGCGCGGGCGTCCAACCTTCCGGCTGACGATCCCGATTCGCGTTCGGAGCTTCCCAGCGGAAAACCCAACGCTCGCCGTTCACGTCAAAAGAAGCGGAACGAGCCGACAAACGCGTCGCGTCGCCTTCGACGCGCGCAAGTTCCTTGGCGTCCTCGGGCGCGTATTCGGGCGCGGACGTCGTCGACGCTTTGCTCTTCGGCGCCTCGCAGGGACGAAGCGTTTTCGCGTCAAGATACGCGACGCCCGACTTCTTATCCAAAATTCGGTTCCAACGGAACGCCAAAATGTCGGGCGATGCGACGGAAACCGCGCCAAAATGCAACCCGCCGGGCAAAGAACCGCCGCCCGAAAAATGCCAGTCGCAATCCCAATCGGTCGCTTGGACAAGATTCCAGCCGTCCTTTTCAAGGCGCGCGTTCCAAATCTGTAAAAACCCCTTGTCGTCGTACTTCGTATACGTCAACACGACGCGCTTTTCTTGATCGAAAGCAAGACGAACGTTCGAATTGAGCAATCCGGCTCCGGCTGGTATCGGCGCGACGATTTCGCCCGAAGCAAGCGTTATCGGAAGCTCGTAAGGCTCGCCCGTCGACTTCTCCCAGTGAATCAAATCGCGCGAACGAGCGTAAGACAAATCGTGATTCGTCGCGGCGTCGGGCGTGTCGCGCCAAACCCAAGCGACGTGAAAATATCCGTCGGCGCCAAGCGTCGGTCCGACGAAATACGCGTTCATCAAGCCTTGACCGTCGAAAAGAGGCGCGTCAAGAAGACGCTTCCACGTCTTATTTTCCGGGTCGTAAACGTTCCAAATCTGATTGCCGTTTCCGCTGGAGCCGTCCCGATAAGTGAAAATAAGGCGTCCGTCCTTATCGTTCATAAAACTAGGATAAGTCACGCGTTTTTCCTGCTCGCCCGTCATCGATTCGATTCGCTCGAGAGACAGAACGTCGTTCGGTTGCGAAGCGCGAAAATAGATCAAGGGAATCGCGTGCATATTCCCGGAAACGTGCAAGCAGTCGTTCGCGTCGAACGTCATCGTAACGTAATTATGGGAATCCCAAGCGATTTTTGTCGGCAACGTTTTGCGTTCCCACGCGTTCGTCTCGAAAGAGTACTTTGCAACCGTCATCGAACGGTCGGCGGCGTAGTATGCGACGTAAAAACCGTCGGGGCGTTTAACAAAACTATAACCGGTCGATACGCCGCTCCAAATATCGTCGACGTCTTCGCGCGCGCGCAAACGCCAAACGGATTCGGCGTCGGCGCCGTAAGTCGAACATACGCCGACCAAGAAGGTCGAAAAAGCAAGCAAGCCGATCGCTATTCTACTATGAACGTTCATCGCAATCTACGTCCCCAAGGAAAAAATAAACGCGTCGCGAAGCGCAAATCGAACGTTCGTTCAATTTCAAACGCTCTGCGGAATTAACTGGAAACTATTAGAACAGAATTGAAAGAAAATTTCAACTCTTTTTTGAAAAATAAGGCAAAAAAAAGCGTATTCTTTCCGTTTGTTCGCATTACCGTGCGACGTTAAATCAAATCTCCTTGTCTATTTTAATTTATTTGCGCAATTTTAACAAGACGTCAAATTTGATCGTCTCTATAAGAAGACCTTGAAATAGTTTCAACGCGCGTTAAAATTAATGCTCTTTTTTTGAAAAATCCTTCCGATAGAAAAAGGAGCGGAAAAGGTGAAGCCGGAAGACGACGAACGGTATTTAATCGAAGGCAATCTGTCGCGAGGACTATGGCGCTTTGCGGCGCCCTTTATGCTCGCCTACCTGCTTCAAGCGCTGTACGGCGCCGTCGATCTGTTCGTCGTCGGAAAATTCTGCGACGCGGCGGCCGTAGCCGCGACGGCGACGGGCGCGCAACTTCTCCATTCTCTTACGGGTCTGATCCTCGGATTTTCCGCCGGAGGAACCGTTCTAATCGGCTTCAACGTCGGCGCCAAAGACGCCAAGGGCGCGGCAAACGCCGTAGGGTCGACGTCGACGCTCTTCGCGCTCGTCGCGTTAATTACGACGCCTCTGCTCGCTTTCGGAACGAATTTCTGCGTCGACCTGCTCCAAACGCCGGAAGAAGCGGTTCAGTTTGCGCGTCAATACGTCTTCGTCTGCGCTTGCGGAATTCCTTTCATTATCGGTTATAACGTCGTCGGGGCGATTTATCGTGGACTTGGAGATTCCAAAACGCCGACAAAATTTGTCGCGCTCGCCTGCGTCGTCAACATAATCGCCGATCTTGCCCTCGTCGCTTGGCTCGATATGGGACCGCTAGGCGCCGCGATCGCCACCGTCGCTTCGCAAGCGCTAAGTTTCGGGTACGCGCTCGTTCATATGCGACGACGGAGATTTTCGTTCGAATTTCATCGCGACGCGTTTTTCTTACGTCGAAAGTCGGTCTACAGTATCGCAAAAGTCGGAACGCCCCTAGCGTTGCAAGACGCGCTCACGAGCGTTTCGTTCCTTGTGATTCTAGCGATCGTCAACCAGATGGGCGTCATGCCCTCCGCCGGACTAGGAGTCGCCGAACGCGTCATAGGGTTCTTACTCCTTCCGCCGATCGCGTTTTCTATGGCGGTCGCGACGTCGACAGCGCAAAACAAAGGCGCAAAACAACCTAAACGCGCCTTGAACGGCGCCAAACTAGGCGGACTATATTCCTTATATTTCGGACTCTTCTTCTTTGCGCTTTGCCAAATATGCCCCGTCGCGCTTGCGAGCGCGTTCACAAACGACCCCGAAGTCGCGCGACAAGGCGCCCTATACTTGCGGTCGTTCTCGATCGATTGTATTTGCGTCGCGTTCGTCTTCAACATTAACGGCTATTTCTGCGGTTTAGGCAAGACGGTCGTCGTCCTTGCGCACAACTCGATCGCCGCGCTCGCCGTAAGAATACCCGTCTCGTACTACTTCAGTAGAGGACTCGACGCAACCCTTTTTAACGTCGGGTTTGCCGCTCCGCTTGCCTCCTTGCTGTCGATCGTCGTCTGCGCCGCCTATTTCGTTTGGCTACGAAAAAAAGGAAGGTTAGGAATTTGACGACGAACAAGGCGCGGTTACGATTTGGCGTAATTTCTCGTAAGAATCGACGACTTCGTAACGCACTTTAGCGGGATCGAGCGCCTCAAAATGCTTGCGCGCGCATCGGATTTTAGCGCTTTCGATCTCGCGTAATTCAAGCGATTCGGCAGAGCCTTTGGTTTCCGCGACGAAATAAATTCGCTTGACGTCCCCGTCCCGAAACGCGATCGCCCAGTCGGGATTGTAATTTCCCACCGGCGTCGGAATATAAAAACCGCGCGGCAATTTGACGTAAACGGAAACTTCTTCCGCGCGTTCCAACGCGTCCGCAAAAGTTATTTCGACCTGAGAATCGAACAGCAAGTGGTCGTACAAATGTTTCTTGGGCGTCGCTTTCGCGTCGACGTCCAATTTGCCCTTGAGACTCGGTTCAGTAAATATCGAGGAACTGAATCGTTTGTCGTCGTTGCGCGTCAGATCGTACTCGATTTCGCGAACGATCGCCGTCGCTTTCGTCTCGTTAATCAAATCGATCGTCTTAATAAAAAACTCCTCCGGGTTGATTTTAAACAAGTCGAACTTCTCGTCGTTCATTTGCTTCAAAATCGCGGCGGTCGTTCGTCGCGTCAAGCCCGTTCCTTCGGCAATTCGCCCGATAAGGTCGTATTTGACGCCCCCCTCGCCCCCGTTTGCCGCGCGTGCGATTTGCTTTTCGTTCGTCGCTTGGAATCCCTCGCCCTGTTCCAACTTCTCGCGCGATTCAATATGATCGAGAACGCCCGACTTCACGACGTAAGACGGACGAGAGACGAAAAGGAAACGATTCAACTTTGAAACGGCGTCTTTAATCAATTCGGCGTCGTCGAATTTCGCGAGATAATACGTTTTCGGAGAGATTCGATTCCATAATTCGCGAAATTCCGCGCTTGCAAGTTTGTCCCGATCGCAACGAACGACGACGTTTTTCGACGACGCGTCGCTTATTTTAATCGCGCGTTCGTCGTAAACCGAATCAAGAATTTTTATTACGTCCGAAGCGTAGCGCGCGACGGACTCCGCGACGTGAAGACTCCCCGTTTTTTTCGCTTCGAAATAAGCGTCGGTAAGGCGCCCTTGCGCGTCGACGTAACGATCAAACGTCAACTGCGCGACAATTTCCGACGCCAATTCTTTATCGACGCGAATCGTAACGCCCTCGAAGTCGGTCAATTCTTTCCCTTCGAAAAGCGCCGCCGTTACTTTAAGCGGACGATAACCGACGGCTTCCGCGATTTCCGACTGCAAGCCTTTAGCGAATGAATCGTAACTCTCGCTGGCGATAATCGTTAGCGCGTTGATCTCGTGAACTTCGTCTCCAAGTCGCTCTTCGTCCATACGTTCCCCGTTCTGGTCGACGCAAAGACGCAGACCGCGCCCGACTTCTTGACGTTTGCGAACCGCGCTTGAACTTTGTTTTAACGTGCATATCTGAAAGACGTTCGGGTTGTCCCAACCTTCGCGCAACGCCGAATGAGAAAAAATAAACCGCACGGGCGACGCTTCGGGATCGAGATCAAGCAACTTCTCCTTGTTCCTCATAATGAGGTCGTAGGCGTCGGCGTCGTCGGAAACGCCTTCGCGATTCGTTTTCCCGTCGACGAGCGAACCGCGTTTCTTATCGACGGAAAAATAGCCCGCGTGAGTCTTCGCGACGGGAATCGCCTTCAAATACGCGATATACTCGTCGTCCCCAAACTCGCGCTGAAGATTCGAAACGACGTCCGCGTATTCGCGTTCGAACATCTCCGCGTAAACGCCGTTTTGCGCCGCGCCCGAATCGTAAACGCGATATTTCGCAACTTCGTCGATAAAGAAAAGGGAAAGAACTTTAATTCCGCGTCGAAACAGGCGCCGTTCGCGTTCGATATGAGAAAGAATCGTCTCGCGAATCTGCACGCGTCGATATTCGCGCTCGTCGATTCGACCTAAGACGTCCCCGGCGCGCATCTTCAAACCGTTTTGAAATTCGATCGTATTGTCCCGACCGTCGATAAACGTAACGACGTACCCGTCTTCATATTCCGCCAGCCCGTTCGAATGAGCGAAAAGGTCGTAGCCTTGGTCGACGTTCGCGCGGCGTTTGACGAGTCCGTTTCGTCCCTTCGCGTCGAATTCGAGCGTCGCCGTCGGCGCTTTCGCGGAAAGATTCACGCCCGCGAAATAGACGTAGCCCGTTGAGCCCTTCTCGCCCGTCTCGACGATTCCCTTCACTTCGATTTTCTTCACGAGACGTCGATTATACGCGTCGAGCGCGTCGAGACGATAGACCATATTATAGAGCGAATCCCGCTTGTGCGTCGCGGAATAACGCAACGTGAAGAGCGGGCAAAACTCCTGCAACGCTTCTTTAGTACGCGTCCCTTCAACCGACTGAGGCTCGTCGATTATCAAAATCGGACGCGTCGCCGCGATCGCGTCGATAGGACGGCGACTCTGAAATTCGTCGAGCGCGCGACGTATCCTACGCGCGTCTTTACCGCGCGCATTGAACGCCTGAGCGTTCACGATCAACGCCGATAATTTTTGTTCGCTTGCAAAACGATCAAGGTCGGAAAGACGAGAAGAATTATAGACGGAATAACGAACTTTCTCCCCGTATTCTTCCGCAAAATGTTCCTGCAACGTTTCAAATGATTTGCGAACGCCCTCGCGAATCGCGACGCTAGGAACGACGATTATAAATTTGCGCCATTGATAACGCTTGCTAAGTTCGTACATCGTCTTGATATACGTATAAGTCTTGCCGACGCCGGTCTCCATTTCGATCGTAAGATTGTAACGTCCTTCCAACTTCGACGAAACGGGCAAATGATTGGCGCGTTGAATCGCCTGAATATTCGACAAGACTTGAGCGTCGGAAAGAACGACCCGACCGTTGCGCCAACCTTCCGCGTTAGGCAAAAGACTACGCCCCCCGACGATCCCCGGATCGATCGTATAAGCCGCAAGAGAGGAAGAAGACTGACCCGAAAAAACCGCGCAAACCGCCTCCGCCGCCGCGCGTTGAAACGCTTGATTTTTAAAATGAAGTTTCAAGGTTCTTCCCCTGTAAATTACCCAATTTAGACGCGCAAAACGTTCCG
>JAZUGM010000295.1:0-3643 GCA_045641205.1 Thermoguttaceae bacterium
TAGCGTTTCACTGTTCGCGACGCCTTTTTGGTAATTCAACGAATCCGCGTATCGTTGATACGCGGCTTTCCGTGAACGCATACCAAATCGTTCAAATTCCGCTTCCTTTCGTTTTTTACGATCCTAGCCGACAAGCGCCGACAAAGGCGCGCTCCTAATACGACGCTTACTCGCGCCCTTCGTCTTTTCTTAAATCCTGCCCCTGTATTTCCCGCGTCGCATAGTTGCTTTTGATTCGATACAACGCCTTGTCGACAACGAATCGGAAAAACTCAGGAAGTGAAAAACCCGCTTCCATAGCGGACTTGGGGGTAAGACTGTGAACGGTGGCGCCGGGCATAGTGTTCGCTTCCAAGGCGTAAAAGGGCTTTTTACTCTTGTCGTCTTTGTCGTCGACCATTAACAGGTCGATTCTCGCAAAATCGCGACAACCCAACATTCGATACGCCTTCGCCGCAATGTTTTTCATCGTCTGCAAATATGCGGATTGAATCGGGTACATCTTGAAAAGATAGGTCGAGTCTTCTTGGAAATATTTCGCCTCGTAGTCGTATATGTTGTTTCGCGGACGAATCTGAAGAGGCGGCAAAACAATTAGATCGTCGCCTGAACCAAGCACGGAAACGGTAACGTCAATACCATGAAGACGTTTTTCAACAATCCATTTTTTGTGAGTATCGTCTTGCAAGTTTTGTAATTCTTTATGGATAGACGCCGCAAGTTGTTTTTCAGGCTCCGTTAATGTTTTGAACGACTCTGAGCGTTCAGAAGGCTCTGTTGGTTTGGTAGGCGCGTTGATGGAATATATATCAAAACTGCTACCCTCATTGTAAGGTTTCAGAATGCATTCGCCCTCTAATTTCTCTTCTTGATTATTATCGTTAAACTCTTTAATTTTATCCCCAATAGTCTCCTCTTTATCGCCCTTATCGACAAGAATCCACGGCGCCGTCATAACAGGAGCTTCATATCGCCGCTCGACAATGAATTTCTTTCCTTGATTTGAATTAAGAAAGGAATTCACATTTTCGATTCGCACGTCCAAACTGTCGTCTTTAGAAGTCATAAACACGTTGGAAGACTCTATAAACGAGAATTCTGGATCCTCAAATTCTGGTTTCCATTCGGCGTCATAAATGAAGACGTCGTATTCCCAACGTCTCAACATTTTTTCTTTCAGTTCGACTAATCTTTTCGACCATTCGCCTTCGCTTATTTTATCGTAAGTCTCCTTGCCAAACACTCGTCGAGCAAAAGCGTCCTTTTCTTCTTTGGAAGCCTTGGAGAAATCAACAGATGCGTCTTTAACAACTCGCCAATATCGTTTCTCCTCGTCATACATAATTTTAATCCGATCAAAGAGCCAAAGCGGATTTCGACGCAAGCGTTCGTCCCATTCATAGGTTGTCAAAAGCTCGAGATTCTCTTGTTCCACCCAATATTCGCGAGAAGGAGTCTGCGCGTTCCAAATCTTTTTGGAAAGATGTTTGTCCATTCCCAATTTAGAAGAAATCGAATCGCAACCTACATACTTCCACTTCAGTTCCTCTTCCAAAACCTTCTGAATCTTGCCGTCTTCCCCGTATATTCCATGCAGATACGGAAAAACGATATCTGGCTCGCCGTTTTCGTGCTTATAATCTTCCAAAATGCCTTTGACCTGCTCGTTGGCCTGCGACTCGAATTCTGAATCCATAGGCAGATCTATCGGAATTTCAACGTCGGAACACGAAAACCCGGATTCCGATAGATTCTTGATTACGGTATTGGCGCTCTTCACGCTAATCAGCGACTCGCGCGACGGTCCTCCGTACAACGTTAAAATATTCGGCGTTCGCCAATTCGAATTTGAATCGTCCGCCAACCTCGCTATGTCGCGTCCGCATATCCGATTAGCTTCGTTGAAATTCAACTCGCTAAAGTAAAGGGAGTCAAAGTCCAATTCGCGTTTGGTGAAAAGATGTTCAACGCTGCTTCCTTGGTTAAACCAGTAAAACTTTTTCCCTGGAAAACGCGTTTCAAAAGCGTCTTTAATATGGCGGACAACGTCGACCAAAAGGAACCGCTGAGGAATATCCAACTGGTAAACCATATAGGAAGTAAAGACGACCAAGTTGTCGACGCCCGCCATAAAATCAAGCGCGTCTCCCAAATATTTTCCAAGATCTAACGCGTCGGCAACCACGCGTTTGAAAAAGACGGACTCTTCGATTTTAAAATCGCGATAGAAACGCGCCAAAACCTTGCGTCGAGGGTCGCATAGTCCCCAAAGCGCGAGCAACCAGTCGGGCTCGGTCTGCTTCTCCTCTAAAATATCGACGCCGTAATATCTGTCGACGGGACGCGATCTTCTCAAAATTTCCCGCCAAGATCGTTCTGGATACTTAACTTTTTTAGATTCTAAATCAGAACCGTTAGATTTAGGTTTTACATCGATTTCAAATCCCTTTCCAAATTGCCTATACGCCTTACTAATCTCGCCGTACGGATTCGTTTGCCGATCCAAATCCGACGCTTCTGACGACGGTTCCGAAAACACGTAGCGCGAAGTTTCTTCATTTTCACTTACAGGACGCAGAACACGACCAGGATTTAACAACGCCAATCCCAAATCGCCGCGAGAACAACCTAGCTCGATCACGCCGATCGAACCTTCTTTGGGCAGATACGTCGCCAACGGGAAAATGCGCTGAGGAACCGTCGGACAATTTGTTCGTGAAAGAGTAAGGTCAAACAGTTGGTTGTAATATCCTTTAACGAAATTATCAAGATTCACGGAGTCTTCGTTAGATCCTTTACCACTCCAAAACTTTTTGCGCGCGCTTTCAAGAACCCTTTCTTCAAGCGTGTCATACTCGATATATTGACTAAGTTCTTTATATTCGTTTAAATCGTAAGATTCAAAATTTTGAACAAGACCTCCATAACCTTCTTCCGTGCCGCTTTCGCGATAAGCCAACAGATTCATTGCGCCTGCCAACGTGCAAGCCAAATCCATCTTACTTCTTTTAGGCTGATTCTCCCTCAATTGTCGAATAAGTTTTACCAAATAAGACTCTTCTTCATTCTTTTCAAGCAACTTCTTATATGCGTCGTAATTCCTCAATTCTGGGACGGTATCACGATCCTCTCCGATCGTTTTTAAAAACTCCGAAACAACATTGTCTAGTTCTAGCCAGTTTGAGTTGCAGTCGTCGGCTAAACGAGCTAGATTGCGACCGCATATGCGCCCCTTTTCGTTGAATTTCAATTCGCTAAAATACAGAGAATCAAAAGTCAATTCGCGTTTGGAGAAAAATTCCAAAACGCTGGAACCTTGGTTGTACCAGTAAAAATCTATTTTCTTCTCTTCGCATTTTTCCTTAATACTGCGTGCGACTTCGACAAGTTTGCGGCGCTGAGACATGTCCAACTGGTAAATCATATACGAAGTAAAAAGAACCAGCTTGTCGACGCCCGTCATAAAATCAAACGCGTCTCTCAAATATTTGTCGACGTCTAAAGCGTCGGCGACCACGCGTTTAAAGGACTCGGAATCTTTGGCTTCAAATCGTTCATAAAAACGCTTTAAAACCTTGCGGCGAGGATCGCGCAATCCCCAAAGAGCAAGCAACCAATCCGATTCGGTTTGATTTTTTTCCAA
>JAZUGM010000296.1:0-25507 GCA_045641205.1 Thermoguttaceae bacterium
TCAGTTCTTTTTAACGTCTTGCAACGCTTTGTAGTATTCATAGCGTTTTTGAATGTCGGATTGCGCTTCCGCTTCGAACTTGGCGGCGGCGTCCGGGTTGACGCGCTTGAGGGACTTGAAGCGGTTTTGTTTCGCTTCGAAATCTTTCAAGAAACCTTCGGGCGCTTTGCTGGCGAGGACGAACGGTTTTTCCAAGCGCGGGTCGTACGACCAGAGCGGCCAATAACCGCATTTGACGGCTTCTTTCTGAAGTTCCATACCGGTCTTCATATCGATGCCCTGGCCAATGCAGTGGCTATACGCGATAACGAGCGAAGGTCCTTTGTAGGATTCCGCCGCGACCAACGTCTTAATCGCGTGCGCAGGATTCGCGCCTAAGCTGATTTGACCGACGAAGCAAGAACCGTAAGAAACGGCCATCATACCGAGGTCTTTTTTGCCGGTCGCTTTACCGCCGGCGGCGAACTTGGCGACGGCGCCCTTCGGAGTCGACTTCGACGCTTGACCGCCCGTGTTCGAGTAGACTTCCGTGTCAAGCACGAGGATATTGACGTCGCGTTGCGAAGCGACGACGTGATCCAACCCGCCGTAACCAATATCGTAAGCCCAGCCGTCGCCGCCGATGATCCAAGAACTACGACGGACAAGATAATCCGCCGAAATATTCAGGAGTTGCGCTTCGTCGCTCGTGCAACCGCACGCGGCGAGCTTGTCTTTGAGTTCTTTGACCCACTTGCGTTGTTGCGCGATCTCGCCTTCGGTCTCCTGCTTGTTGTTAAGCAAGTTTTCAACCAATTCGGCGCCGATGCATTCTTTCTTAGCTTCGAGCAATTCGCGCATAAAGCCAAGTTGTTGGTCGACGCCGCAACGCATGCCAAGACCAAATTCGGCGTTGTCTTCGAACAGAGAATTGCACCATGCGGGACCAAGACCTTCGGCGTTGGTCGTATAAGGCGTCGTGGGCAAGTTGCCTCCGTAAATCGAAGAACAACCGGTCGCGTTCGCAATCAACATACGATCGCCGAAGAGTTGCGTGACCAATTTGACGTAAGGCGTTTCGCCGCAACCGGCGCAGGAACCGGAAAATTCAAACAACGGAAGCAAGAGTTGCGAACCCTTGACCGTGTCGACCTTGACCTTCGAGCGGTCGTATTCGGGCAACGTGAGGAAGTAATCCCAGTTGGCGCGTTCGGCTTCCAAATGCTTGAGCTGATTTTCGAGATTGATCGCCTTCTTGGTTTCGTCTTCCTTGCTCTTGGCGGGACAGACGCAAACGCACATGCCGCAACCGGTGCAGTCGTCGGGCGCGATTTGAAGCGTGAACTTCTTGCCTTCGAATTCCTTCGTCTTGGCGTCGACGGATTTGAAGGTATCGGGCGCGCCGCAAGCGCAGTCGTAAATCTTCATACGAATTGCGGCGTGCGGGCAAACGAGCGAGCAGTTGCCGCATTGGATACAGAGGCTCGGATCCCAAATCGGAATATCGATCGCGATCGAACGCTTTTCGTACTTGGTCGTGCCGGTCGGGAAGGTTCCGTCGGCGGTGCTGAGCATATCTTTGGTCGTGAGGTTTTCGCCGCGCGACGCCATAATCTCGCCGAGAATATTCTTGACGAATTCAGGGGCTTCGCCTTGAATGCCGTCAAGACGGTGGAACGTCGAAGTGACTTGCGACGGAACTTTGACTTCCTCAAGCGCGGCAAGGGACGAATCGACCGCTTTGAAGTTCTTTTCGACGATTTCGGGACCCTTCTTGCCGTAAACCTTTTGGATACCGGCTTTAATACGTTCGATTCCTTCGTCGACCGGCATAAATTCGCCGAGCTTGAAGAAGCAGGTTTCCATAACCGTGTTGATACGACCGCCCATACCGGCGGCTTTTGCGACGGAAACGGCGTCGACGACGTAGAACTTCAGTTTCTTCGAGATGATCTCTTGTTGGAGTTCGATCGGGAGTTGATCCCAGACTTCGTCGGCTTTGTAAGGCGAATTGAGAAGGAACGTGCCCCCTTCGACGATCGTCGAAAGCATATCGACTTTCTTCGTGAAGACGAATTGGTGGCACGCGACGAAGTTCGCTTGAGAGATCAAATACGAACCCTTGATCGGACGAGGCGAGAAACGAAGGTGCGAGATCGTGACGGCGCCCGCCTTTTTGGAGTCGTAAACGAAATAGCCTTGGCTGTAATTTGGCGTGTATTCGCCGACAATTTTGGTCGTCTCTTTGTTGGCGCCGACAGTGCCGTCGCTTCCGAGTCCATAGAAGATGCAACGACGAACGTCGTCTTTTTCCGTCGAGAAACTAGAATCGTATTCAATGCTAAGATTCGTGAGGTCGTCTTTAATACCGACGGTGAAGCCTTGCTTGAGCGACTCGGCGGCGAGAGCGTCGTAAACGCCTTTGACCATCGCCGGCGTGAAGTCCTTCGAAGCCAGACCGAAACGACCGCCGTAAATCTTCGGCATAGCGCCTTCCCAAGCGCGGGACATAGCGGCGACGACGTCCAAATAGAGCGGTTCGCCAATACTGCCGGCTTCCTTGGTGCGGTCAAGAACGGCGATTCGCTTGACGTTTTTCGGCAACGCGCCGACAAACGCGTTCGCGCAGAACGGACGATAAAGACGAACGTTGACAAGACCGACGTTCTTGTCGTTTCCAACGTAATCGAGATATTCTTCAACGATACCGGCGCCGGAGCCCATAACGACGATAACGTTTTCAGCGTTCGGATCGCCGTAGTAGTCGAACAAACGATATTGACGACCGGTCAACTTGGCGAACTTGTCCATTTGTTCTTGGACGATTCCAGGAACGGCGTCATACGTCGGATTGCACGCTTCGCGAGCTTGGAAGAACACGTCCGGATTTTGCGCGGTGCCGCGGATAACGGGGCTGGAAGGATTGAGCGCGCGCGCGCGGAATTGTCGGACGAATTCGATATCGAACATTTCGCGAACGACGTCTTCGGAAATCTTTTCGAGCTTGTTGACTTCGTGCGAAGTGCGGAAGCCGTCGAAGAAATGCACAAACGGAATTCGGCTTTTATGCGTGGACGCGTAGGACACAAGCGCGAGGTCGTGCGTTTCTTGAACGGAACCGGCCGCCAACATAGCCCAGCCGCAGGAACGCGTCGCCATAACGTCCGAATGATCGCCGAAAATAGAGAGCGCGTGCGAGGCGATGCAACGCGCGGTAACGTGGAAGACCGTCGGGGTTTGCTCGCCCGCGATCTTGAACATATTCGGGATCATCAGGAGCAGACCTTGCGAAGCGGTGAACGTACAGGTAAGCGCGCCCGCTTGCAAAGAACCGTGAACCGCGCCGACCGCGCCGGCTTCGCTTTGCATTTCGACGACCTGAGGAACCGTGCCGAATAGATTCTTTTTGCCTTTCGCGGCCCACTCGTCCGTCAATTCGCCCATAGTAGACGACGGCGTGATCGGGTAAATCGCCATTACTTCGTTGCAAAGATGCGCAATCATCGCAGCGGCTTCATTACCGTCGCACATTACAAAGCGTTTTTCATCGCTCACTGCAGGTCTCCTCTACAAATATCGGTAAAAAAAAGGCGCCGAAACGCCTAGGCTCGCAATACGTTCGCTGGAAGGAACTTCAAAATCTACTCTTTTGCAGTCTTTCCTCGATCGCGACGTCGATAAAAACATACGCGACGCCGCGCCCTATTTAATCCCATAATTGTACAAGGGAAGGTTAATTTCGACAAGAGGGGGCGTCTTATTTTACTTTCCGTCGTCGTCTGGACGGAGGCGTTTCGATTTTTTTAACTGGATTTTTAAAAAAACGATAAAATTAAGGATAAATTTTCGTAGTTTTTTCAAAAAAGAGTTGCTTTCGAGCTTTGAAGACCGTATAATAAACAAGGAGTTGCGCGCGCGTCGTCGACAAGGTTTTGTTCAACGGCGGCGCGACGGAAGCGAGCGGCGGACAAAGAGTCGCGAGATCGACGTTTGTTAAGACGAGCGTCGAAGGCGGTAGCGGTCGGACGAATTCGGCGGATCAAGTCGAGGGCGTTCAACCGTTTTTGCGTTTATGGTCGTTCCACAAGATTTGGACGTCGGCGTTGAAAGACGTCGACGAGTCGAGCGCGTCGCGTTAAGCGTCGTCGCGCGATCTATAGAAATACGAAAAGTGCGAAACGGAGAGCGAAATGTTTGAAAATCGAACTGAACCGGCGTTTGTCGAAACGAACGACGACGAGCCGCGGACGAGAAGTCTTCGGAGTCAATTAGTCGCTTGGTGCAAACATATCGCGACCGATTTCGTTCAAGCGCGCGCGTTGGACAATCAAAGCGATTTGTTGGACGGATTCCTTATCGAAGCGCTGGATTCCGCGTCCGGCGCCGTTCCGCGCGACGAACGGACGTTGACGCAACTTATCCTGAAGGCCGACTATATGGCTCAACTGACCGACTACCTTAAGTCGGAAAAACAGCCTCAATACCAGAAGGATATGGAGAAGCAGATTCGCGACAATTTAAACGCGTCAAACGCGCCGGACGAGGCTTCGATTAATGAATTAGTAGCGCACGGCGAAGCCTACTCTCCCAGCGCGCGGCTGGAAGTCTTGGGCGCGACGGCGTTCGGCTTGCACGAAACGATCGTCGCTTCCCTCGTCGGCGCCGCGTCCATTGCGCGCGTCGCGTTTGCTCTTTCTAAGACGGCGCTTCCGAAGCGCGAATTTGAAGCGCAAGGATTGCGCGCGCGTATTAAGGAACTGCGTCCTCGAGAGGCGAAAGACAAAGAAGCGCGAAAAGAATTGATCGAGGAAGCGGAAAAGATCGAAGCGCAGACCAAAGACTGGCGCGCAAAAGAACGCGCGACGATCGACGGCGTCGCCGAGGTTCTCGCCTTCCTTGCGACCGACCCGACCGATCCTGAGGCGTTGCTTGACGCGCTGAAAAAATCGGGCGAACTTGCTGCGACCGCCTTGGAAATTGCGGAATACGGCTCCGTTCTTACTTACGGAACTCCGGTTCCCGTCGGCGTTCGTTCATCGGCTCTTCAGGGACGTTGTATGCTCTTTTCCGGCGACGATTTCGAAGTTCTCGCGGAATTGTTGGAGCGCGCCGCTTTTAGTGAAATTAACGTGTGGACGCGCGGAGACGCGATCGCGGCGCATTCCCTCCCGGCGTTCAAGAGGTACAAGCGTCTTGTCGGTCATTACGGCGGTTCGTGGCGCGATCAGCAGAAGGAACTCGACGCGTTTCCCGGCGCCATCGTCGTCGCGTCGTCTACCTTTGACGAGCCGGACGAATCTTACGCGAGTTATGTTTTTTCCGCGACGCCTTCGCCTTTGTCGCGAGTCAACGTCTTAAATCGTAAGGAAAACGGCAAGCTCGATCTTGAACGCGCGGTTCGCGCCTCCTTTGATTCGCCAGGTTTTTTCAAAACGAAAGCGCCCGAAAAGATCGCCGTTGGTTTTGGCGGAGACGGACTTCGCGGTCTCGTCGACAAATCGGCGCGCGCTTTTCGTCAAAACGTTCTGAAAAAGGTCTTTGTCTTTGGGGGACAAGACGTGGCGTCGGCGAACGACGATTATTTTGAACGCGCTTTTGACGCCTTGCCCGAAAACGCCGTCGCGTTGACGTTTGGCGACGTAAAGTTCCGTTTCAATCGTAAGCCGACGACCCCGACCTCGTTCGGCGCGCCTAAGATCGTCGACCTAGGACGCGAACGCGACGCCAACGCCGCGTTGCGTTTTGTTTCGTTTTTCGGTGAAGAGCTTGACCGCGCGCCGGACAAGACGCCCGTCGCGTTCTTTATGAGCCTGTGGGGCGAGATTTCGTTGGCGACTACGTTTGCCTTGTGCGCGCGCGGGTATCGCGACGTTTATGTCGCGCCTCGAACGCCGGGGTATTGGACGCCGGAGATTCAACGGTTCTTCGACGAACGTTTCGGGCTGAAAGTCGCGACGGATCCGGCTTCGGACGTACAAGCGGCGTTAGCGCGCGCGTAGCGACGACGAACGACGTCGCGCGTTCTTTCTTTTTTCTTTCTTTTCCATTTTTGAGAAAAAGAAACTTAGAATCGCGCCGTAGACGCGCGGAAAGGCGCGCGTCTATGCGTAGAAAGTCGAACGTCGCTTCGACCGTTTAATTAGAAATAGGCGTCTGGTGTTTAACGTTCGTCGCGACGTCGAGCGAAGATTCGACGTCCGATCTTGGCGCCTATTTTGTGATTTCTTGACGTTTTCTCGGCGCGTTTCGTTGCGTCGGGCGCTTTTGATTCGCGTCCGCGTTCCTCGAGGTCTCTATGTTTTGCGTTTCCGCTCGTCGTTTTCCTTTTTTTTGCGCTTTAGTTTCCTTTGCGATTTACTACGCGTCCTTGCCGCCGTTGCGACTAAGTTACGCGGTTTTTTTCGTTCCGGCGTTCTGGAGCGTACTCGTCGACCCTCGACGCGTCGTTTATGACAAAGGGAACGCTCCGTTAAAAAAGCGCGGTTTTTGGCGGCGACTGGGCGGCTGGTTTGAACGTCGGCTCTTTGACGGCGAGTACCGACAGTATTGGGCGGCGTCCCTTTTGTTCTGGCTGGCCTCGACCGTTTGGGTTTCTTATCCTCATCCCGCGACGATTTTAGGCTGGGTCGCGCTTTCGTGCTATTTGGCGTGCTATTTTCCGTTCTTTGTCGCGTCTTCGCGCGCGGCGTCGCGCCTTTTGCGTTTTCCGATTTGGCTGGCGGCGCCGATCGCGTGGGTCGCCGTTGAGTACGCGCGCAACTACGCGCTTGGCGGATTCTCGTTTGCCGGACTTTCGCACGCGATTTACGACTCGCTTTACCTTGTGCAAATAGCGGAACCGTTTGGCGAATACGGGGTCGGCGCGACGATAACGCTTGTCGGCGTTCTTATGGGACTGGCGTTTGTTCAGAATTCGACGGCGCGAGCGGAACAAAAACGGCAATCTGTGAAATTGGCGCCGCGAAGTTTTGTTTGCGCGCTGCTGATTGTGTTTATGGCGTTTCTTTATGGAAAATCGCGCGTCGAGTATCTTGACGGAATCGAAGAGAACGCGCGCGAACATAACGTTCGGCCTTTGCGACTCGCGCTCTTGCAGGACGGGACGTCTTATAGTTTTCCCTTGACGAGCGAAATAAACAGGTTTGTTTCCAACAAATACTTGGGACTAGCGGCGCAGGCGGCTGAGAATCCGCAAGGTTTCGACGCGATTATTTGGCCGGAAGGTTCGTTTGAACGCGAGTTTCTTGATTTCTCCGACGATTTTTCTGAATTGTTTGATTTTTTTGAGAAAACGGACGCCAATTTGCCGATCGACGAGCCGACGCTTGAACGTTTGAAGAAAAGGTATCCCGATTATTTTGCCCTTTCGGAGACTCAACAGATCGAAACGCGTCGGCTTCTTGAACGCGCGCGTGAAAGTATGCGTCGCGAGCGTTTAAACTTAGCGACCTTGACTTCAAATCTCCACGCCGCCGCCGTTCTCGGTACGGAAACTATTCGATTAGACTCTTCAGGCGTCCCGGCGTTCTATAACTCTTCTATTTTTGTTCCATATTTTAAAGGGGGAACGACGGAAGAACGCCTTTTGCAAACGCCGACGGACGGAGCGCAAGATTACGACGAGGACGCTTTCCGTCGCTATGATAAAATCGCGCTCGTGATGTTTGGCGAATATATACCGTTCACAGAGTATTTGCCGGAATCGTGGAAACTTAAGGGGCTTTGCGCCGATTTTTCCCTAAGTCGCGGACGAGGCGCTTCCACGTTTGTTCTTCGAGCGGCTACGGACGGTCCCCTCTACGCGCTAGCGCCGGACGTCTGTTTTGAAGGTTCGATTCCCCAATTTATCAAGCGTCAAACGCGCGAGTTGAATCCCGACGTTTTGGTCAACGTTTCCAACAGCGGGTGGTTTCGCAACGGTTCGCAGACGGATTTGCATCTTGCCGCGCGCGTCTATCGCGCGATCGAAAATCGACGCGCCGTCGTCGCCGCGACGCACGGCGGTTTTTCCTCGTGGATCGACGCGTCGGGGCGGATTCGCGCGAAAGGCAAACGGCGCGGTTCGGAAGTCGTGGAAGCGGAAATTCTGCCTGTCAAAACGAAGCCGCAGTCGTTGAAAACGATTACTCTCGGAGGGAAGACGCGTGAAATCGACTTAGCGGAAACGACCGCCGCATCTTGCGCGACGCTCGCTCTTGCCGCGTTCTGCGCGTCGCAAGTCGTAGCGATCGTTCGAAGAGTTAGGAATGCCTCGCGTCGACGACGCGCGCGCGCCCCCGTTGAACAAATCGGGCGTCCGTCCTGAATTTACGCCTAAAACAAGAATATTACGTTTTTTCTAGGTCGGTTAACGAACTGTGGAGAAAGAGGTTAAAGCGAATATGCGTAATTTAGCGTTTTTAGTTGGTTTGGTTAGTTTGGCGTTCGCGTTTCAGGCGGTCGACGCGGAAGAGCCGAATTGGACGCCGATCTATCAGGGCGTCGACTTGGCGACGTATAACGTCGACAATCCGCAACAACGTTTTGTCGTCGCGCGAATTGACGCGCAAGCCGAGGGCGTCGAGTTTTTGGCGACTCCGCCAAACAAGGATTTTGCGCCGGATACGCGCGAGACGTATCGTCAAACGACGGCTATGTTTCTGAAAGAACAAGGTTTGGCGCTTGCCGTCAACGCTAATTTTTATAATCCGTTTGGCGCTAAGACGATTCCCGTCGGCGGAGATTCCAATCTTATTGGACTGGGCGTCAGCGACGGATTCGTCGAATCGGCGCCGCAACAGGGGTATCCCTCGTTTATCGTTAAAAAGAACGGAGAAGTTGAAATTCGCCAAGTTGCCGCAGACGAAAACTTAGACGACGTTTGGCAAGCCGTGTCGGGCAGTACGATCGTTCTACAAGACGGCAAAGTCGTCGAGTCGCAAGACGCGTCCGTTCATCCGCGAACTGCCGTCGGATACTCGCAAGACAAACGGTTCGTTTATTTCCTCGTCGTCGACGGACGACAAAAGGGATACAGCGTCGGCGCGACGACAAAGAACGTCGGAGAAGCGTTGCTCGAATGCGGAGCTTACGTCGGGCTTAATCTTGACGGCGGCGGATCGACGACGATGGTTGTTCGCGACGAAAACGACGAGCCCGTCGTGTTGAATCGACCTTGCAATGGAACGAAAGACAAATTGCGATTCAACGCCAACGCGATCGGCGTGCGCGCGAAGGGTAAGCCGTCGATGGACGTGCGAGAATTTAGTTCTTACGACGTCAAACTTTGAATTTAAACGGTTTTGTCGTCGCTTATAGCCGTCCCGCTCGTCAAGTCGTCTTCCGAGCGGGGAGTTTGGTTCTTTTTCGAGACGCGGCGTCGCTTTCTTTTCTCGAATTTTTAAATTTTTTCTTTCGATTCGATTTTTTCCTTGACTTGCCCCCTAGCTTCTGTTAAAACAAAACGAATTTGGTTCGTCGCGTCGTCGTCGAGACGCGTCGCGAATTTTTTTACTCGTCGCATACCATAGGAGACGCGCCGTTATGGCAGACGTTAGCTGGCTCGATTTATCGACGCTTTTGATTTATTTCGCCGTCGTTTTGGGAATCGGTTTTTTTAAAGGGAAGGGCGCGCGTCAAGATTCCTCGGGCTTTTTCACGGCGCACGGAACGCTTCCTTGGTGGGTTATCGCCGCCGCTTTTGTCGCGACGGGAATGAACACCGAACAGCTCGTCGGACAGAACGGGATGGCGTATAAAATCGGCTTGCCGTTGCTAAACTGGTATTTTATCGTTTTTATCGTCTATTCGTTGTTGATTTTTATCTTCTTGCCCGTGTATATGCGCAATAAGATAACGACGATGCCGGAATACCTTGGAAAGCGGTTTAACGCCGCGTGTCAGAACGTTTTTACCGTCGTCTTACTGTTGACTTACGTTTTTATGAATTTGGCGGTCGTCTTTTACGGGGGCGCCAAATTACTTGAGGTCGTTTTCGGCTTGAACATATGGGGTGGCGTCGCGATCATCGGGGTGGTTTCGGGGCTTTACACAATGTACGGCGGCATGCGGTCGACGGCTTATGCGGCGGTCGTTCAATTCGCGTTGATCTTTATTTCGGGGTTCGTCTTGATGTATCTTGCGTTTGGCAAATTGCCGAACGGCTGGAGCGACGTCGTAGCGGCGGCTCCTTGCGGGTTCCACTTGATGAAGCCGACCGATTACGAATTGATCCCATGGCACGCCGTGCCGCTGACTATTCTTGGCATTCACTTATATTATTCTTGCGCCAATCAAGCGCTTGTTCAAGGTTGTTTTGGCGCTAAGAGCGAATGGGACGCGCGCATCGGGTTAATCGTCGCGGGATTCTGCGTCGTCTTGCGTCCCTTTGTGGAAATTTTTCCCGGTATGTGCTGTCGCGCGATCGCCGTTTTCGATCCAAATTTTGCACTTGGCGACGCCGACCCGGTCGACAACGTTTTGCCAATGATGATTCGCGAACTTGTTCAGCCGGGTTTGCGCGGGCTGATTCTCATCGGAATTTTGGCCTCCGTTATGTCGACGATCGCCGCGTTTCTTAATTCGATTTCGACGCTCTTTACGCTCGACGTCTATAAAAAATGGATCGATCCAAAAGCGACGGAAAAGAGACTGGTCAAAGTCGGCACGATCGCGACTTGCGTATTGATGATTTTCAGTATTGGGTTTTCTCCTTGCATCGGAATGTTAAGCGGCGGAATTTTCGACTATTTCCAAACTCTCGCCTCCTATATTACCGTTCCGCTTGCGACCGTGTTCTTGTTGGGCGTGATGTGGAAACGCGCGACGCCGTGCGCGGCGCTGACGATCCTCTTAGCGGGAATCCCACTCGGATTGCTCGTTTCGAACTATTTTGTGCCTAACGCGTTTAGCGAAGAAACGATTAAACAATACAACCTTGCCAATCCGTTTATCACGGGCGCTATGACTCAAGTTCTCTGCGTCGTTTTAATGATCGTCGTGAGTTTGTTTACCAAAGCGCGCGAAGTTGAAGAAATCGCGCCCCTTACGTTCTCCGTTCAAAATATTCGCCTACCGCTTGGCGAGCCGAAACGACCTTTTTATCAAAGCGTTGCCTTCTGGTGGACGATCTTTGTCGTGTTTTACGTGGGAATTTACGTATGGCTGTGGTAAGAATTCCGATCGGTTATCGGTATGCGTTCCGTGAACGCATACCGAATTTTGCGCGACTTTCGCGAGCGATCGCCGTAATTCTACAGAATTCTGCAAAAGAAATTACTGTTCGCCGGATTTGACGCCGCCTCGATCGGATATTCTTTCGCCCGACGCGCCGATCAACGGTCGGACGCCAAATCCCTTACCCTTTAAGAAGTCGCATACGATCTTATATTCGTTATACGAATCGGGACTAACCACGAGCGCGATTTTGTACAAGTCGCGGTCGTAACGTTTGAAAGCGTCTTCAAGTCGGTCGTCGACGTCGGTTCCGTTGAGATCGATTCCTTTTCGCGGATTGGGAACGACGACGACTCCGTCGCGTTCTTTTTCAAGAATCCAAAATTCCTTGTCGTTGAGGCGACGCGTTCCGCGCCTATGCCAAAAATAAAGGCGTCCGTATCTCAAAATAACGCCGATTTCGGCTTTATTCGATTCGCGCATTTGGGGAGGCGAGCCGTCGCGCGCTTCTTTGCGTTCTTTTTCGCGATTTTCCTTCCGTTGATCTTCTAAGAAGTCCGACGTCTCTTTAATTTTGGAATTCAGCGCGTTCTTTTGCGCTTCTAATTCGTCGAGTCGTTTCTTTCGGTCTATAAACGAGCGCGCGAGACGTTCGTTTTCGTCTTGAATTTGACGCAATTCGCGCGTCGTTTCAACGATACGACGGCATAGCCGTTCCGACTCGGGATCGACAAGGCGTCGTTTCGTCGTTTCCACGTCTTGCATAGACTTGTTCAAGGCGTCCAGACGAGTTTGCAATAATTCCGCTTCCGTTTCAAGTTCCGCCAAATCCGTAGCCGAGACGACCGAGCCTTTCTTAGGCAAAAAAGCGCTCTCGCTAGTCGCTCGAATCGAAAGAACGACGAAAAGCATAATGAACAAAAAGCCGCCGAACATATTGCACACGGCGTCAAGGAAAAGTTCCAAACTGTCTTGGCGTTTATGTTTACGACGCATTACTCTTCCTTGCGCGATTCTTCCGTAAGAAAACGAAGTTCGACGTCTTCCGCTACTAAATCGACGCCGTAGCGATAATTAGCCAGTTGCAACAACGCCGTCAATTCGGAAAATAAACCCGCCCCGGACGGTCGAAAAACTAAAACGAAATATTCTTTCGAACGATCGCGAGTTATCGCCCATTTGACGAATTTTTTAGCGCAAGATTCGCCAAGAAAAGTTTGCGTCTGTTTGTCGCGCGTCGTCCCTTGAATTTTACCCTCGGAAATTTCAAAAAACCAAGGCGTTTCACGAACGTTCGCGGGAAACTTATAGTAGGCGTTCGACGTTGAAACCGAATAATTCCGCGCCGCGTTTAATTCCTCTTCAAGCGTTTCCAATTTGGAAGACGCGCGTTCAAGTTCGTCTTGTAATCTTTGAAGATCGTTTTCTTCGCCTTGCGTTTGCGCCAGTTCCCCGTTTAGCTTTTCGTTTTCCTCGCGCGCTTTCCGAAAGTTGGCTTCAACCGCTTCCAATTCGGAGCGCGCCTCCTCGGGCGTCGTTCCTGCGAAGTCGGCGTCGATCGCGGCTTGTTCTTCGCTATTTCGCGTCGCTACGTCAAGTTCTGCTTGCAACGCGCGAACTTTCGCGCGCGCGGCGTCAAATTGAGTTTGCGATACGATCGACGACGCCTCGATTTCAACTCTGCGCGTCAGCTCAAGAGCCAAAATCAACGTAATTAGGACGACGACTCCGCAAACGCCGGTCATCGCGTCCTGAAAAGAAAAGAGCGAAATAGGAGAATCGCCGTTTTTACGTCGCATAAAAACACCCTATTCGTCGTCTGAATCGTCGCCTGAATCGTCGTCGCTCGAATTGCGCGCGTCTTTTTCCAGTCTCAACTTCGCGACGATATTGACGGCGCAAAATTCGGCGCAGTCGTCGAGGAATTCTTCTTCCGATTTGCGAACGAACGTCGAATAGAGTTGCAAACACAACGCGACGCAAAGCGCTACGAGCGTCGTTTCAAACGCGGTCGAAAGTCCAGCCGTTACTTCTTTTAGCGCGGGCGTAAGTTCCGAAACGTCGCTTGACGACGTTAAAACGCCCGTAAAATTCCCGATCGCGGAAGAAAGACCTACGACCGTTCCAATGAATCCCAAAATAGGAATCGCCCAGAGGAAGCCGCTAACGAGCGCGTAACTCGATTCGGTCGTGTTGTCGTCTTGTTCCGCTTGGGAACGAAACAACGCGTCGACGTCGGACACGCGCCCAAGATTGCGAAGGTTGGACAGCGTTTGAAGAACGCGACGATAAAGTAAAAAACTTTTTGGATTATCCGCTATTTCCGCGATTTTTAACGCTACCGCGTCGACCGTTTTAACCGTCAGCACGAATTCGGGATCGTCGGGCAGAATCGACGCCGCAAGCGCTTGACGTTGAAGTTTAATTTTGCGCGTCTTGATCCAAAGGATAAAAAACGTCCAGAATCCAAGGAACACGACCGCGTAAGGAGTCCAGCCGCGTTCCATAAGAGCCGACCTAAAAGCGCAACTTGGGACGTAAAGCAACGTCGCGTAAAATACGACTGAGAAGAAACCGGCGACGACGCCCGACGAAAGCGCGCCGACTTTCATATAACGCCCCCCGGTAAAACCAAGAAGGCGCTCAAAATCGTCGCGCTCCCAAGATAATTTTCTTTTGTTGTTTTTGATCATTGATCTGTTTCGTAACGTCCGAAAGGAAAACAAATTATATTTTGCCGGTAAGCGTTCGCGGTAAGCCGCCGCATATAATGCGGCGGTTGAGGTTGTATAATGAAACGGATTGCTCAAATACGACCGCAACGCGTTCTTTTCTGAAATCGTTCGTTTTTTGGTTATTCAACACCAACCGCCGAATTAAATTCGGCGGCTTACCGGGCTTGTTTTCCGTGAACGCTTACTTTTGCCGATATGCCGACGACGCGTCAATTAGTTCGACTACGTTGGTTCAATTCAAGAACGGCTTTTTTCAATTTGGAACTTAGATAAAAGACGTCGAACCCTAAAGCGATAAGAAATAACAACAGTTGTATTATCCAGACTATGATTGGATGTACGGGAAAGATTTGCGCCAAAAACAAGGACGGCCAAAAAAGGGAAGCAAACCAATATATTAAACAAGGAGCCAATAAAACGCAATAAGTCACAGCGATTCCTTCGCTTATGAGAAAATGTCGGTTCTCCAATTCGGAACCGGAACGTTTTAACGCTTTATTGACGTCGCAAACGCAACCGTACAACGCGACAAATATCCAATACGCGTTATAAAACGGTATAAACAAAAAACCGGCGGCTTCGACTGATTTTACGCGCGCTACCTCGGCTGGAATCGATTTCCATAACGAACTAAGAAACTGCGGTTGGAAGATTATAAACAACAGAGAAAGAATCTCAAACGCTCCCAAGGCGCAAACGCCCGCGCGTAAACCGAATAGTTTTTCTTTAAATTCCGGGAATCCGAATTCGTCAAATTCCGATTTGAACGCTAAATACAAGATAGCAATCAAAGTTAAAACGCCAAAACAAAAAGTCAAGACGCCCACAAACCAGGCTTTGAATTGTCTGGCGTTAATTGTTTTGGCAAATTGCAAATCGGCGTTCGAACTTAAATTCGGACTAAAAGACGCGTTGAAGACGTCGTTTTTCGGAATATTGGAGCCTGCGTCGAAAGAGGACGTTAAATTTGCAAAAAAGGGTTCTTTCTTTATCGGACGCGCATATTCGCCGTTTCGCCATACCAACGAATCTAAATTAACCTTTCCGGCGTTGAACGCCGAAACGATATCGTCGGAAGTATAGGGACCGGAACCCGTTTTCCCATCGGCGCTAAGATACCATTCGCGCGACTGAGGCGTTTGTTCAACGGCGACGTTTGAATTTTGAGGCGCCGAATAACTTGGTTGTTGCGCTTTAGGAAATAATTCTTCGGCGTCGTCCGCTTTTTTCCAGTTTTGTCCGTCGTAAGAAATCTTTGATTCGCGCGTAAGCCATCCGGCGGCGATTTTCTCGTCGATTTGCTCGCGAGTAAAGGGACCGAACGTCCTATTTTTAATCTCTATGTAATAGTTCACTGGTTTAACTCCCCGTTATTTACGCTCCTTGCCTTTGAAATTTTTCAGACTCCGTCGCATACCCGAAGGGGTTTTCAGACTTTGGAAGGGAAAAACTCAAAGGCGAGGAGTATGCAAAATCGATTTATTTAACAAGTAAAAACACGGGCGACCAACGGAACGACGCAAAGTTCGGGCGAATTTGCGCTTGACCGTTGAGAACGACTCCGCATTCCGTCGCGCGCGACGCGCCGTTTTCTTTTTGCAAAATCCAAAGCGAACCGTCTTGAAGATTGTCAAGATTTGCGTTCAACTGGACGGCGTTCCCTTGGACGTCGATAAAACCGATTAACTTGAAACGTTGGCTTAACGCCTCTTGACGCGACTTAAACGCGTCTTGCGCGCGCTTCATTACAACCTCGAAGCGGTCGTTTTTCGAAAGTTTTGACCAAATTGTCGTCGCAAGTTCGCGTTGCTTGCGCAGTTCGCGACTCGGTTGGTAAAAATTCGTCGACGGATCAAATTCAGAATCGCCGTCGATTTCGTCAAGAATCTCTTGAAAAGCGGAAAAATCAGGAGAATGAACGACGATTCCCAATATTTCTCTAATTAAGACGACTCTCAAATAAGGATCGATTTTTACTTCCGCGTCGAAACAGCGCGTCAAAACTTTTTCAATGGCGTCAAATTCTTCTTTTTCCGAAACGCTTCCTTTAAAACTTTCGGAAATTAATTGATATAATTCGTATTGCGCCGCCGGTTTGAGCGAATCCCTCTCGCTTTTGTCGATTAGATCCAAATTAAAGTCTTCGTCCGACGTATCGGAAATCTTGTTTCTCGCCGATTTGGTCGAACTATCGACTTTTGACGTCAAATAGTAATAGTAATCGCCGTCTTCGAAGTGAAAGAGCCAAAGGGGCTTCGAATATCGTTTAAAAAGTTTGAGCAAGTCTTGCGACGTTTGTTGGAATCCGCCTTGGTGCGCGTAAGTTTGGAACGCGTCGGCTTGACGTTGGAGAACGTCGAATTTCGGAGCAAAGGAAAATCGTTCGGCGGAATTTTTAAGTTCCGTCGCATACGCTTCGTATAAATCGCTTTTCGCTTCCTGATTAGTCGCAAGACTTGCGTATTGCTCGACAAAAGCGTTCCACGCGCTTACGTCGTCGAGAAAAGACGCCGACTCTTTCGCCAAACGAACGCTCGTTTTCAAGTCGGATTCTTCTAATTGCCCGTCCAACTCCTCAAGAACCGCTTGATACGAGTCGGCGTCGTCAAGCGCGTTTTGCAACGCTTCCGTTCCCTTGCGAATCGCTTCCGCCGTAAGTACGCGACGTTCCAAACCGTCGAGAGCGACGACGAGCGATTCCGTCGTCTTTTGAAGAACGTCGGAAACCTTGACGACGCGAGCGGAAGAAGTCAACGTCGCTATTTCGCCTCGCAAACGTGAAATTTCTTTTTTTTGAGAATCGAAGTCAAGTTCGTTTATGTTGGCTTCCAACTCTTTTTCCGCGTCGATCGATTTGTTTAATTTTTCCGAATATTTTTCGTCGACGCGTTTTTGCGCGGCTATTTGCCACGTTAAATCCTCTTTCTTTAAACGCAAATAAATCGCTTTTTCTTCTTCCGTCTTCGCGGCGTCCTTTAGAAAATTAACGGAACTAGGAACGCTGGTCTCTTGCGCGTGCGCTTTTTCGAGCTTGTCGACGTGTTCCTTGAATTGCGCGATTCGCGTTTGATCGTCTCGTTCAAGACGTTCGAGCCGCTCCTTCTGTTTGATAAAATCGGGTTCGACTTCCAAGTTGGACGTTCTCTTTTCATAAGCCTCGAGAACGCGTCGCGCCTCGGCAAGCGCGAAATAATCGTCCTTTTCGAACGCGTCAAGTTTGGAAGAAACTTCTTGAGTCGCCTCGGCGACAAGTTTTTGGCGCGCGCTTCGACGCGACGCCGTCCATACGCCCGCGATCAGTAGCGCCCCGATGAAAATAATTACGACCAAAGACGCGACGATTCGACGAGAACGCTGGAGACGGAGATTGGCGACGCGGTTGCGATACGTTTCGGCTATCCCCGTCGGAACGTTCGTTCCAACCGCCTCGGCCGCGACTTCTAAATCGGAATACGCCGCGATTAAATCCGCTTCGGGCGCGTTTTGAGAAAGGAGCGTCGACAATTTCAACTCGCGACGATTAAAACCGTCGAGGAGATTTCGTCGACGCTGATAATCTTGCGTTAGGGCGATCAACTTATCCGCGACGCCTTGCATTTCCGCCGGTACGACGGCGTCGGAATCCAAGGACGCCAACAGTTCGTTCCAACGTTCGAGATACTGGGGAAAGGACGACTCTTGATCGACAAGCGCGGCGTTTTGCCAATCGCCGAGTAAAACGAGCATCTGCTGAAACGTGTTTTCGCTTGAAAGATAGGCGATTCCCTTGCGCAACTTTTGGCAAAGTTCCGGAGACGCCGCAGTATGACGCACGGGGCTAGTCAATTCTTCGAGTAACCCCGTCAAAAGTCGTATGTTGGATTCAAAGCGACCGACGTTTTGGAACTGAAATTCTTTCAGAAACTTTTCAATTTCATTGGAGCGCGTTTCTTCTAAACGTTGAATCGAACGCTCCCAAATAGGATTGCCCGTAAAGACCGCCTCAAGTTGGTATAAAACGTCGAGACGTTCGTCGTAGGGCGCGTCTTCAAGCGCTTGACGACGCAATAAGCTAAACAAATCGCGACGAGACCCGTATTCCGAGGCAAAACGAAGCAGACGCGCCCCGTTTTCATTGTTGATCGCCGGAGGCAAACGCAAACCGAGCGACTGACATATCTCGCGCCACTCCTGCCACTGTGGAAAATTTAGCGCGTTGTATTCGTCGACAAGGGATTCCTCGCAAGAAATGCGATCCGCTTCCGCATAGGAACCCATATTGAGGGAAGAAATAAAACGCGTCAATAGTTCGTCGAGGCGTCGACAACGCGAAGCAAATTCTTCCGCTATGCCCTCAAGTTGCGACTGGGACGCGCCCGTTGGATCGGCAAGAATGCCGCGTATCTTTTCTACTATCTCTCTACTGTTGCTCATATTAACGCTCAAATAAAATCCGTTTAATCGCTCAAAGTTATATCCAACGTAAACGACGTTCTTTGAATAGCAACGCTCGTCAAACGTTGATTCGAATAGGCGACAATATTTTCGTTACGACTATTTAACGTCATTTTGGCTAGCTTGGTTAGAATTGGGATTGGCGCCCGGTTCTTCTGGTTGTTTGTCTTCTGGTTGTTTGTCTTTAATAACTTTTAATAACGTCCGTCCATCCTTATCGCCTAAGCATACTTTTATAGTTAAATCTTCAACGATATGGTTTTTGATATGATCTATCGAGGAACTATTAGGAGGCGTAAAATTTATTACGCATTTTCCTTCATCTTCGTCTTTATCATCTAATGAAAATTCAATTTTTGAATTATTTATGGCATATTGGTATTTCCCGTTTTTTTCCTTTAAAACTTCCTGTTGCTTTGATCCAAGTTCTTTATTTTTTTCCTCTAAATCCTTCTGTTGCTTTGATTCAAGTTCGACTATTAAGTAAACTTTTGAATCTTTTTTGTTACGAATTTGATTAAGAAACTTCCATTCAAGTTTGGAAATTTCAGTCTTTTCATACGTTTTTTTAAGGTCAATATCAAAACTTAATGTTTTGTCGTCTTGTTTAAATGGTGGAAAATATGATTTCTCCGCCTCTAAAAGCGCAATATAAGGGCTTTGCATTGGACCTGTATCCGTGTTTACAGACCATTGAATCTGACCATACAATAAAAAGTAATCACGAATCTTTTGATCTGAAAAGATTATCGATAAAGAACCTTCATCATTAATCTTAAACGTTATGCTATTGTTTTCCCCTTTGTTTTTCGTACGATGAATATCAAAAGTTATTTCTTGCGCGGCTTCCTGATTAAAATCAAAATTTCTTGAACATTCCCGGCTATTGGGATCGTCAATATAATGTTGTTTGTCTAGAAGACGAACTTTAAGATCAAGCGTATGCTTATTCTCTTGACAAATCTTTACTAAATTCTTTAAGTTGCCTTGATATGTTCCAGTGATCCCTTCTTCAATCTCTTTGGCGTCTTTACCGCTAGTAGAAAACGATATTTTTTGAATAACGTTAGAATCTTCCGATTTCCAATCTTCTGCAAATTTATTGAAGGCGTCGATTATTTTTTCTTCGGCGTCTTCTTCGATCAGATTGGCGGCTTCTGTATCTTGGGGAGTTTTTTTCTGTTTTTCCGAATCGTCGACGTTGTTTTCGTTTTTGTTGTCGACGTCGGGCGTTTCCTCTTTCGAATCGGAATTTTCCGTTTCTTGGTCGGTTTCCTTCGGTTCTTCCGAATCGTCGGCGTTATTTCCGTCGTTGTCGTCGACGGAGGTCGTTTCCTTTTTCGAATCGGAATTTTCCGTTTCTTGGTCGTTTTCCTTCGGTTCTTCCGAATTGACGACGCTACTTCCGTCGTTGTCGTCGACGGAGGTCGTTCCCTTTTCCGAATCGGAATTTTCCGTTTCTTGGTCGGTTTCCTTCGGTTCTTCCGAATTGCCGACGCTACTTCCGTTTTGGGGGTTCGCGTCCTTGGAATGCGTACACGTGAACAGAAAGACCGCGCCAAACACGACGAGGAAGAGACTCAAAATTCCTATGGACGCCAAGATTGCTACGACATTGTTGTTTTTTTTCACGGGCACGTCCGTCGTTAGAACGGCGTCGCGTCCGTAATTTAACTTTTTTCTAATCGGTTTGGGCTTGATCGGCACGCCGGTCGTCAAAACGTCTTCGGCGCGCAAGGAGTATACCTTGGGACGATCAGAAACTTGGGGCGTCGCAGGATCGGTCGGGCGAGGCGCGGAAACTCTCGTCTCTATTTGAACGGCGTTCCGTTCGGGTTGCGGCGTCGCTTGCTTTTCAAGTCGCCAATTTGGAAGATTGGCGACAAATTTTGCCAACTCGCCGGTTTTTCTAGGGTCGGTTAAATCGACGACCAAAGTATCGCGTCTTGCGCGTAATTGTTCTTCTTCGGGCGATCCCGTTATAACCGCCTTCCATTGACACCGAACGCCGGGCGGAACCGACGTAAAATACGTCGAAAAAGTGGCGTTCCAACGTTGTCTCGGGGGCAGAAGCTCGAGCGCTTCGCGATATAATCGCAAGACGTCGCAGTCTGGACGAACGATCAGGAGAACGGAACGATCGGTCGAGACGGTCGCGGCAAGCGCTCGCGCCCATTCGGAGTCGCCCGTCAGTTCCTTCCAATAGGAACCTCTTAACGGAGCCTCCGTCGGCGTCGGAATCTTTTTTTCCTGTTCGATATAGGTCGGCTTAGAATTCCACCGTTCGACAAACAAATTCGGAACGGCAAAGAGCGCCGCCGGTCCCGCCGACGCCAACTCGGAATTTGATAAAATCAGATGATGGGCGATTTTGTTCGTTCGATTGGAATAGTCGTACCCCGCGTCTCCGACTCGGGATAAAACGCGCGTTGGAACGCCCCCTATTTCCACGACGTAATTTGCGTAGACGACGGGATTTTGGCGTTCTCGTCCAGATTCAGGAGAAAAAAGGCGACGATAACCCGAAAGAGACTGCAACGCCGTCGCGTAGGATTCCTTCAGACCTCGCGTGCAAGCGACGACGCAAAATCCATAAGTTCCAGGCTTCAATCCGGCGGGCGCCGACGTGTAAATAAGTTCCGTCGCCATTTTTAATTCCTTTTACGCTTGTCGTTGCAAGCAACGACGTCTTTTTGTCTGATCGCTCGTTATTTTTTGTCGTTTGAATATCCGAAAACGACGCCTTTGGTCGTTCGAGAAAGCGCGTAGAGCATCGGTATGGTAATCCAAATCGGCTTCATATCCTTGGGACGAAATCCCAAAACGCCGTTTTTTTCGTCGTAGGTCGGCGAGACTCCCGTCGCGCTTGTCGGAATATAAACGACTTCTTCCGCGAAACTTTCCGCCGTCGTTACGAAATTGGGGATTCGTTCAAGGAGCAACGCGCGAACTTGCGCGCTCATTTTTTTTACGTAGTCCGTTCGCAAAACGTAGCAACTCTCCCCTTGATGCTCCAGTTTTGAATACGGCTCGCGCAGATCGACGTTCGGAATTAGTCGGTTCCATACGTCGAACTTTCCAACGACGACGATTAACGGCTTATGAAAACGTTCCGTCGCGCTCATATTGCGGTGTTGTCGTATTCGTTTAATCATTTCGCCCAATATTTGGATTTGTTGCACGGGCGTATGAACGGCAAGGTCGAGTTGCGGGTCGTCGGAGACTTTTTTACAAGCGGCGCGGAACTGCGCGTCTTGCGTCGGATCAAACAAAAAGAAGACGCATTCGCTCTTCGCCAAGTGGCGCGTGACGGGCAAAGACGACGAATCCGAGTTTTGAACGGGCAAGTAACTTTCGCCCGCGTTGTCGTAAAGACAAATTGTTCGCGAAACGCGTTCGACGTCGGCTCTTTGCGGATGATCCGACGTAGGAGAGACGAAAAACAGAAAGGGACGCGGAAACACGACGTTTTGATCCCCTAAACGCACGACGTCGTATCCTGCGCCTTCTTCTTCCGTTTTTTCGATTTTAACGATCTTGTCTTCCTCGTTTTGAAACTGCAACGTTTCATAATTCTGTAATTGACGATTCATCGCAGGATCGGCGTCGGTGAAATTCAAATGAAATTTACCGGCTAGGATTTGACGTAAAAACCACGTCGAGGAAGTGAGAAAATAAGATTTGCCCGTCGCGGGCGCGCCGACGATCGAAAGAAACACGGCGGGCGCTTCTAGTATGCACGCCGGGAGTCGCAAATGACAACGAGGACAAGCCATATCCTTACAAGGCAGTCCCTTAGGATCGATCGCGACGCCCTTTTCGTTAAATTCCGTCGGCAAAAATCGCGCTCGTTCCGACTCGCCCAGTTTATAATCGCCCATAAAATCAAGGGATTCCGCGATCCACAATACGTCCTCCGTCGCGAACTCCGTCCAACAATGAGGACATACGATAGTTTTTAATAAACGTTTTTTCTTCCGTTCGATTAAATCGCCCATTTTTACCCTCGCTCTTGTTGAGCGTTCGTTTGATAGTTTCGTCGTTTGATAGTCCGTCCTTTGAAAACGCGTCAAAATTCGAATATCAACGTTTCGTCCTCGTCGACGTCGGAAGCGTCTTTTGTAAAATGCGACGCGCAAACGTCCATCGTTTGACGACCTCTTTTCAAATAGTCTTGCATTTCCTTGATTTGTAGTTGCGTTCCTTGTTGGTCGTATTTGTCGGCGCGGATGGCGACGACGGCGGAATCGGCGAGTCGATACGACTCGTCCCATTTGCCTTGTTCGCAAAGTTTTTCCGCTTGCTCGACGTCGGCGCGAATCCTAGCCGTCTCAACTTTGCCGGGCGCCGAATTCTTTACGCAGGAAAAATTTCCCAGCGTCGACGCAACGCAGAGAAAAGTCTGCAAAAACGTCTTGAGCGCGCGCCGCCGCGTGATCGCGTCCATTATTGTTTGTCTCCTTCGTTGTCCGTCGCTTGGACGATCGAACCGGCCTCGCGATCCCAAACGCGTTTGTCGCCCTTAAAACGACAATTTTTGACGATCGCTTCGCATTCGTTTTCGATTCGTAAAGCGGTCGCGTTGGAAAGAAACAGCGTCTTTTGAACGTCGCAAGACCCTTTGCGGCGAAGTTGAACGGCGATTTGATTCTTTTCAAAGACGCCCTCTTTTAACTCGACGTTTGCGTCGTCGTCGACGTCTAAAGCGTAAATTCCGAAATTAAAGAATCTGCAATCTTTCAAAACGCAAGTCGCCGCTATTCCCATAGCGGAAACGCCGATCGCGTCTTCGGCGCCCGAGGCGCACTTAAAATCGCAACGCTGAAATTGAACGTTGGAATATTCCGTCGACGCGCAGACGTCGTGACTTGATTCCGCGCGTAAAAAAGTTATTCCTTCAAAGGAAACGTCGTCCGCTTGGATCGACAAAGACTGACCGTTTTTCAAGCGAATAACGACGTCGCTTGGATCGCCGGTTTCGCCCGCGATCGTAAGTTTTTGAGTCAACCTTAGCCAAGTGGAGTCGGTTCCCAAGGAATAAGGCTGAGAACTTTTCTTGAGAAGAATATGATCGTTTTTACGCGCAAGTTTGCAGGCCTCCGCCAATGTTTCTGCGTCGTCGGGTATCGTAATCGTTCGATATTTCACGGAAGGGGAATCTTGCGGGGCGTCGGACGCGGAACTGGAAGATTGTGAAGCGGAGTCGTCGTTCCAAGCGAGTAAACTTTCGAAATCAGCGTCGTCGGACGAGGAACGCGAAGATTGCGAAACGGAAGTCGCGTCGTCGCTTTTGTCGACGTTCGAAGAACGGGCGAGATTGTCTTTTCCCCAATACTTGCGTTTGTTTCGAACCGTTTCTTGTTCGGTAAACGTCGCGATTATTTCGCCTGTTCTTTCGTCGTAAATCCAGTATTCCGGCTTTGTTATAAACAACGTCTGCTCGATCTTTTTGTAAAGTCTGTAAAGAGTTCCTATTTTCGAAGTATAAAGAATCGCGGAAGCGTCGTCGTATGGAATATTTTCCACGTCAAGACCGAATTGGAGCGAACACACGCACAAAACGGCGCACGAATCGAGCAATTTGCTCGCTTGATCTTTCGGAATGTCGTATATTGTCCAACTAACGTCTGTAAGCTCATACGCTTGATATCCGCCGGATTTTTCAGCTACGGAGCAGACGTTGCAGAATTCGTCGTCTTCGAGGTAGGAGTAGGATTTAACGGGCTCGACCAGTTTAACGGCAAAGATTTTCCGCGTCGCGTCATACGAACTTATGACGCGCGCGCGACTACGATCATACTTTGCGGAAGCCTCCGTGTGAAAAACGAGCGCAATCTTTGACGAAAACGTTATATTTCCCAACAACCCTCGCTCAAGCAATTCCGAACGTAATTGTTTTAAACGCTTTTCGTACTGTTTGACGGATTCGTAAGGTTCTTTTTCTAAATTCAAACTATCCAAGTATTTGACAATATTTTCATACAAACTTTTGACGTCGACGCCCGCAAACTCGGCGGGAATTTTGTCGCCCGACGATTTAAACGGCTCGTTCTGATACTCGAAAGTCAAAGTTTTTTCGGAAACGTTGGATTTCCGAACGTCCAATTCTTCCTTTTCGTCGAAGGAATCATACGTAGTTTTCCTACGGTGAAACGATTTGTCCTCTTCCTTTTCTTTTGTTTCACTGTACGGCGTTCTCTTGGAATAAGGCTCGGCTGTCTCGTCCGTAGACTCCAAGCCGCCTAATTCGTCCTCGTTTTTCTTGTTTCTAGCGTTTTCCTCGTTTGTCCCTTCGTCGTCGTTTAACGGTTTGGGCTTGTCCGAAAAATCAAATTCTTCACCTTGGGAATTTCGAAAATCGCGCGCGTTTGATTCGGTCTCCTTAAACGCTGGAACTTCGACGCTATCGTTTTCCGATTCTTTCGCGGAATTTTCGACGCTTCTTTCCATAACGTTGGATTTATTGACCTCGGATTTATCGACGTTTTTCTTATCGTTCCGAGTAAAAACAACGAGAACTAGCGCAAAAATAAAAATCGCTATTAAAACGGAAATATATAGAATCTTTAAAGGCGTCTTCGTCGCTTTGGACGCGAGCGCGTTCGAATCGTCGTCGGGAATGGGAACGACTAACTTCACTTTCGAATCGTTCGTTACTTCAACGGTAGAAACGTCGACCGAACTATTAGGCAAGAAATTGACGCGCGAGTCGTTAAGCGACAAATTATTATCGCAAATCGACGAGGATTTGCCGTCGTCCAATCCTAGTTGGTTCATCGCGTCGCCAAGAAGCGTTTGCCGTCCGTCGATCCAAATGAGAGAATTGGGCGTTACATACTTCTTTTGGGCGAGCGTTTGCAACTCCGACGTCGAGACTTTTTTCTTCCTTCCGCCGAACTCTACGACTATTTCTTTAACCATATGCTTACCGTTCGCTCAAAGGCTTTTGCCTGTAACCCTTTGAAATTAACGTTCGTTTCAGTCTGTAACGAGGGCGAGTCAAATTATTTCGACATAATCTTCGACGCCGGGAGCGCTGATTGTATCAAAAAAAAAAAATAGACAAGATAAACGATAATTTTTCTAAGAAAAAACGAGATTAGCGTATTCCGCGCTTTTTTATTCGCGCAACGCCCTTGTTTGCGGTGATTTTAACACTTTGAACTGAGAAAAATGCGTTCACGGAAAGCCGCGTATCAACGATA
>JAZUGM010000297.1:0-12912 GCA_045641205.1 Thermoguttaceae bacterium
ATAATAACGCGCAACGTGTTTTATCGCCAGTTAAAGACGCGAGGTCGCTTATGAAAATGAAAATTGCCCCTTTGTTCGTTTTAATTTCCTGTTTCTTATCGGCGTGTTTTTTATCGTCGGCGCTTCCAAGCGTTTGCGTTGCCGAAGGGCTCGAACGCGTCGAAGTCAATAATTCAGACGCCGACGCGTTCTTAGCCGTCGGGCTATGGTCTTGGATCGTTCCGACCGACGTCGACGAGGACGGCGCAACGGATTTGATCGTCAGTTGCGAAGACGTGCCCTACAACGGCGTCTGGTATTTCCGAAACAGCGGCGACGACCCGATCAAACCGACGTTTGAAAAAGCCAAGCGCTTGAGTAAGGGCGTTATTAACGTTCAGCCGAGTTGGGTCGACGGGAAATTACGCGTCCTTACGCCCGGCAAAGAATACCCGGACTTTATCAACACGGGCGTTGAAAAACCCAAGCCGTTGCTTTCGAACGGCAAGCCGCTCCCCGAAAACGTCCATTTTAACAAAGTTCGCGGAAATATGTGGCGCCTTGTCGATTTTGACGGCGACGGCGTTACGGATATCGTCGTCGGATCGGACGACTGGACCGACTACGGCTGGGACGACGCCTACACGCCCGAAGGCGTCTGGAAAAACGGTCCGTTGCGCGGCAATATCTATCTGTTGCGCAACAAGGGAACGAACGACGCGCCCGACTACGAAGCGCCGACGATGCTCAAAGACTGCGACGGAAATAATCTGGAAACGTTCGGCTGGCCTAATCCGAACTTTGCCGACTGGGATGGAGACGGCGATTTAGATATCGTCGGAATAGAATTTCGGGACACGATCCAGTATTCCGAAAACGTCGGAACGCGAACCAAGCCCGTCTATAAGCCGTTCGCGCCCGTCGCGCTAGAAGACGGCGCCCCCGCCGCCGCCGAATTGGCGATGCCGACGATCGTCGCGTTCGATTGGGACAAAGACGGCAAATTAGACGTTCTCCTAGGCGACGAAGACGGTCGCGTCGCGTTCTTCAAAAACACGGGTCGTTTCAAGGACGGCAAGCCGCTCTTCGAACCTCCCTTCTATTTCAAACAAATCCCCGACGCGCTGAAATGCGGCGCTCTTTCGACTCCTTGGGGCGTCGACTGGGACGACGACGGCGATTGGGATATAATTTGCGGGAACAGCGCGGGCTACGTTTTCTTCTTTGAAAATCTAAGCGGACCGGGCGTCGATCCTCCGAAATGGGCGTCGCCCGTCGCGTTGTCCAGCGAGCGGAACGACGGGCTTCTAGCCAACGCCCAAGAGTTGATTCCTCCGGGCGCGTCCCTTGTCGAAACGCGACGCGACGGTTCGAGTTTGATTCGAATTAAAGCGGGTCCCAACGGTTCGATTCAAGGTCCTTGCGAGCCGAAATGGGGATATACGACCCTGTCGGTCGCCGACTGGGACGGAGACGGCTTGAAAGACGTCCTTCTCAACTCGATTCTTGGGAACGTCTTCTGGTACAAAAACGTCGGAGAAAAGGGCAAGCCGCGTCTCGCGCAACCGCGCGCGGTCGAAGTCGAATGGGACGGCGAACCGCAGAAACTCGCGTGGGGCTGGCGCTTCCCCAAAGGAAAAGAACTCTTGACCCAATGGCGAACGACGCCCGTCGCGATCGACTGGAACAAAGACGGACTAACCGATCTCGTTATGCTCGACGTCGAAGGTTATTTGGCGTTCTTCGAGCGCTATCGAGACGAGCAAGGCGAGCTGAAATTAGCGGCGCCGAAACGCGCGTTCGTCGACGCCTCGGGCGCTCCTTTGCGATTGAACGCGGGTCGCGCGGGCGCGAGCGGTCGACGCAAAATTTGTTTCGTCGATTACAATAGGGACGGCAAAATCGATCTTCTCGCCAATAATCGCAACGCCGATTTATACGTGCAAACGAAAGAAGAAAACGGTCTGTATTATTTCGCATTGGCGGGCGAAATCGATCCGCGCCCGATTAAAGGGCACAGCACGAGTCCGACGGTCGTCGATTTCAACGACGACGGAATTATGGATCCCTTCGTCGGCGCCGAAGACGGGCATTTCTATTACAAGCGCAACGACTGGGCGCAAGGTCAAACGAGCGTCGTCTGTTTCGAATCCGACGAGTTGACGATCGAAGCAGTCTTGCCCCTCGCGACGCTTGACGCCGGTCAAAAAGCCTTCGGCAATCGCGATTACAAGTGGGTCGACGTCGCGCCCGAAGTTGCCGGTCGCAAATACGCGCAAACGAACGGAGGAGTCCCCGCCGACGTGGTCGTTCGCGCGAAAAAAGACGTTTCGATTCAGTTTCTTGTCGGGGAAACTTGGCCGATTTCCAACGCCGCGTCTTATTTGGTCGTCGAAGAAAACAAGGAATTTGACGCCAAGTTAATCAAGGAAAGCGCCGTCAAGTATACGGACTCGACGCGCTCGCCCCTTTCCCTCTTCGAAAAGAGCCTCAAAGCGGGCGAAAGTTGGAAAGCGCCCGTCAAAACGTGGTCGGGAACCCTGATTTTGACGCCGACGAGCAAATAACGCGCGCAACGCGCAAACGTAAGGATCGATCGTCCTCAATACGACGCCCGATCCTTTGTCGCTTTACTTTATTTTTACGTTAGGAGCCGTTATATTATGAGAGTCGCTCAACGTTGGATTTTAAAAGACCCGAACACGCGCGAAGAGTATTTGCGCAGACACGCGGAAATTTGGCCTGAAATGAAGGCGCTCTTGAAAGAAGCCGGATATAAAAATTATTCAATTTGGCTTTCGGGCACGGATATTTTCGCCTACTACGAAGTCGACGATCCCGACAAATTAATTAAGACGCTCGAAGGAAGCGAAGTCCGAACGCGTTGGGAAAATTATATGCGCCCTTTGATCTATCTTGGCGAAAACGATATTCCTGAATCGCTTGAGGAAGCCTTCTGGCTCGAATGATCCGAAACGACCCCGAAAACGAACGCTCCGCGCGACGTTTCGCGACGTTTTTACGCCCGCGTCCTTGACGGTTGTTTTTATGCGACTTATAATTGAAGACCGTTTCGTATTTGCGTCGCGTAGGCGCGTGGAAAATTAAGAAAGAGCGTTCGATGGAAAAAGCCACTTATAAAGATTCCGGCGTTGATTTGGATATTTACGCGGAATCGATGTCTCGTTTGCCCAATTTAGTCGCCAAAACGTTTTCGCCCCGAGTTATGCGTCTGGACGGAGGTTTTGCCGGTCTTTTCCGTCTCAATGGAATTTCGAAGTTGAGCGGCGCCGATAGACAATACGTCGATCCCGTCTTGGTCAGTTGCACCGACGGCGTCGGCACGAAAATAAAAATTGCGTGCCAAGCGAATCGCCATTCGACGGTCGGGATCGATCTTGTCGCGATGAGCGTCAACGATGCGATTTGTTGCGGGGCGGAGCCGCTCTTCTTCTTAGATTACGTCGCGATGCCGAAAGACGATCCCGACCTGTTGGAAACGCTCGTCGCCGGAATCGCGCGCGGTTGCGAAGACGTCGGTTGCGCGCTTATCGGGGGCGAAACGGCGATTCTTTCGGGTATGTACAATCCAGGCGAATACGACCTTGCCGGTTTTTGCGTCGGCGTCGCGGAACGTTCGAAGATTATCGACGGCAAAGCGATTAAAAACGGCGACGTTATACTCGGCGTCGCGTCGAGCGGTTGTCATTCGAACGGATATTCTCTAATTCGCCGCGTCGTTTTTGACGTCGCTGGTCTGAGTCTCGACGCCTACGTCCCGGAACTTGGCAAGACGGTCGCCGACGAATTGTTGACGCCGACCCGACTGTACGTCAAGCCGACGTTGAAACTGCTGGAAGAATTCGGCGCAAACGAAGGAATTCGCGGTATTGCGCACATTACCGGAGGCGGACTCGTCGAAAACTTGTCCCGCGTCTTGCCGAAAGGCTTGAAGTGCCAAATCGCGCCTAATTCTTGGGACGTTCCGCCCGTATTCGGCTGGCTTCAAAAACTCGGTTCGATCGAAGACGACGAAATGGCGCGCGTCTTCAATATGGGGCTCGGACTGGCGCTTGTCGTCGATCCGAACGTCGCCGACAAGGTCGCGGCTTCTTTAAACGCGGCGAACCTGAAAAATTGGAAAGTCGGCGAAATCGTCGCCAACGACTAATTGCGTCTGCGGCATACGTTCACAGATAAAGTTTGGAGCGAACCCCCTCCATTAGGCGGGCGTGGAAGCCGCCGATTACATATCGGCGGACGTCTTCATAACTAAAAAACTATGATTTTAAATCGTTGAAACGCGCGACGTTCGCGAGGACTAAAAAACGACAGGGAATTTTGATTAAAATTCCTTGTCGTCGTCAAAGCGTCGCGCGTAAAAATCTAAATTACTTCTCTCTCACGATCACGATTCGATCGATATAAAGCGCGTCGACTTCCCCAGGTCGTTTCGGAGGCGCAAACCAAACGTATTGACCGCGCGTAAAGGGCGCGACGCCCAAGTCGATTCGCTTATATTCGCTCCCTTTAATCTCGGAAACGTCGAGACTCTTGTATAAAACCGACTTTTTCGCGACTTCGTCGTAAACGCCCAGCGTCGCCGCTTGACCGTCGTCGACCGACGCGTCGCAACGCAAGTAAGCGTAAACGTGAAATTCGGGCGCGTCCCCTTCTCCGTTGATCGGCTTCAAAAGAGCCAGCGCCGGAGCGCCGCCCCACGAAGTCGCCCATTCGAAATGATCGCCGGGCATTTTGACCGCGCGACCGTTTGACGCGTTTTCGTCCTTAACTTCAAAAGTATACTTTCCGGGCAGATTCCTACTCATATCGTAGTTTTGTACGGAAACCCAGCAATTTTCGGGCGCATCTTTGCAAAAATCGGGCGTCGGCTCGACTTCGTCTTCCGTCCAGTCCTCGTATTGAGCGATCAAACTGTCTTTATACTGTTTGAACGCTTCCTGGCTTTCCCATTCGCGATGGAGCGTCAAGCCGAATTCGTCGAACTTCGCGACAAGATTCTTCGCCGCTTGCAACGGGTCTTTCGGTCCAAGAAATTCAATTCCCCTCAATTTACACTCGAACTTAGCGCGTCGATATTCTTGTTGCCATACGACGTCAAGCGGAATCTGTTCGCGTCGAACTTTCGTCGTCAAACCGGCGTAGCGTTCGGGCGACTCTTTTTCCAGCTTTTGCGCAATTTCCAACGCTTTGCGTTGTAGTAGCGTAACTTTGTTAAGCGAATCGAGATCAAGCCAGCCGTTCGTCGTCGTAAGGTAAATGCCGAGATAGAAATTCTTTGATTCGACCGCTTGAAGCAACGTTTCAAAGTATTCGCGATAAACCTCGACAAGCTCCGGCGCGTAATAACCCGCGATAAATTCGTCGACAAGCGCGTTTGTATCGAGCGACGGATCCCAAAGCAATTTGGCGACGAGCCAGTTGCGCAACTGCACAAAGTCGCCCGTCTGCGTTTCGTAGTCGCCCTGTTCAAACATTCCGACGACGTTGTGATCCTTGTAAAAATTAATATTCCGATCCAAAACACGATAATTCGGGAAAGGCAAAATATAATAGGCGAAGTCGGTGGCGTAATCCCAAACGAACAGTTTGTCGGCGACTTTGCTCCATCCGACGACGTCGTCGCGGAACGTCTTATTCGCCTCAGAATCCAACGGCGAGCCGAAAGAACACTCGATCGAACAAAGACGAACGACGACGTTTTTACGCGGCTTCGTAATCTTGGGCGGCTTGCGCGTATACTGATACGCCAAAGTCTCGACGTAAACGTTCGGAAATTCGTCTTCCAACGCTTCCGCGACTTTGTTGACGGCGTGCAACAACGAACCGGCGTGCGAACCTTCTTCTTCGTCGATTTTGCGGCATTTTTCGCAAGTGCAGAACCCGTGCCAGTCGTTTTGGCTGACTGAAAGGAAGGACGCGTTAGGATTCTTACGCAAGACTTCGCGCGCGTTCTTGATCATTTCCGCGATCATTTCGTCGTTAGAAAAACAAAGTTGCGTGCCCGAATCGTGAATTTGTTCGGGCTTCAACTGTTTTCTAAATTCGGTAAACCAAGTCGGCGATCCGGACCAGCTAGGATACCCGAGCTTACGAACGCCGTCGATTTCCGAGAACCAGTCGGGGTGATCGAGAAAATACTTTTGCGGCGGTATCAACGAGTAGGACGAATGGACGAAATACTGAAAGGAGTGATGAGAACCATATTCCGACGGAATGCTTTCAAAATTGCCGTTGCAACGTAACTTGAGTCCGAACATCGGATTTTTAATCGTGTCGCGATAATACGACTCGCGATATTCAAAGGGAGGCGTAAAACAGACGTCAAGGTCGTTTTCGATCTTCAGCGTCGGCGTATGGGGAATTGTCGATTCCGTCGACGTCCACCAGCGACAGCCTAGTTTCTTTTCGAGAAATTCGTAGACCGAATAGATCGACCCGCGCAAAGGAGCCCCGCTCAAAACGATCGATTTGCCGACTGACTTGACGATTATTCCGTCGTAACCGATCTCATCCTCCGCGTTCGAACCGAGGAATTTCTTAGAAAGCGCGCTAGGTCCAACGACGAAATATTGGGCGTCTTCTGGATCGACGGTCGCGTCCGTCTCCGATATTATCGGAAGTTCGACGTCCGTAACTTGCTTGAAGTACGTCTGAAGCTCGGAGACGGCGCTACGTTGCGTCGCGGACGGCTCGCTAGGCAAAACGATCGCGTAATCGGAAGCGCCCTGCGAAGCCAGCGTTATTTCCGCGCCGCGAGCGACGCTGTCAACGCATAGAAAACAAACGAACGCCAGCGATAGAAACAAGTCGACCGCCGCCAATTCGCGCAATTTTTTAAATCTGAATAAAGCCATATTTCGTTCCTTTAAATTTAACGAAAAGCAAACGTCCAAAATTCAACGCTCCGCGCGTCTGCGTTCTATTCTAACCAAAAAAGACCAAAAGTCCAATTATTTCTCGACTATTCGCTAAAATCGACGCCGCAACGCTTCTTTATTCGCGTCGCGCGCCGATTTTCACATTACCGAGTCTTTGTAAAAACGCGATCGTTTGAGCAAAATTTGCAATCGTTCGCGGGAAATCTTTTTTGTAAACGTTCACGAAAAACACGCAAAGTTTCTGGACGTTGCGTTCTGTTTGTGACAAACGCCGCGTAAGAATCGCCGCGTAAGCGGGCGCGATTCCAACGCGAACTTTGTCCGATATGTTGCGCAAACGATTACGACGAAACAGTCCCATAAACGGTTAAGACGAGAAAAAAGCTCGACAAACCAATAGGCGCCCCTTGCTAGGAAAGTTTAGGATCGTTACAATATGGACTCGCGGGATATGTGGGTATTTCGTGCGTTTGGGGGCTCGCTGGGTTATAGGTTTCCTCGGTAGTTTTTGCGTTGCAATACGAAACGCAACCCTTTTTGTATGCGTCAATTTTGTTGAATATTTTACAGATTTTTAAAAATGAGGACGGCGTAATTGAAACGCGTCCGTAATAAAACACGACTATCTTGCGTCGTCCATATTTGTTTGTTTTCGGAGCGCTAAACACTATGCAAACAACAAACAACAAACAACAAACAACAAACAACAACAAACAACGCGTTTGGCAATTTGAACTTCTTCGCTGTTTAGCCTGTCTGAGCGTCGTATTACTCCATTCAACAGTGCGCTTTGTCGTTTCTACGGAAAATTATGATTTTTTTGGCGCTTTGATACTTTCCGCTTCTAGCACGGGCGTTCCTCTGTTTGTGATGATAAGCGGCTATTTTCTTCTGAGCAATCCTAAAAACGTAGACTGTAATTACTTTTATGAAAAGCGTTTGAAGAGAATTGGCGTTCCTCTGTTGTTTTGGTCTTTTTTCTACGTTGTTTTGTTCGTTGTACCGTATTGGATGAAGGGCGAACCCGCAATTAAACTGTCTTACGTTCTTACTTGGCTTTACAATGGAACGCCAGGGTGGGGGTATCACCTGTGGTATTTGTATATGATCTTAGGATTATATGCAATAACGCCTTTTTTAATAACTATTTACAGAAACTATTCAATAAAAGCGGTTCTTACCTTTTGCGTTCTACTGTACTTAGCTTATTTTATTCAATCTTATTATCTTATCTATCGCGCCGACTCTTATCGTACTTCGCTTTTTGCGCCTTTGTTATCCGTCGCTTATACCCCTTATTTCATTTTCGGAAAATATTTCGGCGATAAAATGGCGTCGGACCTTCTTTACTATGAAAGGCGCAAAATCATAAGAACGACGGCGGCGTTTGTTTTTTGTATAATCAGTCTTTTTGAAGCGTGGTTATGTGGAAAAATAAATTATCAATGGGCGTTGTGCTCCATCGCGCCCTTAGTTACTCTTCAAGCCGTTTCCGTTTATTTGTTTGTTTTGTCGATTAAAGCGGAACCACGCGAAAAAACAAACGCTTTTTTGAGCTGGATTTCCTCCCTAACTTTTGGCATATACCTGTTTCACGTTTTTTTTCTTAGCTTTGTCTCTTTTTCGTTTCGGCGTCTTTTGTGTTGCGAAAGAACCGTATTGATCAGCGTGTTAATAGCGCTCGTAGCGTTCTTAGCGTCCGCCGTTTCGACGGTTATTTTTAAAAAGATTCCCTACCTGCGCGAGTGCGTATGACGAAAAACAGACGATCATTTGCAGAAAGACGCGCAAGACGACAATTCTTGACAAGCGTTCACGGAAAACGAGCCCGGTAAGCCGCCAAATTTAATTCGGCGGTTGCGTGGAATAACCAAAAAACGAACGATTTCAGAAAAGAATACGCCGCGCTCGTATTTGAGCTACCCGTTTCATTATACTACCTCAACCGCCGCGTTAAACACGGCGGCTTACCGTGAACGAACACGCTATTTTTCAATCGAACGCAAATAATCGATCGCGCGATCAAGTTGCGGATCGAAATATGGCGCGCGTCCGAGCGGAACGAACGTTTCTTCGCTTTTAGAATCGTCTTCTTTCGATTCGCTCGGCGCGACGCCCAATAATTCGGGATTCAATTCGACGCCCAATTCCGCCGCCACTTCGATTTTATCGAAACTAGAGCCTTCGCGCAGACGCTTGAGCGCGTCGTTCGCATAAGCCGTAGCAAAACTGTAGAATTGCGGCGTCAACGCGCCTCCTTCCGGCTCCGAGAGACGCGCGCGACGTATCCACTGAGAATAAAAACGTTGCGCGGACGAAACGCGAACTTCGTACCCTTCGTCCGGCTTGACGCCCCATTCGTCCTCTTCAGTCGCGTCGCGCAAGCGACGAATCGGCGCGCCCGACGGACGCCAAAAAGAGGCGGGCGTCATACGCAAAAGTCCCGATTTAAAGGGTAATTCGTAAATACTCTGAATCGTGCCTTTGCCGTAAGAACGCGTTCCGACGACGACCGCGACTCCGGCGTCTTGCAACGCGGCGGAAACTATTTCGGAAGCGCTCGCGCTCTCTTCGTCAATAAGAACCGCGACGCTGAAACGTTTGCGCGGATATTTGCGCGCGACGAAATTCTCGCTCTTGCCGTTTTTAAAACGCGTCTCGACGATCGGAGACCCGTATGATAAAAATTCGTTGCAAACGGCGACGGCGTCGGGCAGAAATCCGCCCGGATTGCCGCGAAAATCAAGTATGACTTTCGTAACGCCCGATTTTTCCAATTTCGACAGCGCTTCGATCGTTCGCGCGCCGGTCGAGTCGACAAACTGTTCGATCGCGACGTATCCTATTTCAGGAACGTCCTGCAGAGCGTAAATCCAATTTCCGTCTTTATCGAGTCGATCGCCCGAAACGCTGTCTTGTTGAAGGACGCCGCGAACGATTTCAACGTCGCGAACCGGCGCTTCTACGCTTGGATCAAACGACGCCGCTCGAACTTTTAATTTGACGGACTTCCCTTCTTCGCCTCGGATCGCTTCTGTCAACTCGTAAACGGTCAACGGCGCGACGTCCTTGTCGTCGACCGCGACAATACGCTCGCCTAATTTCAGACCCGCTTTATTGGCGGGCGCGCCGTGTTCCGGCACAAAATAAAATTCCTTCGACGCTTCGTCTTTTACGAAGCGACTAAGTCCGACGCCGGCGTATTGCCCCTGAATTTCGCGCATATAGTCCTTTTGTTCGCGCGGCGGCAAGTAAGCGGTATACGGCTGGTCGTCGACGGCGTGCGCCAAACCCGACAAGGCGCCTTCGAAAAGCGCTTTTTTCGTCGGCGGTTCAAGCGACTGTTTTTCCAACTGGCGCGCGACTTCGCGAACGATCTGCTCCTTGAGGGACGTCTTCGACGCGATGAAAAGCGAACAGGCAAGAATAAGTAAAAACCAACAAATGTTTCTAAAAGGCATAAGGCAAAGCACCTAAAGCGCGAAAACAGTTTCCGATCAAACGCTCGACCAATTCGGCGCCGTCGATAAGCCAAAATTGACAAAACAAAAAGCGTCAAAGGACAAATTGGAATCGACAAAATCGACAATTAGTCGACAAACGCTTCGTCAAGGAATTGTCAATTCGTCAACATTTTCCACATTATATTGAAAAAGTCAAGGAATCATAGCGCCGGAGATTTTTTAAAAAAGTCGCGCGTTTTGCACGGCTTTCGTTAAGTAGAATCGACAAACGCTTTTATTGAAGGTCAATATGAGACAAACGCAAAAAGCAAAGGGAAACTATAATTCTTTGCCTCGAGAAAGTCTTGACGTTTTTAGGGTTTAGCGTAGTATTTACGTAGTCGTTTTCCCATAAAAAGACGGTTTTCAGAAAAATCAAGGAATCCAGAGTTGAAACGCCTTTCGGACGGGGCGCTCGACGTTCGCGCGACGCGCCCTTTAATTCACTGTATTGCCAATTACGTAACCGCCGACGATTGCGCCAGCGCGCTGTCGGCGATCGGAGCGTCCCCGATTATGGCGGACGCCGAAGAAGAAGTTGAAGAAATCGTCGCGCGTTCTTCCGGCTTAAATCTCAACTTGGGCACGTTGAACGACGCGACGATCCGCTCGATGTTTCTAGCGGGCAAAAAAGCGAACGAACTGGGAATACCCGTAACGCTCGATCCCGTCGGCGTCGGCGTTTCGAATTTGAGAACGGAGACGACGCGTCGTCTGCTTGAAGAGGTTCGTTTCGCGGCAATTCGAGGCAACGCGTCGGAAATTAATGTTTTGGCGCAAGGCGTCGGCGAACCTCGAGGCGTCGACGTCCGCGAAGACGACGCCGTAAACGGCGCCAACTGGCTCGAATACGGAAAAAAATTAAGACCTTTTGCGCGCAAGTTAAACGCGGTCGTCGTCGCGTCGGGCGAAGTCGACGTCCTTACCGACGGCGTTCAAATCGCGGGCGTCTTTAACGGCTCGCCTCAGGCGTCGAGGATCGTCGGCGCAGGCTGTATGTTGACAAGCGTTTTATGCGCTTGGCTTGCGGCAAGGCGTCGCAAGCGCGGCTCCGACGATTTGACGCTCTTAGAAACGGCGGTTTCCGCAACCGCCTTTTTCGGAATTTGCGGCGAAATCGCGGCTCAAAAAACAAAGGAACGCGGAGGGGGAACTGCGACGTTTCGCAACGAACTTATCGACGCCGCTTCGACTTTAGAAACGGCTCATATCGACGAACGCGCGCGCGTCGAATTCGCGCAATTCGTATAAAGTACGGAATTTTAGTAATCGTTCACGGCAAGCCGCCGCATATAACGCGGCGGTTGACCATAATAAACAACCCGCTTTTTTTGCCGCCGTCGGTTAAAACCCGCCGCGAAATTCCCGCGTTCGTTGCAAAACGTCGCGTTTTAACGGCGCAACGTCAACCGCCGCATTAAATGCGGCGGCTTACCGGGCGCGTTTTCCGTGAACGCTTACTATGGAAGTATCGTTCCGTCCTTGGAACGGACTTGGGGTACGACGACGCGGTCAATATTTTTGCGCGCCTTCCTTCGAAGCATGGCGAAGAACCGATCGGCGTCCAAGACCCGGAACTGTTGAATTGGCTTAAATTTCTTGCGTTTTACCCGAATTTGACCGAGGAGGAGCTTGCGAGGATTCAAGAGTCGACTTCGGGCATAATTGAAACTTTGTCAGGGGGCGGAAATGTTTCCAAGAACGAAAGAAGAAAACGAGTTCTGGCTCGCACGCGAAAGGTATTGGCACGATCGGGCGTCCGTTCTAGAAGATTACGAGGAATACGAGAAACAGATTAACTCCTTGACGACGGAAGTTTCCTCTTTGACTGCGGCGAATTCCTCCTTGACGGCGGCGAATTCTTCCTTAACGACGGAAGTTTCATCCTTGACGGCGGAAATTTCCTCGCGATTAAATTCGGAGCGCAAATTGATCGCCAAGATGTTGCAAATTCGTTTTGGCGCGCCCGTTGCGAATTTGACCGCCCGTCTGAACAAGATCGAATCTTCGGAAACGTTGGATAGACTTTCCGATTTGAGCGCGGTATGCGAGAATTACGACGTTTTCCTTACGGAATTGGCAAATTGCGTCGACTAGCGACGATCGTTCCTTATGGTCGAGTCGGGCTTTTATTTGATTGGCGCTACTTGGACGTCGGTTTTCTGCGAACGTTTGTTTCGTTACGGACGCGTTTTCGACGGCGCCTCCGATTATCGCGCGCTTTATGGCGCAATTCCCACGCGAACCTTGTAGAATATCACGTGAACGCTTACGAATTTTCAATATGAACAATCCGTTTATTTCTACCGTCAAATCGCAATTTGCCGATTCTTATAATTTCCAACAGACGCTGGACAGGGTTTCAGCCGGCGAATCGGTCGTTTGGGACGGCTGTTACGGGAGTTCCTACGCGTTGCTTGGCGCGACGCTTGTAGAACGCGCGAAAAAAACGCTCTTAGTTCTCGTCGCGAAAGTCGCGCAAGTCGAACGCGTCGCCAATGATTTCGCGCTCTTTACCGACGCGACTG
>JAZUGM010000298.1:0-6239 GCA_045641205.1 Thermoguttaceae bacterium
GCTCAAATCTAAGGCGTCGCGCAACTTTCGCGGCAGGTATTCGTTCAGAAATCTTGTCGCAAACGCGACGTGTTTCATCATAAGATGAAAGAAGACGTCGTGAACGGAACCACCCTTCTTGAACTCCTTACGCGCGCCCCGATAGAGACGATACTCGGCTTTCTTAATACGACGCCGCTTGACGGACGCATCGCGCGAACAACAAAGTTTTTCCGACTTTTGCTTTTCACGCTTTGTTTTTTTCGAAGTCATAAAATCTCCTCGAGACGACGTAAGGACGATTTCGACGCGTCGAATTATTCGCGCGACCAAACGCAGACGCCGCCCGGTCGATCTTCCAACGCGACTCCGATTTCCTTGAGACGATTACGAATCGCATCGGCCGTTGCGAAATCTTTGTTCTTTTTGGCGTCGCGTCGCAAATCGATCAGAAGATTCATCAGCGGTTCGACGAGCGAATCGTCTTTGGATTCCTCTTCTTCGACGGGCGCGCGGAACAATCCGAGCGTCGACGCCAATTCCTTAAAGACGAGGGTCGCCGACTTCAAAGCGTCTTTTGCGTCGTCGGTCGGCGTCGATTCGAGTTTTTCCGTTTCGACGAACTTGTTCAACGCGCGCAAGTAGTCGAAGAAAACGCCGATTGCGCCGCCCGTGTTGAAGTCGTCGTCCATTGCGTCTAAGAACTTAGCGCGCAACGCTTTGATTTGAACGCCAAATTCTTCGAAACGACCGCCGAACGCGTCGGTTTGTTCGAATTTATCCCCTTCGACTCGCGTTTTGGGCGCGTTCAACGAATAGAAAGATTCGCCGACGACGCTTTCGAAACGCTTAAAATAACGATAAAAACCTTCCAATCCTTTGCCGACTTCATCGAGTCGCGCTTCGCTATAATCAATCGGGCGGCGATAATGACTCGAAAGAAGGAAAAATCGGATATTTTCCGGCTTGAATTTCTTCAACAAATCGCGGAACGCGGACGCGCCCTTCGACTTGCTGATCTTCCCCGCTTCTTGCGACGCGTAATCGCCCTCTTTGGCGTTTCCTTGCGTTTCTGCGGAATCGGCTTCGCGCGTCTTACGACCGCCGACTTTCCCGACTTCGTTAGACGCTTGCATTAGACCGTTGTGCATCCAGTATTTCGCCATTTGGCGTCCGTTGCGCGCTTCGCTTTGCGCGATTTCATTTTCGTGGTGCGGGAATTGGAGATCAAGTCCGCCGCCGTGAATATCGAACGTTTCGCCGAGCAACGAACAGCTCATCACGCTACATTCGATGTGCCAGCCCGGTCGACCTTTACCCCACGGGGAATCCCACGAAGGTTCGCCCGGCTTTGCCGATTTCCAGAGCGCGAAGTCGAACGCGGAACGTTTTCTATCGGCAGTTCCGCCCCCTTCGCCGCTCATTTGTTCAAGCGTTCGATTGCTTAACTTACCGTATTCCGGGAATTTTGCGACGTCGAAATAGACGTCCCCTTCCGACGCGTAGGCGTAGCCTTTGTCGATCAGGTCGGCGGTAAATTGAATAATTTCACCGATATAATCGGTCGCTTTGGGGAAATAGTCGATCGAATCGACTCCCATCGCCTTCAAGTTGTTTTGATAATCTTCCGTCATCTCGGCGGCGACCGAAGCCATTGGAACGCCGCGCGCGTTCGATTCCGCGATCAACTTGTCGTCGACGTCGGTGATATTGACGACCCAAGTCGTCTCATAGCCCGAATAAGTCAAATAACGCTTAATCGCGTCGAAGATAGTCGGTCCAACCATATGCCCGATATGACTCGGCTTGTAAACGGTCGGTCCGCAAAGGTACATGCCGACTTTACCCGGCGCGACGGGCTTAAATTCTTCTTTTGTTCGCGACAGCGTGTTAAAAACTCGAATCATATTATGCTTCTTTATGCGTTCGGTTAAAAGTTATGCAAGCAAACACGGCGGCGTCAAAACGACGTCTCCCCCTTAATCTTATATCGGCGCGATTTTTTTTCAAGACGGTTGAAATTTGGCGAGCGTCTTCTTTTTTGACTTGCAAGAAACAAAAACGACGCCTCGCTCCGAAAAACGCGACGTCAAGTAAAGAGGAAAAAGAAGGTTCCGCAGAAGCTAGTCCGCCGACAAATCGCCTTCGTATTTAATTACAAAATAACCGCCCTTGCCTTTGACGTTGATCTTGATTTCTTGACTAAAAGCGCTTTCTGGAAGTTCTTCCAACTTATCGACGACCCTATCGGGAAAAAGCGGATCGGGCGCGTAAGTTCCAACGACCTTGGAGCCGGAACAACGAACTTGCTTTTCGCCCGTCGTCGTCTCGCATTCAAAGACGCCGTTCTCAACGACGCCTCCGTCGATTATGTTAGGATCGTCGACCGAAACGAAGGAAACGACGCCTCGTTCAAGGCGTTCGCCGTCGACGCTTATTGTTCCAGAAATCGCGACGCGTTGGTCAAGGGCGTTCTCGCATCCGCCAAGGAATATGCAAAAACAACACAAAAACAACGAAACTTTTACAAAGTCGATTCGTTTCATCGTTCTCCTCGTTCTTATGAAACGCCAAACGTGCGCCTTGTCTTCGATTATCGACGTTCGATCATTTTGCGGGACCTTCGCCCGAATAATCGATATTGAACGTTTCGCCTTTCTTCGAGACCGTGATCGTTTTTTCTTCAAGGAACACTTCGTCGGGATAGGGTTCCGTCTTATCGGTCATAACGCCGGGTCTCATCATAGGATCGGCTTCAATTTGCCCGACGATTTTCACGCCTTCGACGATTACTTTCTTCGTACCCGGCTGAATTTCGCACTCGAACGCGCCTTTTTTGATCGTCGCGCCTTCGGACGGCTTGCCCTCTTCTTTAAACATAACGGCGCCCACGTCGACGGGTTCGCCCGCGACGGTTACCGTGCCGGAAATTTTGACCGTTTTCGGCTTACTTGGGCAACCGGTAACAAGAACAGCGGAAAGGCACAGGACTAACGACGCTACGACGACTCTATAGTTCATTTTGACAGCTTTCTTAAATTAAAAAACAACGGCAAAACGTCGCGCGGACGACTTGCCGTCAAATAAAAAAGCGCGCCGTAAAAACAACGTTCAACAACTCTGGACGCGTGAATACGACGCGCGACTTTAACGCGTCCGCGTCAGTTGCTGGCGACCGTTTCGCCGCCGTGCGTGGAACCGAGCGCCTTCCAGACGTCTTCCGCGATCGTGTCGGAGAAGAAACGAACGGAGCCGTCGGCCATCGCCGCGTTGGCGCCGCCGCTATGATGACTGCGCGCGGCGTAAAATTCCGTTATGGCGTCGGTAATCGTGCAAGGACGCTGTTTTTCGGGATTGCCCGCCGCAGAATCAATATCCGGACAAGTGCCGGTGTACATAACGTCGGGCGAAGAGCTATTCGGCGTAAGCAACGTCGTGAAAAACGCGCCCATACGATCGTCGTTGTAAACGTCGCCGCGTTTGTCGGCGTCTGCGACGGAGTCGACAAGCAGAAGCTCGCTAAACATCAACGTGTTCGAAAGACCGTCGGTAACGTAAGACATTCGATTGACTTTGCTCAACCCGAAAATCGAGCCGTCGAACTTCGTGTAATACTTCTTGTGCTGTTCGGAGACTCCGTCGCCGTGCGTATAAGCGTGATAACCGTGGCAACCGACGTAGTTGCAACGAGCGCGCCCGTAAGTTTGAGTTTCGCCGATGCAGTTGCCCGGTTTGTCGCTGGGGCAGTAAAGCATGTCGAATTGAACGCTTTCGCAGGCCTTCGGATCGTGATCCGCGCCGTTGCGGTTGTTCGGATATTCGTAGAAGTGCTTCGAGAAATCGTATTGACTCGCCAAAGCGGCTTGTTCGATAAATCCGTACATACGGGGCAACCACGTGCAACGCTTGTTGATTCCGACATATCCGTTCGAGTCCGCGTTCGTGGCGCCGATCGGGAACGTTTGCTTGTTAATGTCGCAATAGTTATGCGTTGCAAGACCCCATTGCTTCAAATTGTTGGTGCATTGCATACGACGAGCCGCTTCACGAGCCGCTTGGACGGCGGGAAGAAGAAGACCGATCAAAATACCGATAATTGCGATAACGACCAACAATTCGACGAGAGTAAAACCGCTATTACCCCCCCCCTCGTTACATTTGTAATACTTTGTCATTTCAAATCCTTAATATCCTTAATATATCGCCAAAACCACGGTTCAGATAAACACAGGCGCAACGTCTATGACGAGTCCATTCGAAAGAACGTCGGTTCCATCGAATAGGAATACAAAAGTTTTATCGTCGGCGTTTGAACTGAACTTTATTTCAAAAACAACTTATTTGATTCTAACATTATTTTTTTAGCGGTCAATTAGGGGGCGTCTTCGTTTTGTTTCCAACGTAATATTAAACGGAGGTTACGTCGTATGAAGCGGCGAATTAAAAAACAAACGACCTTGCGTAAGAAGATTTTTCAAGGCGTTTTTATTTGACGTCTTGCCCTTTGTCTGTCATAATATCGTCGAAAGAACGTCGCGTCGCGCGTCGTTCAAATCGATCGTTTCCCAATATGAAAGAAAAGACGATGAAACTAACGAAAACGTTTGCGTTCCTAGTCTTGGCGTCCGTATGTTGCGCGACCGCGCTTGCGACGGAAACCGCGCCTTTACGCGGCAAGCTGGACTTGGACGGAGAATGGAATTTTGCCGTCGACTCGCAAAACGTCGGCGAATCGGAAAAATGGTTCGACGCGTCTTACGCGCTGACGACTGAAGTTCCAGAAGGATACGCGCCGAAAAAGCCCGGCAAAATCGACGTTCCCGGAATTTGGGACGCGCAAGGGTATGGAACGCCGACCGCCAAAGTTAAACATAACGCCGTCGGAAAGGCGTGGTATAAGCGATCCGTCGAAATTCCCCAAGATTGGAATCCCGAAAATTCGCTGTATTTCGTAATCACGGGCGTCTCGCGTTATGCGAAAGTCTGGATCAACGGACAGTTAATCGGCGACGAGGCGATCGGTTGCGTCGGTTCGCACGAATGGAACGTTTCGTCCTTCGTGAAACCGGGCGAAGTCGCCAATATCGCTATTTGCGTCGACTCCGACCAACGCTGGGACGTCGATCCGCTTCTGGGCGCCGCCTCGTTAAACGACTATCTTGAAATCGAATGGGGCGGAATTTGGGGGCACGTTTATCTTGAATCTCGTCCGAAAACGCGTCTCGATTCTATTTATTTGCGAACGAAGCTCGAATACTCTCCCAACGCCTTGCCTTATAAGAACTTCGCGCGTATTAGACGTTGTCTCGCCGAAGCGAAGATCGTCGACGAAAACAAATCGTCCGAACTTTCCGGCTTACTGCGCTTTGAACTTTTCGACAAGACGGGCAGTCGCTTAGTCGAAGAAATTAAGAATTTCGAGAAGCTCGACCTTTCTTCGGGCGAACAAACGGTCGAAATCGTCGCCAATCTTCACAACGTGGAACTGTGGTCGCCCGACGAGCCGAATCTTTACGACGTTCGCGTTACCGTTATGTTTGACGGCGCCGCTCAACGAGACGCGATTCAAACGCGTTACGGACCGCGCGAAATCAAATTCGACGGCGTTCGCGTTTTACTCAACGGCAATCCGTTCTTCTTACGCGGTTACGGCGACGACCACATCTACCCGATCGAGTTTTCAATGCCGACCGATATTAATATGTATCGCGAACGTCTGAAGTTGATTAAATCGTTCGGGTTCAATCATTGTCGCCATCACAGTTGTATTCTCCCGCACGAATATTACGACGCTTGCGACGAAATCGGAATGTTTCCGAACGCCGAAATGTTGATCGGGTATCCGCAACAGTTGCCGGGCGAGGGCGATTTGTGGAAGCGAAACGTGCCCGAGGGAACCGATCCCAAGCCCGCGCTTGACACGCTTAAAGAACGCTGGGCGACCGTCGTTAAAGAATTTCGCAACCATCCTTCGATCTTCATTTGGGTCGGAGGAAACGAACTTTGCATGCTCGGCTGGGAACGCTGGCGCGCCATGCCCTTGGGACGCGAATTCAAAGAGATTGCCAACTCGCTCGACCCCGACCGATATTTCACCGACTGCGACGGAGACTGGCTCAACGATTACAATAATCGCGGCGGTCGAACCGACGTTCAAGATTTCTACAGCATTCTCTTTGACGAATGGTCGAACCCGGTTTTGAATCGCCATAAGTTCGACACGCCCGTCAAATTGGATCGTCCGACCGTTTCTCACGAGT
>JAZUGM010000299.1:0-16625 GCA_045641205.1 Thermoguttaceae bacterium
ACCGCTTGGCCTCCGACTTCCGAAAAGCGACGTCCGACGCCTCCAAATCCAACGATTCCGACCGTTTTTCCGATCAGGTCGAAGGTCGGCTTCCTCTTGAATTTTCGATAGTCGGGATTGTCGACCTCAACGCGCATATCATAGACGAACGAACGCAAGTTGCGTCCCCACGCAAGAATTAACGCCAAGCCGTGTTCCGCGACTTGGTCGGAAAGAACTCCGGCGGCGGTTGTGATCGTAATATCCGATTCGATCGTCGCGGGCTTGAGACACCAGTCCATTCCGGCGGCGGAAGATTGAATCCAGCGTAGGCGTTTTAACGCGACGACGCGTTCCCAGTCGACGGGAACTTTCGCGTGTCCGCAAAAATAATCGGCTTCTAAAAGCGCTTCCGCGACGTCGGCTTGACCGACGTTGATTATGTCGAGGGAAGAAGACCAAGCGTCGTCGATTCTCGCGATCAGACGTTCTTCAACGGGCGCCGCGCGAAAACAGACGACAAGATTTTGTTTTGTCATTTCTTATCCGATGCTGTAGATTGAGCAAAAAACGTTCGTCCTCTATTCGGAGAATCGGAGGGCTTGGGAACGTCTTGACCGAAAATTAAGGAACGTCGCGCTTCCGTAAAATGACAGAACGCGATCGCGATCGCGTCGGCGACGTCGGGCGGCTCGGGCAGTTTCGGCAGGCGAAGTTCTAATTGAACCGCGCGTTGCATTTGATCCTTGGGCGCTCGTCCCGCGCCCGTCATTGTTTTTTTAACTTTTGTCGCCGCGTAAGAGACGACTTCGATTCCGGCTTGTTCGGCGGCCAAGCATATGGCGCCGCGCGCGTGTCCCATTAGAATCGCCGTTTCCGGGCGCTTGTAGAGCGAGTATAATTGTTCCAGCGCCATTACGTCGGGCTTGTACGCCTCGATTACTTCGACGACGCCGTCGTAAACGTCTTTAACGCGCGCGGCAAGCGTTTTGCCGGTAGTGCGCACAACTCCCGCTTCGAGTAGTCGCGCGCGTCCCGAGGAGACGTCTAAGACCCCGTAGCCCGTGAGGTTCAAGCCGGGATCGACTCCCAAAATTATCTTTTCGACTTTCTTCAAAGGACGCCCTTGCAACAATAAAAATCATACGGCGCGACGCCGCCTCGTATGTAACGAGCGGCTTGTCGCGCCGTTTTCGCATATGGAGACGACGCTAGACGATTACGCGTAGAGTTCGTTCCAAAGCCCGTTCAAATCGACGTCTTGAGGGGTTCCGGCGAAAACGACGATTCGATAGACGCCCTTGAGAACTTCGTCTTTCTTCCAGCTGAATCCGCCTTCGGTGAAGAGGAAAGGCATCGGGGAGATATTGCCGTAATCTCTCGTGAACCACGGGCAGTTTTCGAACGGTTCTTTCGGCGGACAGAAGACGGCGACGCCTTCGGTAATTGCCGGATTGAATCGACGCTTGCCGTAAAACGCCATCCATTTGTTCGGCTTGCCAAACGAGTCTTTTTCGCCGACGACGCCGTCCGCTCCGACAAGATTTCCGCCGCCCCAAGGGCAGAGGTCTTGTTCGACGCGCACGCCAAAGAACCCGTGGTTTGTCTTTTCAATATGAACGTCGACAAGCATTTTCATCGCGAATTCAAAGTCGAGCGTGTAATAATCGCTATTTTTCCAAGTCAGCGTATATTTTCGCGTGTCCTCGATGATCGGGTCTGCTTCGGACGGCTTTTTCCAAATGCAACGGTCGGTAAACTCGACGACTTCGGTTTCCGCTTTCGTCAATTTGAGGTCTTGGCTGAGGATTTGTCCGCGATCGGCGCCTTCTTGCCAGTAGTTTCCGCCGTTGACGCGGTCGGCGCCCATAAAGACGGAACGATGATGCGGCCAAGGTTGCGCCGATTCGCTTGTGACGGAGACGCGAGAGATCGGACCGACCAAGGGGAAAATATAGGGATATTTTTGGTTCGGATTAGTGCGATACGCGGCGACGACTTGATTGTCTTTACGAATCCAGAGAATCTTGTCGCAGAAGTCGGGATAGTACGACGAAAAATGTTCGACGGGATCGTCGCCCCAGCCCGGTTGAGGCTTGCCGGACTTGCCCGGATAGTTGACGGTGTTAAATTCGTTCGCTTCAGCCGCGAAAGATTCGGAATTGAGGGAGACGGTCAGTCCGGAAGCCGCGAGCAGACCCGCGTTTTTGAAGAATTCGCGTCGTTGCATAATATTCCTTGCTATTATAAAGTAAAGGCGTCTGTTTTCGAACGAACGAAAACGACGTCGATAAAATAAAGTTCGTTTATCGTCGCGTGTGCGACGAACGTTCGTATTATTGTATCGACGCAATTTTTCGACGTCAACATTTCGACGCATAAAATTTGCAGGTATTTTTAAAAAGAAACGTTACGGCAAAATTGTTGATTGTCCCTCTCATTTTTATTGATACGTCGAACTATGGTCGTTCAAACGCTTTTTTTGACAGCCTAAAAAAACGTTTTTTTTTGTTATGGGGCTTTTTATGCCGTTAAAATCGTTATAAAAGCGTCTTTTTATTGAAAAAGTTGATTGATTTGTCTTCTAGGCGGTTGACTAAATTCTTCTTTTGGCGTATGATATTCCAAAAATTATTTGGGCGCGGCGGCGAACGACGCCGGTTCTTGCCTTACGGTCGTTTTCCTTGGGGTTGCGCGCGTAACGAAGACTCCAGGTTGTGCGATCGGCTTGTTACCGACGTAACGTTATTTTAGGCGGCGCGTTTCACCGCGTTTTTAATGAAAATTAGTTAGGTGGTTTAAAATGGCAGTTCCTAAGAGAAAGCAAAGCAACGCTCGTACCGGTTCGCGTCGTTCGCACGATTTCAAAAAGCCCGTCCAAACGTCGGCTTGTTCCAATTGCGGCAAAATGATTCCTTCGCACGTCGTTTGTCCGAATTGCGGATTCTACGCTCGTCGTGAAGTGATCGCGCAAGAGGAGAAGTGATTTTCTCTTACTTTGCGAATTGTCGCGCGCAGGTTGTCTTGCGCGGATTGTCGCGTGTTGAGAAGTCTTCGCGAGAAACCTGTAGGCGCGCGTCTTTTTTGAAGTGAAGGGGAATCGGAACGGGTTCCCCTTTTTTTAAATACGCTTTTTTGAACACGCTCGAAACGAACGTTCGACGGCTTTGTTTCTTGCGCGTGTTTGCGTTTTGCGCGCGTTCGGGCGGCGCTTTTGTTGATCGCGACGTTAGGCGTCGCGCGGCTTTCGGATTTGTCGATGTTTGAACTACTTCTTTTTTGAAGGAAATCAAGAATGGAAAAAGCGGCGATTTTGTTTCCGGGTCAGGGCGCGCAAACCGTCGGCATGGGGCGCGATTTATACGATTCTTCGAGTAAAATTCGCGAGTTGTACGCGCGCGCTAACGAAATCGTCGGTTACGACTTGACAAAGGTTTGTTTCGAAGGACCTGCGGAAGACTTGGATTCCACCGCGCAAAGTCAACCGGCGATTTTTTTGACGAGTCTCGCCGCTTTGGAAGCGTTAAAAGAATCGGAGCCCGAGGTCGTTGAGAATTGTTTTGCGACGACGGGACTCAGTTTAGGCGAATACACGGCGCTTGTTTTCGCGGGCGTTATGTCCTTTGAAGACGGCTTGAAATTGGTGCGGCTTCGCGGTCAAGCGATGCAAAAAGCGTCGGACGCCGTTCCAAGCGGGATGGTAAGCGTTATTGGCTTGTCCGTCGAGGAGGTTCGCGCGCTTTGCGAACAAATCGGCGATTCGAACGTTATCTCGATCGCGAATTACCTTTGTCCAAAGAATTACGTCGCGTCGGGCGTCCAAAGCGCTTGTGAAAAGCTGGTCGACTTGGCGACCGAGGCGGGGGCGATTAAATTGGCGCCACTTGCCGTCGCGGGCGCGTTCCATACGTCGATTATGAATCCCGCCGTTGAAATTATGCGTCCTATTATTGAGTCGACGACTTTCAACGCGCCAAAAATTCCTTATATTAGCGGGGTAGACGCTCAATTTCACGACGATCCTGAAGAGATCAAGCGGATTCTTATTCGACAAATTTCTTCGCCCGTCTTGTGGGAAGACGCGATGCGTCGTCTTTTGGCGGAAGGCGCTTCGAGCTTTTACGAAGTCGGACCCGGACGCGTCTTGCGCGGCTTGATGAAGCGAATAGATCGTAAGGCGAAATTTAACTGACTTTTTCCCGTTTTTCCTTTTTCCCTTTGTCGTCGTTGTCGTCGTTTTGCGGCGACGACTTCGTTGGTTGTTTTGAATTAAGAAGCGAGCATACAAATGATCCAAGTTGATTTGACCGGCAAAATCGCGGTGGTTACCGGCGCGACGCGCGGCATAGGTTTGGGCGTTGCAAAAGCGTTGGCTAAGTCCGGCGCCAAAGTCGCCTGTATTGGCACGAACCAAGAAAAACTCACGGCTTCTGTCGAAGGCATTGTCGCCGACGGCGCCGAAGCCAAGGCTTATATTTGCAACGTCGCCGATTCGAACGCCGTTTCCGAGACCTCCAAGGCGATTCTTGCGGATTTCGGACGAGTCGATATTGTCGTGAACAACGCCGGCGTCACGCGCGATATGCTGTTGCGTCGGATAACCCACGAGCAATGGGACGACGTTATCAACGTCAACCTTCGCGGCACGTTTTTGATTACGCGCGCGTTCGTCGAATCGATGCGCAAATCGAAGTGGGGTCGTATTATCAACATTGCGAGTATTAGCGGGCTTATCGGCAACAAAGGGCAAGCGAATTACTCCGCGTCTAAGGCGGGCGTCATTGGCTTCACGCGCACAATTTCGAAAGAGCTTGGCAATCGCAACATCACGGCAAACGCGATTTGTCCCGGTTTTATCGAGACTGATATGACCGCCGTTTTGGAACCGATTTACGTTCAAACGATTAAAGAACGCATTCCGATGGGACGTTTTGGCGCGCCCGAGGATATTGCGAACGCCGTGTTGTTCTTTGCCAGTCCCGATTCGTCCTTTGTAACGGGGCAAGTGTTGACGGTCGACGGAGGTTTGATCTACTAAGTCGGCGATCCAGACTGTTTTTGTCGTTTGTTGCTCGTTCGTTTCAAAGACCCCTTGACGTTTCGGTCAAAATTTTGTTAAATTAAAAATCGTCGATTTGTCGCGTTATGTTTGCGCGCGTCGACGTTTCGGAACGTCCGCTTTTCCTTGTCGTTTGATACGAAAGGCGCTTGGGCGGGGGACGAACGAAGTTTTTACTTTACATTTAAGAAAAAGCGCCCTTGATCGGCGTAAATATAACGGAAGGTTAGTTATGGCGGACAGAAAAGAAGTTGAAGAGAAGGTCGTCGAGATTATTGCCGAACAACTCGGTCGCGACAAAGAAACGATTACTTGCGATAGCGACATTGCCAACGACCTTGGCGCCGATTCCTTGGACGTCGCCGAATTGATGATTGCGTTTGAAGAGAGCTTCAATATCGACATCGACGAAGACAAAGCGCAAAACATTGCGACCGTTAAAGACGTTGTCGATCAAATCGCCGAACAACTCGACGCCGCTTGATTTTGAGCCGCTTTTTGAGTTGATCGCTTTTTGCATTTGTTATCCGCCGTTAGCGTCCTTTTGTTGCAAACGTTTCAACAGTTCGTCGCTTAACGGCGTCGTAATATTAATTTATCTTGGCTTGAGTTCGCTATGAAAAGACGCGTAGTCGTTACCGGTTACGGACTGGTCGCGCCCTTAGGAAACGACCCGGAGACCGTTTGGAAGAGATTGCTCGAAGGCGAAAGCGGAATTACAACCTTAGAGGACGCCGAACGGTCGATTTTTCGATCGAAGATTGCCGGACAATGCCGCGATTTTACTCCTTTGCCGTATATCGAGCCAAAGGACGTCAAAAAAGTCGAGCGATTTGCGCAATTTTCTTATGTTGCCGGAATTCAAGCGGTCGAGTCTTCCGGACTTGATTTTTCTAGCGAAGATTCTTTTCGTTGCGCGTCGATTATCGGTTGCGGGGTAGGCGGTTTGGCGGAAATCGAGCGTCAGGACGAAAAACTGTTCCATAGCGGACCTTCTCGAATTTCTCCCTTTACCATTCCGAAAATTATGTTGAACGCGGCGAGTAGCCACTTGGCGATTCGCTATGGGATTCACGGAAGTTCTTACGGCGTCGCCACCGCTTGCGCAAGCGCGAATAACGCGATGATCGACTCTTATCGTCTCATTCGCGACGGAGACTACGACGTCGTGATCACGGGCGGAACGGAGGCAGCCGTTTCGAGACTCGGTTTGGCGGGCTTCTGCGCGATGCGCGCGTTGTCTGAACGAAACGACGAGCCCGCGCGTGCCAGTCGACCTTTCGACGCCGACCGCGACGGTTTTGTGCTGGGTGAAGGGGCGGGAATACTCGTTTTTGAAGAGTTGGAACACGCGAAAAAACGTGGCGCCAAGATACTTGGCGAATTTCGAGGCTACGGGGTGACCACCGACGCTTCGCATATTACTCAGCCCGATTCGCTAGGCGTTTTCGCGGGCGTCGCTTTGTCTCAAACGTTGCGTTCGGCGGGTATGAATCCTAGCGACGTCGACTACATTAACGCGCATGGAACTGCGACTCTGCTTGGCGATTTGGCGGAAGTCGCGGCGATCAAACGCGCTTTTGGCGAAAGCGTCGGTTCCGTTTCTATTTCTAGCACGAAGAGCGCGATCGGACATTTGCTTGGCGGTAGCGGCGGCGTCGAGGCTATTTTTTCGCTGTTGGCGATTCGAGACAACGTCGTTCCTCCAACGTTGAATTTGGAGAATCCCGCCGAAGGTTGCGATCTTGATTTTACGCCGCTCGTTGCGAAAGAACGCAAAATAGAGAACGTCGTTTCAAGTAGTTTTGGATTTGGCGGTCATAACGCTTGCGTCGCGTTTTCTAGTTATAAAGATTGAGAAAATTAGAAGAAAAAATTTGCTTTTATTGACGAAGAGGCGCCTTTTTTTACGATAAGGATTTTGGAGCGCGTGTTTTTTCGCGTTTTTTTGACCACTCAATTTTAGCGTAGCGGGTATTCAATGGGTTCGACTCAAGTAATGTACATTGGCAAGTATCGCCTACTGAACGTCGTTTACACGGGACAAACGAGTCGAACTTGGCAGGCTTACGACGATCGCGAACGTCGTTACGTCGGAATTAAAACGCTTTTTCAAAGCGCTAGTCGTGATCGTAAGCAGGTCGAAATGTTGAAGTGGGAATACAAAGTCGGCTCCAAGTTGCATCACGAGCGAATAATCGATATTTTCGATTTCGGTTGGGACAATAAAATCCCCTACATTGCGATGGAATGGTTTGCCGCGCCCAATATTAAGCAGTATCTTCAGAGACGTTACGAGTCTTATTGCGTTCATCTTCCGAAAATGATTCCTCAGATGGTCGAGGCGCTCGCGGTCTTGCACGAATCGGGCTGGGTGCATCGCGACGTCAAGCCGGACAACTTCTTGTTTTCCGAGGATCACGGCGTTAAATTGATCGATTTTGCGTTGGCGAAGGAAATTAAAGGAAATTTGATCGCGAAATTGCTGAAAATGAAGGGAACGCCGCAGGGAACCCCGAGTTATATGGCGCCCGAGCAGATTTTAGGACGACAGGTCGACGGTCGTGCCGATTTGTATAGTTTGGGTTGTACTATTTTTGAAATTTTGGCGTGTCGTCCGACCTTTACGGGCGTTTCGCAACAGGAATTGTTGCAGAAGCATATTTCAGGACCGATTCCTTCGATTCGCGCGCGAAATAAGAACGTTACGGAAGAATTTGCGATCCTTCTGTCGCAGATGATGGCGAAGAAGCCCGAGCAACGTCCTAAGAGCGCGCGAGATCTCTTTTTGGCGTTCAGAAACGTCAAAATTTTTACAAGACCACCGCAAGAAGGCGATAAAGTCGGTTGATTTGTTTACTCGACTTTTGTCGACTTGTTTTGTTTGCCGACTTGTTTTTTTGTCGACTTGAGACGTTTCCCAAGAAGGAAACGTCTTTTTTTGTCTGTTTTGCCGATTTTCTCATAAAATTTACTCTATTTTTCTTGCGTTTCTTGACTTTCGAGCTTTACGTCCCTATACTGTAGTAGCGCGGTTTTTTCAATGGGAAAGTTTACCTTTTGCTTCGCGCGGCGTCGTAAGAAATATAGGGAGTCGAAATGAAAGTTGTAGCTTTTAACGGCAGTCCGCGGGTCGACGGGAATTGTTCTCTGCTGATCCAGAAATTTTTTGAACCTCTAAACGAATCGGGCATAGAGACGGAAGTCTTTCAGATTGGCGGCAAGTTGGTTCGCGGTTGCTCCGCTTGTATGGCTTGTCGTACTAAGACGCCCGGCAAGTGCGTTTTCAACGACGATTTTGTAAATGAAGCCGCGCAAAAATGCCGCGAGGCGGACGGGATCGTCGTCGCTTCGCCGACTTACTACGCGAACGTGTCGACCGAAGTTAAAGCGTTTATTGATCGCGTAGGGTATATTCTTGGACCTGAAGGCGCGCTTAAACGTAAGCCGGGCGCGGCGATTATTTCCGTTCGTCGCGCGGGCGCGGTCGCCGTTTTAGACGCGATCGATCATTTCTTTGCGATCAACGGCATGTTCATTGTCGGCGCGACTTATTGGAATATGGGGATCGGGCGCGAAAAGGGCGAATGTCTGAACGACGAGGAAGGTTTGCGCAATATGCGCGCGCTTGGCGAAAATTTTGCTTGGTTGTTGAATAAAATTAAAGGCTGAAATTGAAGGCGCGTCCCTTTTCCTGTTTAACGTAAACGACGCGCCAAGCTCTTTTCTTGGGCGTCGTCTTACGTTTGTTAAAGCGAAACGAGAAGAAGCCGAAGTTTTATCGTCGTTTTATTCGTTAAATTTTGGAATCGTTCAAATGGCAAAAAACAACGTCCCTTCAAAATCTTCGCGATCGCGTAAGCCTTCCGTTTCCGTCGACGCGTCGAGTCCCCAAGAGACGCAAGAATTCCTAATAACGATCAACAGAGTTCTACGTTCGCGTTTTCGCGATTATTCTCCAAACGTCGAGGCGTTGGAGTCGTTGAACTCCATTTCGGATACAAAGACGCTTGACGAAGCGCTCGGCGAAGCGTGTTCCGCGAAAACGTTTGAAGATTTTTGTCTTTCGGTAGTTCGAATTTGCGACAAACGTTCGTTATTGACGAAACCTGGACTTGTAAAACCTAGAATCGTCCTTGCGAACGTTTTTAACAACCACGTCGCGACGGTTCTCGGCAAGCCGGGCAAAATTACGGAACAGTTTTTGAAGACGAGCGTCCGTCACATTTCGCCCGAATTAGCCAAACAACTTGATTTCAAACGCGCCAAGTCGGAGCCGACAGTCTTCGTTTTCGGAAACAACGTCTCGCGCGTTTGCGATTTGCTCTTTACGATTCCATACAAAGACGGACGGAAGGAAGTTTTTTCGATAATCGTATTAATGGAACATAAGTCGACGCCCGACAGAAACGTCGTCGAACAAATGCTTACGAGTTTAGTAGCGACGCTCAACTTCGTCAAGCGATACCCCGAGCGATTCAAAACGCCGGACGGCAAGATTATTTGGCCGTTTGTCGTCTTGTTTTATACCGGCGCGCAACGTTGGGAGAGCGTTCCTAACCTGTCCGATTTGTTTACGACGTCTTTAAAGGAATTGGATCAAAATTGGATTTTCAATTTGAGATTCCTGCTAATATCTTTGATCGATAAAAGAATCGACGTGATTCCGCCGATTGAGACGGAGGGAAGCGAAACGAAGCGCGAATCTTTTGACGACGCGCTTAGTTCCGCCGAAATACTTGGGTTTTTCTTCGAATTGTTGCGCAGTTCTGAAATAATGAACGCCAATCCCAACGCAACGCGCGACGAGTGGCTGAACGAAGCGTCGCGTACCTTTCGCGCTCTCAAAGGCGTTTACGATCCCAAAGACGAATACTGCGTTCAAGTTCTTGACGATGCGTTCAGCTTTATCTGTACTATGTGCGCCAAAAAGAATTTTGAACCGCCGACGCGAGACGAATTAATAGAAATTATGGAAAAGGAGGAAATGGACGAAATGTCGAAAATGTTTTGGTTGTTGTCGGAAAAGGAACGCGAAGAAGCGATAAGCGAAGGAGAACGCAGAGGAGAACGCAATGGAGAGCGCAAGGGTAAGCGCGAAGGAAAGCAAGACGTGCTTACTAAAATGATAGGATTTCGTTTTCCTAAGGCGACTCCGACTTTTATTAAAAAGGCGTTGAAGCCCTTCGAGGACGCGGATGTTTCGGAGCTTGTTTCCATTGTAATGACGACCGACACGCTTGACGAATTCAAAAAACGACTGAAAACGTTGACGCGCGCCGGTTGTTAGATCGATTTGTCAACGGGTTAGGAACTTTTTCTGATTTTCCTTTCGCTACGTTTACAAATCAAATGGGAAAATAGGAGAAACAGTGCAAAAGTTTTGGTTGTTGTCGGAAAAAGAGCGCGAAGAAGCGATAAGAATAGGAGAGCGAGAAGGAATACGAGAGGGAATACGAGAGGGAAGGCGAGAAGTACTTACTAAAGTGATCAGTTTTCGTTTTCCTGAGGCGACTCCGGCTTTTATTAAAAAGGCGTTGAAGCCCTTCGAGGACGGGGACGTTTCGGAGCTTGTTTCCATTATAATGACGACCGACGCGCTCGACGAATTCAAAAAACGACTGAAAGCGTCGGCGTCCCCCAGAGCGTTAAATCGGCGAGTTGAATTACAAACGTTTTAGTTTAATTATTAGGAAATTGACACAGGACGGCGTATGCGAAAAGAAACCGTTGTTTGTCGCTTTTGCGACTTGCTTAAATTGTCGACGCGCGTATTGATCGCGTGTTTTATCCTTTCGACGCCTTTAACGTCTTTCGACGTTTGGGGCGTGACTTATTCTGATTGCGTCGACGAATCTTTTGACGAAGCCGCGCTTGAAGTCTCGTTTTACGTTGCGACGGACGGTTCCGACGCTTGGTCCGGACGTCTTGAACGTCCCAGCGACGACGGAACGGACGGACCATTTGCGACGTTGGAACGCGCGCAAAAAGCGGTTCGCGAGTTAAAGAGCGCAAACGCGTCTTCCGAAAAGGCGCTCGTCGTCGAAGTCGCGGGCGGCGAATACGAACTTAACGGAACGCTGACGTTTACGTCCGAAGACGGAGGCGTCGACAAAGCGGCGCCGGTCGTATGGCGCGTCAAGTCGGGCGAGACGGTTTGTTTGAACGCGGGCAAGCGTTTGCAAGGCGTGAAAAAACTCGAGGACGCGAGCGTCTTAGCGCGTATTAAGCCCGAGGCGCGGCATAAAATCGTCGTTGTCGATTTGAACGGACAAGTCGACGTCAAAGATTTAAGAACCGCCGCCGACGGACCGGAATTATTCTTCCAAGGCGCTCCGACGACGGTCGCGCGCTATCCGAACGAAGGCTTCGTCAATATTTCCGAATTGCAACGCGAGGGAACTAACGAAGTCGATATTCGCGGGACGAAAGGGATTAAAGAAGGCGCCTTTTATTACGACGACGAGGAACTTGATCGTTGCGCCGACGAAAAAGACCTTTGGGCGCACGGTTATTGGTTCTGGGACTGGGCGACTTCAAAACAGCCCGTCGCTTCGATCGACGTTGCGAATAATCTAATGAAGCTCAAGGAACCTTGGCACGTTTACGGTTATCGCGTCGGACAATGGTTTTATCTTTTTAACGCGTTGTGCGAATTAGACGCGCCCGGCGAATATTATATTGATCGCGAAAAGAACTTACTCTATTTCTACCCGACTTCCGGCGAATGGACGGACGCCGATTTCCTTCTGACCCGTTTTAGCGCCGTCGTGAAATTGCAAAACGTTTCCAATTTTGTTTTTTCCGGGTTCCAGCTTTGCGGCGCTTGCGGAAGCGGCGTCTCCGGCGCCGATTCTTATCTTCAAAACGTCGTCGTTAAAAAATGCGACGTTTTCAACGTCGGCGGAAACGGAATCTCGCTCAACGGCGATAATTGCCTTGTTTCTGAATGCGAGTTATGGAATCTCGGCTCGGGCGGGATCAGTATGTCCGGCGGAAATCGCGAAACGTTGACGTCTTGTAATTCGCGAGTCGTTCAGAATTACGTTCACGACTACGCCCGTATTCAACGCGTGTACGCGACGGGCGTTTCCGTTAACGGCGTCGGAGTTTACGCCGGGCACAACACGATCGAAAACGCGCCTCATATGGGGATGGGATTTGGCGGCAACGATATTCTTCTCGAATACAACGAAGTTTCAAACGTATGTTTGGAATCGAACGACGCCGGCGCGATCTATACGGGTAGAAACTGGACGATGCGCGGCAACGTCTTGCAGTATAACTATTTGCACGATATAAACGGCTTCCGAAACAACGGTTGCGTTGGAATGTACCTTGACGATATGTTTTCTTCCGCCGAAATGTCGCATAATCTTTATGTGAACGTAACGCGCGCGGCGTTTATCGGAGGCGGTCGAGATTGCAAAATCAACGACAACGTGTTCGTGAATTGCAAGCCCGCGCTTCATATCGACGCGCGCGGCGACGGCTGGGCGCACGATCATGTCCAAGGCTGGCTGGACGAGGCGAAAGCAAAGGGAACGATCTCGGGAATCAAATATAAGGAGCCGCCCTATTCGACCAAGTATCCCGAACTCGCCTCGATGTTGGACGAAGGCAAGCGTCCCTCTTTGCCGGAAGGCAACGAAGTTTCGGGCAATATTTGCGTCGGCGGAACTTGGGACGTCAACAAGCAAGGTCAATGGCAAGGCGGAACGATCGAAGAAAAAGCGCGTCCGCTTCTGAAAATGGAACGCAACCAAGTTTTTGACGCCGACGACGGAACGATTTTCGTCGATTCTTCGAAGGGCGATTATCGCCTAAAGGAAGAATCGGAACTCGTCAAGTCGGGTTATCGTTCTCTGCCTATCGACCAAATGGGCGTTACGACGGCGCGTATGAAGTCGAGAGTCGCCGCGCGACGCGCTAAGTAAAAATTTGACGAGTCGATTTGGCGTCGCGCGCGGTCGTCGTTCAAATTTGCGCCGCGAAGACGCCGAGACGTCGTTTGAAAATTATTGGGAAAGACGCGTCGAATGAAACCGCGCGCGTTTCTTTTATATTCGATTAGTTTAAGGAGTGAAAATATGCTTGCATACGACGCGTCGTTTATACGGCGTTCTGTCTGTCGCGCGTTTGTACTCGCGCTTTTTAGTTGCGCCTTCGGCTTGGCGTCAAACGCCCGAGGCGCCGATAATCTCGGGGAAAATATGTACCCTGTGAGCGTCGACGGATTCCACGTAATCGATTTTAAGACGGAAAATTTAGTCGCGCCTCAAGGCGTCGACGTCCTCAAGCCGCGATTCAGTTGGAAGCTCTTCTCGCAAGACTTGAACGAATCGCAAAGCGCTTACCAACTTACCGTTCGTAAAGCGTTTGGCGACGAACTCGTTTGGGATTCGGGCAAAGTCGCGTCGGACGCGCAACTTTACGTCCAGTACGACGGCAAGAATCTCGAACCGGCGACGGAATATATGGTCGAGTTGAACGTTTGGAACAAACACGGATCGAAAAAATCGCAAATTTACGCGCCTTTTTCGACGGGGCTTTTTCCGACCGACGCCGAGCCTAATCCTTGGAAAGGGAAGTGGATCGGAATCAATTCGAAGGAAAAGGAACCCGAGCCCGCCGATATTGCCAAGGCAAATTGGATTTCATTCTCCGAAAAAGTAAGCGCGCCGGTCGGCGCTTCCGCTTATCGCAAGACGTTCGAAGTCGGCGACCTTGACGCGGTCGCACGCGCGATTTTGAACATAACTGGCGACAATAGTTGCAGCGTTTTTATCAACGGGACGAAATTAGGCGGTTCCGGCGACTTCAAAATCGCCCCTGCGCGAGACTTGACGCCCTATCTTAAGTCGGGCAAAAACGTCGTCGCCGTTCGCGTCGACAACGTAGGTTCCGAAGCGAATCCCGGCGGTCTTCTCGGTTCGTTCTACGTCGCGACTAAAGACGGCGCGAAGACGGAATATTTTACCGACGAATCTTGGAAAGCGATCGAAGGATTCGAAGACGCCTACGTCGCGCTTGAGTTCGACGATTCCGCGTGGGCGAACGCCCATAACGTCGCGAAATGCGGCGACGGTCCTTGGAACAAGATTGAAACCGCGCCGCTGGAAAAGATTTCGCCCGCTCGATACCTTGCGAACGTCTATTGGATGAAAAAAGACGTCGACGTCAAACGCGCGGTCGTTTTCATTTCCGGTCTTGGCTATAACGAATGCTATTTGAACGGCGAAAAGCTCGGCGATCAAGTCTGCGGACCGATGTACACAGACTACGACAAGAGCGTTCCGTACAATACTTACGACGTAACCGATATTCTTCAAACGACGAAGAAATTCGGCGCCGACGACGTTGAAATTGGCGTCGCGCTCGGCAACGGTCGTTTTTACGCGTTGCGTTCTAGTTGCGTTCACTACGGCGATCCGCGCCTCTTGTTCCAAATGCAGGTCGAATACGAGGACGGAACGAAAGACCTGTTCGTCAGCGACGAGTCTTGGAAGGGAACCGCCGACGGACCTATCTCGGAAAACAACGATTACGACGGCGAAGTCGTCGACGGGCGCAAGGCGAAATTGATTTCGCCCGATTCCGACGAAGTATTCTTCAAAGAGGGCGATCCGATCCGTTATTTGGAAACGCGCTTCGGCAAAGGATTTGTCGTCGCGACGCCCGACGACGTCGATATTATGGACGCGCCGAAAGGTCGCCTTGTTTCCCAAATGATCCCGCCGATGCGCGAGACGATCGAACTCAAAGCGCAGTCGCTCAACGAAATCGCGCCGGGGCGTTGGATTATTGATTTCGGACAGAATTTCGTCGGCGTTCCTCGCATTAAAGTTAAAGGCGAGGCCGGAACTCAATTCCAAATTCGTTTTGCGGAGTCGCTGATTCCCGACGGCGAAAAAGCGGGCGAACTTTACGTCGACAACTTGCGCACCGCCAAAGCGCGCGATATTTACACGCTTTACGGCGATCCCAACGGCGAAATTTACGAGCCGCGCTTCACGCAACACGGCGGTCGATACGCCGAATTGACCGGCTTCCCCGGAACGCCGACTCTTGAAACGGTTACCGGCTACACGGTTACGACCGATCTTCCGTTAATTGGTCAATTTGAAACGTCGAACGAATTGATCAATAAGATTTTCAAGAATATCGAATGGGGCACGCGCGGCAATTATCTCAGTATGCCGACCGACTGTCCTCAACGCGACGAGCGCCACGGCTGGCAGGGCGACCGCGCGGCGGAATCTAAGGGCGAAATGTATATTTTCGACAATTCGACCTTGTATAACAAATGGATGCAAGACGTCGAAGAGTCCCAAATTGAGAACGGAAACGTTTCCGACGTCGCGCCCGCCTATTGGAGACTGTACTCTGCGAACGTAACGTGGCCGACGGCGCAAATTATCGTTCCGCAAAGTTTGCTCGTAATGCGCGGAGACGATTCGGCGATCGTCAAACATTACGATTCGCGCAAGAAGTGGCTCGATTATATGCTGACGCTCTTGAACGACGACGGCACGATTTCGAAAGACAATTACGGCGATTGGTGCGTTCCGCCCGAGAAGCCCGAGTTGATTCACTCCGCCGACCCCGCGCGTCAGACGGATCGCACGTTGCTCGCGACTTCGTATCTTATCTACGACTTGCGCATTTCCGCCGAATATGCGGATTATTTGGGCAAGACCGAAGACGCCAAGTATTTCCGCGAACAAGCGGACAAGATGCACGAAGCCTTTACTAAGCGCTTCTACGACTCCGAAGCCGGACGTTACGCCAACGGCTCTCAAACGTCTTGCGTTTTGCCTCTTGCGTTCGACCTTGTTCCGACCGAAGATCGCGCGAAGGTCTTCAAGACGCTGACCGACAATATCGAAAACGTCACGAACAAACACATCGGAACCGGCTTGATCGGCGGTCAGTGGATCAATCGGCTCTTGAGCGACGAAGGACGCATCGATTTGTGCTACGATTTCGCGACGAACGACGATTTCCCGAGTTGGGGCTATATGGTCAAGAAGGGCGCGACGACGATCTGGGAACTCTGGAACGGCGACACGGCCGATCCGGCGATGAACAGCGGCAACCACGTTATGCTTGTCGGCGACTTGGGGATTTGGTTCTTCGAATATCTCGCCGGAATTAAAGCGGACGAAACGGCGCCCGGTTTCAAGCGCTTTATTATGCGTCCGAACGTGGTCGGCGATTTGACGTCGGCGCGCGCGTCTTACGATTCCGCGCGCGGCTTGATTATCAGCGATTGGAATTGGGACAAAGAAGCGGAGCAGTTCGTTTGGAGAGTCAACGTGCCCGCCAATACGCCGGCGGCGATTAGCGTGCCGACGACCAATCCCGAATCGTTGGCGATCGAAACGGTTAGATTCGTTATTGTTCCGCCTGAAAACGGCGAAATTCGAACCGTCAAATACGACGCTAAAACCGAAACGTTTGACGTCGGCGCTTTGGACGTGAAAGCAGAAGACGGGCGCGCGACGTTCGAACTCGGATCCGGTTCCTATGTGATTAAAGCCGAACTCAAGTAAGATCGCAAGAGCTGGAAATTCCGTTCTTAAGA
>JAZUGM010000300.1:0-31881 GCA_045641205.1 Thermoguttaceae bacterium
GCTCATCTAGTTCGCTTCTTATTTCTATATCCGTTATTATCGTTATAACCATTCTCTGTTTGATAAAAAAACTTTATTTTGAACACATTGTGTTCAAAACCTCTTGAAATTTTAAAGAAAGGCGTATACTACGAAAGCAAATGATTTAGGAGCGTAGGTTGAAATCTTGTGAAAGTAAATCTTCGTTTTTAAAGCGGAAGTTTTGAATAGGTAGACGGCGAAGTTAAAACGCCGCCGATTGGTCGTAAATTAGCGGCAAGATAGAAAAAGGTCGATAGACGATGCGTTTCGTAAGAGCAATAGACGATAGACAAAGATATCTATCTATCTATCTATCTATCTATCTATCTATCTATCTATCTATCGAAATTTAGAAAGTTTATATAAACTTTATCGGTTATTACGCCTAACCTGTCCCGTTTCTGATTGGGACTCGGTAATTTCTTTAAGTATTCCACCGCCGACTTCTAAAACGTAACTGCTTTCAAAGCGCAGTTATAGATTTCAAATTGATTGTAGAAGTTTGTGTTTTTCTATTATTTTTCCTAGAACGATCCCCCGCTTAAAAGGCGTTAGTCAAATGAACGCGACGTCCAAACCAAAAGACCCTCGATCAAGCGCGACTATTCGACGTCTGCTTGAATCTTGCGTTCGAAGCGACGGGTTCCTAGCGCGACTAGAAAAATCGGTTCCGTGGGAAGAATTTAGAACGACGCTCGAAGAAGGAACGGAAGAAAAAGAAACGACGGGTCGACGAGGCTACGACAAACTTGCGTTGTTCAAATGTCTCGTCCTGCAAGAAACTTACGGGTTATCGGACAAGGCGCTAGAATCGGCGCTAAAAGACAGACTTAGTTTTCGTTTTTTCGTCGGAATCGATCTAAGTCCGACCGTGCCGGACAGATTGACCATTATGCGTTTCAGGAATCGTTTAGAAACAAACGACCTTCATAATCGACTTTTTGCGCGATTTTACTCCTCGCTAAAAGAACGAGGGTTATCGCTATATAGCGGAACAGAAACGTCGGCGCCATACGTTAAAATGCCAAGACTGCGAAAAGCAAGAAAAGCGGGCTAGTTTACGACAAAACGACGTCGAAAAATTTAGTCTCAACGAAACAAAAAAAAAGGAAGTTTCAAGACGCAAAGCGTCGAAGAAAGCGCGTCGACAATGGAAAGTCAAGATAAAAAAGAACTTGTCTATCTCTCCTCGCCCCATATGAGCGAGCGAGAACAGAAATTGCTCCAAGAAGCGTTTGATTCCAACTGGATCGCGCCCCTTGGTCCGCAAGTCGACGCGTTCGAACGAGAACTCGCTCAATATTCCGAAAGAAAATTCGGTTGCGCCACGGCTTCAGGAACGTCCGCGATTCATTTAGGCTTGAAAGCGTTGGGCGTTCAAGAAGGCGACGAGGTTTTGGTTTCAGACCTCACCTTCTCCGCCACCGTCAATCCGATCCGATACCTAGGCGCCAATCCCGTCTTTATCGATTCGAACAAAGAGACGTGGAATATGGATCCCGATCTCTTAGCCGACGAATTGGACGACCTAGCCCGAAAAAACAGACTCCCAAAAGTCGTCGCGCCCGTCGATTTGTACGGACAATGTTGCGACTGGAACCCAATTAAGGAAGTCTGCGCCAAATACGAAATACCGATCCTAGAAGACGCCGCTGAAGCCCTAGGCGCAAGCTACAAAGGCAAGAAAGCGGGCGCATTCGGCGACATAGCGATCTTTTCCTTCAACGGAAACAAAATCGTAACGACAAGCGGCGGCGGAATGCTGATGACCGACGACGAAAATGTCGCCAAAAAAATCCGATTTTGGTCGACTCAATCGCGCGAAGCGACGCCCGACAATCATTACGAACACAAAGAACTCGGCTACAACTATTATATGAGCAATCTTTGCGCGGCGGTAGGACGCGGGCAGTTGCAATGGCTGGACGAACGCGTCAACAAGCGGCGCGCAAACTTCCAGTTCTATAAAGATCGTTTATCCGACTTGCCCGGAATTGAGTTCCCCGCCGAGCCCGATGGGTTTTATTCGACGCATTGGCTCACGTGTTTTATGATCAATCCGAAAAAATCGAATTTCACGCGCGAAGACGTCCAAAAAGCGTTAAAAGAAGAAAATATCGAGTGGCGTCCGATTTGGAAGCCTATGTCGTTGCAACCCGTCTTCGAGCAATTCCGATCAAGAACGTCGGGCTTTGCTAGAAAGCTCTTTGAAAACGGAATTTGCGTGCCTAGCGGGTCAAATTTGACGGAAGAGACGCTTGAACGCGTCGTTGGAACGATCAAAAAACTTGCGTGAGGGAGTGCGCCGTGAAAAAACGCAAGGGCTTGTACGAAAAATATTTCAAGCGAGTTTTTGATTTCATCACCGCTTTGATTATACTTGTTGCCTTTAGTTGGCTATTTCTGATCGTCGCGGCGTTGGTACGAATCAAATTAGGATCGCCGATAATTTTTAAACAAGAACGCCCTGGGAAAGACGGCAAATCTTTCTATATCTGGAAGTTTCGTTCGATGACCAACGAAGTCGACGACAAAGGCGAGTTATTGCCCCGCGAACAACGCCTAACGTCGTTCGGTATGAAGTTACGTTCGACCAGTTTGGATGAATTGCCCGAAATTTTCAACGTCCTGCGTGGTGAAATGAGTCTAGTTGGACCGAGACCTTTACGCGTCGAGTATTTGCCGCTCTATTCGAAAGAACAAGCGCGGAGACACGAAGTTTTGCCCGGTATTACGGGCTGGGCGCAGGTTTGCGGTCGGAACAATATCACGTGGAAACGAAAGTTTGAACTCGACGTCGAGTATGTTGATAGCGTCTCGTTTTTTTTTGACCTTAAAGTACTGTTCCTAACGCTATACAAAACTATTAAACGTGAAGGTGCTGACAATATTGTAGCAGGCGAAGGCGTTTTTGTGGGGAATGAACGATAAAATCTAAACGGATTCGAGTAAACTGAAAAATTTATAGTTATTCGACAGCAATTCGCGTTGCGGACGTTGTTAATACAAATGAAACGAAACATTCTAAATCCAAGGTAGCTATGACTAAACAAGATTTTTATCAAAAAGTTGCCGAAGTAACAGCAACTCCCCAAGAAAGGCTTACAGACACAACGTCGCTTGACGATATTTTTGATTCATTAGCGGTTTTGAATTTGATTCTCGTCTCAGACAAAGAATGGGGACGTAAGATTTCCGCTGACACTTTTGAAAAATGCGACATCTTGATTGACTTGGTAGAGGCTTTGCCAGATTTGGTTGACCCAGAATAATCGAGCGTTACGATGATTAAGGCTGAAATAATTGGGATTGAAGAGTATTTTCCTCAAAAAACGCTAACAAACGAAGAGCTGTGCCTTCATTCAGCGAAATATACGCCCGACAAGATATACTTGAAAACAGGTATTAAGTCGAGACAGATCGCCGATAAAGGTCAAACCGCAGGCGATTTGGCGTTTGAAGCGGCAAAAAAATTGTTATGCGGTAAGGATGTCTTACGGTCAATTGATTTCGTTCTTTTCTGTACCCAAAGTTCAGATTATTTTTTGCCTACAACGGCGTGCATAATTCAGGACAGGTTAGGTCTACCACAATCCTGTGGAGCTTTGGATTATAATCTTGGTTGTTCAGGATATGTTTATGGCTTGTCGCTAGCAAAAGGGTTGATTGAAAGCGGACAAGTTAGAAATCTGCTTCTATTAACTGGCGAGACTTATTCGAAATATTTAGACGAAGACGACGTCTCCTCTCGTGTCATTTTTGGAGACGCCGGGACGGCTACGTTAATTACAGCAGTCGAGTCGTTGGAAGATCGTATAGGTGGGTTTGAGTTTGGTACAAACGGCTCTGGAGCTGATCGCTTGATTGTCAGAAACGGAGCTTCAAGATATCAAAGAGATGGCTCGAAAAACGACTTCTTGTATATGAATGGACCGGCTATTTTTGACTTTACAATAGAAGTTGTTCCAGAACTTGTTAGAAAAATTTCAGAAAAATTTGGCAACACAATTGATTATTGGGTGTTTCATCAAGCTAATTCGTTTATTTTGAAATATTTACGAGAAAAAATTGGCATTGAGCAAGAGCGTTTTTATTTGAACGTAGAAAATACTGGCAATACGGTTTCGTCGAGTATTCCGATCGCATTGAAAAACGTTATTGAAAATAAGCTTAATGGAATGGAATTAAATGTTGGAATTGTCGGTTTTGGAGTCGGTCTTTCGTGGGCTGGCGCAGTAGTTAAAATTAAATAGTATGTTATTCACTTAGTAAAAGATCACAATATGAATTATTGGTTTTATGAGGACGTCAAAGATAAAATACCACAGGAAAAACTCATAGATTTTGTCGAGTTTTGCGATCAGTATTTTGCTCCTCCGTTGTCGTCAAGAAACATTTGTATTCAAGAATATGTTTCTAAGATTATAAAAGACGGTCGTATTATCTTGGCTTTCGATAAATGCGATATGGTAGGAGCGTGTTTTTTTTATTGTAATGATCAAAAAACGCATAAGGCCTTTGGGTCATGGTTGTGCGTTTTGCCAGAGTATCGTGCCAAAGGAATAGTACTTGTGTTGTTATCAAAAAGTCTTCAGGCGGCAAAAGAAGCAAAAATGAAGAAATTTGAACTCCAAACTTCCGACGAGAGTTTATTGGGAGTTTACCAAAGAGGTTTTGGTGGGAGAATAATTGGAGAACACTTACTTGGCAATGTCAGAAAAAGGATCGTTTTGATCGACCTAGAAGGAAAAGTCCCTGTTTTTTGAGTTTTTTCAATCGTGTTAATAAGAACGAGTAGTGGCAATTTTGAGAATGAGCTATCAACATAAGGAACGAAACAACTTCCTAGTGTTAGATCGAATAGCGCTTGATCATAAAGATATAACACTGGTTCGCGACGATCTGTTCCCAGAACAAGGCGGCGGTAATAAAGCGCGTAAGGCTTTGGAATACGAACAAGACGTCAAAACGAGAGGCGCAAACGCACTTGTTACTACCGGGGGCGTACAGTCGAATCATTGTCGTGCGATAGCCGCGCTTGCCGCGCGAAACGGTTGGAAATGCCATATCGTTTATCACGGTACAAGAACGCGATTTGAAGCAGAAAAGGGGAACGCACTTCTTGTTCGGTTATTCGGTGCGACATATGAGTTTGTCGAAGCAAGCGAAATAAGTTCGGCGATGGTCGCCTCTATGGATCGTTTTCGTCAAGAGGGTGACATCCCATTTTACGTGACGGGCGGTGGACACGACATACCGGGCGGTTCGGCTTATGTGAAGGCAGTCTTAGAACTCAAAGAGAGGTGTGAACGGTTAGATTGGCGCCCAACGGTTATATTTCACGCATCCGGAACGGGTTCGACCCAAGCAGGTTTGATTGTGGGGCTCCGTCTAATTGGTTGGAATAACGTTCCCGTTATAGGAATTTCTGTCGCGCGTAAGAAGGAACGAGGAACCGCCGTTATCGCGGAATTTATCCAAAAGCTCGCTAAAGTTTGGAACGTCGAAGCGAGTCAAGACGACGTTCGATTTGTCGACGATTATTTATGCGGCGGTTACGAACAGACTTGCGAAGAACAACTTACCTTTCTGGAATATGTCGTGAGAACCACTGGGGTGTGTTTTGATCCGACTTATTCCGGCAAGGCGTTATGGGGCGCTATGCAAATTATTCAGAGCCCTCCTGACGACTTAGACGTTTCTCGTCCGTTGTTTTGGCATACTGGCGGGTTAATGAACATCTTAAAATGATCCTATTGCAGACGAATCGAGCAAAATGACGAACATTCTTTTTTCCTGCGCGGGTCGACGCAATTATCTGCTTCGATATTTTCGAGAAGCGTTAAAAGCGCGAGGAGAAGACGGCAAGATAATCGCTACCGACGCCAGTGAATCAGCGCCCGCATTCGCAGACGCCGACGTTGCCGTTATAGCGCCCAGAGTTGACGCAAGCGATTACGTCGAGAGAACGCTGGAAATTTGTAAAGAGAACGACGTCAAATTATTGTTTTCGTTGAACGATATCGATTTGCCTATGATCGCTCAAAACAGAGAACGATTCCTTCAAATTGGCGTGACGCCTATTGTTTCTGATCCAAGCGTCGTCGACGTTGCTTTTGACAAATGGAAGACGTCGCAGTTTTTACAAGACGCCGGTCTTCCCTGCCCTCAGACTTATTTGACTTTGGGCGACGCGAAAGACGCCTTAGCCTCGGGAAAAATAAATTTTCCGCTAATCGTAAAGCCGCGTTGGGGTTCCGGTTCCATTGGGGTGGAAACTGTCGAGTCGTTGAAAGAACTTGACGAAATATACGCGTTGGTCAATTATAAAGTCTCGAAATCCGTTTTGAACTCCGTATCGTCAAAAGACTCGAAACGTTGCGTTTTGATCCAAGAGAAAATCGTCGGGCGTGAATATGGTCTTGACGTTATCGACAATTTGAATTGCGAATACGTCGCGACGATCATCAAAGAGAAGTTGGCAATGCGCGCGGGCGAAACGGATAAAGCGCGCGTGGTCGAGAACGAAGCGATTCGCAGGTTGGGCGAGAAAATCGGGCGAAATCTGAAACATCGCGCGTTACTTGACGTCGACGTGTTAGAACGAGACGGAAGTTATTACGTTTTAGAAATGAACCCGAGATTTGGCGGGGGGTATCCCTTTTCGCACGAAGCGGGCGCGAACGTGCCCCTTGCGATACTTAGTTGGGCAAAAGGCGAGACGCCTTGGTCGCGGTGGTTTCAACCGATGGTAAAAGAACCTTTTGCGAAATGCGATAGACTTGTGGTCGTTGGACGTAACGTTTGAAGTTTCTGTATTCGGTTCGATTTGGTTGCGTCTTTAAACTTCGTTCAAATTGTAAACCTATTGTCGCCGTATTTTACGGCTGGAGAAAAGTACTTGAATATTTTAGTAATTTCAAATGTTTCCTCCGGTCTATACAATTTTAGAGCGGAATTATTAGAGAGATTACGTCAGGACGCTATCCTTTTCGTAACCGCTGAAGACAATGGAAAACGAGAAAAAATAGAAGATTTAGGCGTTCGTTTCATCGAATCTAACGTGAGTAGACGGGGAATCAACCCTTTTCAGGATTTGAAACTGTTACGGTTTTATAAGAATTTAATTGAACAGTTGAAGCCCGACGTCGTTTTGACCTACACGATTAAACCTAACGTATATGGAGGTTTAGCGTGCGTTTCACTAGGCGTTCCGTATATTGCAAACGTTACCGGACTCGGAACGGCTATCGAAAGAAAGAGTATTTTGCAAAAAATATGTTTGTTCCTATATAAGAGGGGATTACGAAAAGCCAAAAAGGTGTTCTTTCAAAATCAGGACAATCTCGATTTTATGTTGGGGCATAAAATCGTTCGAGACAATTATGATTTACTACCCGGTTCAGGCGTCAATTTACGACGTTTTTCGCCTTCGGAATATCCGACGAGCGACGAGCTTAATTTCGTTTTTGTCGGAAGGATTATGAAGGACAAGGGCGTCGAAGAGTACTTTGAAGCGGCGCGATATTTACGATCAAGATGTCCTCTGGTTAGGTTCCACGTTTATGGATATTACGAACAAGGATATCGAGATATCGTTGAACGGTTGCACGATGAGAACGTAATAATATATCACGGAGTCGCCGACGATATGCCGTCGGTTTATCGTGCGGCGCATTGCGTCGTCGTTCCTTCCTATCACGAAGGAATGTGCAACGTTTTGCAAGAGGCTTGCGCGTGCGCTCGACCAATTATAACGACTGACAGACCGGGTTGTAAAGAGCTTGTCGAAGACGGCTGGAACGGGTTTAGCGTCAAGGCTGAAGATTCGTCGGATTTAATTAGAGCTATGGAGGTTTTTATCAACCTTCCAACTTCGGATAAGGCGCGTCTCGGCTTGAACGGTCGTAAGTACGTTGAGGCACATTTTGATCGAGAGATTGTCGTTCAAAAGTACGTCGAAGAAATCTACGGCGTCCAATGAGTTTTAAAAAGTTGAAGGTCGGCGTTGTTAACCGTTAAATAAAAGAAATTATTGTCGTTTAGGGAATATTCCGTTAATAGTTCCCTTCTCCTAGGTTTAGAAATTCGATGGAACCGCTTAACTATTTTTTACTGCTGGTAATTTTGTTTGCCATCTTTTTGATGGCAATGCAGAATTTGTCGATGTTAAGCGCGAAATGGAGAATTTTTTATGTCGGAATACTTCTGATAAAAATTACGGTTACTTATATAAACGCATTTTACCCTGGGACTGTTCCAATGGCAGGGGTCGACTATGTGAACTATACGGCATATGCGTTACAAATTTTGGATAAATTCCCCAATATTATTATTGGCATATTCCAATCCGAGCAAACTTTGTTCGCTAAAGAAGTTGCTCTCGTATTCTATCTCTTCGGCGTTAATCGCGTTTATATATATTTTCTTGTCTGTTTCGGTTCGCTAATTGCCTTTAAGTATATGATTCTAATGGCAAAAGAGATGACCGACGACTATGAATTAGCTCAAAAGTGCGGTCTTCTCTATTCGATTTGGCCTATTTTATTGGTGTTTGCCTCAACCTTCCTGAGAGAGAATCAATGTAATTTTCTCTTTATTCTTTCTTTTTACAATTTTGTTCGTTTCATTAAAAGACACAACTTTGTCTATTTTGCCTACGCTATTTTTTGGTCGATATTGGCGGCAATGACACATTCGGGTATGATCGCCCTTGTAATATGTTACTGCGTCATTGGCTCTATGGCGTCAAAATCGGGGGAAATTGAGTTTTCACCTATAAAGATTGGATTCGGATTATTATTGATCGTTGGTATTATGTGTTCCCCATTAGCGGGAGGTATGACTGAAAAGTTCGGCGGAGCCGAAAACGCGCAGTCAGTGGAAGAATTTACAGGCTCAGTTGCTAAAGAAAAGGTAAGAGATGCAAACACGCAGTATGTTGCAAGTATTCCTTCGAATCCAATAAAGTTGTTGCTCTTAGAACCTTATTTGTTCTTAATGTTTGTTTTGGCGCCGCTTCCATATCAAATTCATTCAGTTGGTCAAGGAATTTCATTTTTAATAGAATCTATTCCACAGTTTTGCCTCATACGTGCTATGTTTATATATCTTGTGCTTGAACGGAAAAAAGGTAGTCCTCAAGTCAAAGGATATAAGACGATCGGGTTGTGGACGTTGTTGCTGTTTTATTTTATTTTTTCCTTAGGAACGGCAAATTATGGAACGGCAATCCGTCATCGAGCAAAGATCACTCCTATGTTGCTTGTTTTTGCCGTAATGTATTACGCCGAGAAGAAGTCAGCCGTAGTCGGATCAAAAAAGGAAGACGAAGGAGAAAGAAAAGAGCAAGAACCATTTTCTTTGTGGAAAAGACTTCTGCCCGCGCAATATAGTTTGTCTCCAAGGTTTCCAAGAATTCCAAGGTTTTTAGAAATTCCAGGAATTGTTGATCGATTCAAAAATCCCAAGCGTTTCCGTAGATTGACAATGGGGAGTCGACGTTTCGATCAATTTAAAGCTGAATCGCAAATGCTTTGGAAAACACGTAGACGCGGACGTTAGCCTCCCTTACTGTTTCTTCTCATTTTGTACGAATAACGAATAACCTTTATCCACCCTCTAAAGACGGTGGTATTTCTCTCCCTCACTACGGGCTGAAAGCCCTTACGTTCGGGAGTTGAGCTAGTTATACCGTTTTAACAGACCGAAGAGTGATCATCACCGTTTTCCAATGGGCGTTCATTATCCTGTTCCCGTATGTACTCGGCGATGATTTCATCCGTTACAGTCCCAGAACTTGCGACAAAGTAGCCACGTGCCCAAAGATGAAGTCCCCAGTGCTTTTTTTTCAAATGCCGAAACACCAACATCAATTTACGCGATGTTCGTCCCTTCAACAACTGGATCAACTTACTCGGAAAAAGTTTTGGGGGACACGATACCAACAGGTGAACGTGTTCTGGACGTACTGCTCCTTCAAGGATTTCAACATCAAGTTGCTGGCACAACTCACGAATTAATGTTCTCAAACGATACCCAACTTCATCCCTTAATATGGGCTTACGATATTTCGTCTCCCAAACGAAGTGGTATTTCAAGCTAAGACGACAATGGGAACTAATACGAAAATTTTCAGTCATACCACCTATTATACAAGTTCAGCGGAAAACCTGAAGGTTCCGTCTGAAAGACGGGGGTTTTAGCCCCATTGCTTGGAAAATCAAAATGGATGAACAAGTCAGAATACTTCATATCGTAAACAGTATGAATAGAGGCGGAATAGAGACGTTGTTGATGAGTCTCTACAGGAACGTTGATCGTAAAAGAATTCAATTTGATTTTCTTTCACATACGAAAGACAGTTGTTTTACCAAAGAAATTGAAAGTTTAGGAGGAAGGGTCTATTGTATTCCCCGCTTTAGCTTTTGGAGATTTGACAAACAATACCAAGAATATGTGAATTTCTTTGCGGAACATTCGGAATACCAAATCGTTCATTCGCACATCAACTTGAGTAGTTTGGGCGTATTAAGAGCCGCGTATAAAGCGGGTGTTCCCGTTAGAATATGCCACCTTCACAATACGAATAGGAAAGAGAAGCATATTCCTCTCTCATATCGTTGTAAAAAACTAGTTTTTCCATTGACTTCACGTTTTTTGACGCATCGTTTTGCGTGTTCCAAACTTGTTGCAATGCACGGTTACGGCAAAAAAAGCGAGGAAGCCGTAATTATAAAAAACGGCGTAGAGACGGAAAAATTTCAATTTTGTCTTGCAAATAGAATTAGAAAACGCAAGGAATTAGATTGGAAAGACAAACGCGTCTTTCTTGACGTCGCAAGTTTAACAACGCAAAAAAATCATTCCTTCTTAATCGAAGTCTTTAACGAGATTTTGAAATTGGAAAAAAACGCGATTTTGGCATTGGCGGGAACCGGTTCGTTACGCACTCAAATTGAAACGCAAGTAAAACGCCTAGGAATTGAAGAAAACGTTCAATTCTTGGGCGCTAGAAACGACGTTCCAGACTTGTTGAGAGCCGCCGATCTCTTTTTATTGCCGTCGCTATATGAAGGTTTCGGCATTGCCCTACTCGAAGCGCAAACTGCTGGAATTTTTAGCGTTGCCTCTGACTCTATTCCGCGCGAAGTCGACGTTGCCGACTTAATTAGGTTCGTTTCGCTTGAAGAGTCTGCAAATCGCTGGGCGCAAATTGCGTTAGAAGAGGTAAATCGCAAAAGAAAATCGCGAGAAACTTATGCTGAAATCGTAAAAAACGCAGGATATGACATTTGTACGTCAGTCAAGGAGCTGACGGAATTTTATTTAAACGAATATCAAAAGAATCTGAACGTCTAAGGTAGTAAAGATGGCGAGTACTGAAAAAATACGCGTCTTGCATATGATACCTAGTTTTGACGCATACGGGGGAGTCGGAGCCGTCTTTGCCAATCTCTGCAAATATAGGAACGAAGACCGTTTCCAATTCGATTTGGTATTGTTTGGCGACGAAAGAACCAAGGGATTGGAACGTTTTCGTAATTTGGGTTGCGAAGTGTACGTTCTTCCGAAAACAAAGATAAGTCGACCTTGGACGATCATACGAAATATTAAGCGTTTTATGAAAGAAAACGCTACAAGATATCAGATTCTTCACCATCATCAGGCGGGAATCTTCGCTTGGGCGTGGTTGTATTTCGCCCAAAAGTATGGAATTAAGAAACGAATTATTCACGCGCACACGACGATTCCGATTACCAAGTGCAAATTGTTTTATCGACTTTTTATTTCTCCATTGAACAATACGCTTGCCACCGACTATTGTTCATGCGGGCGTCGCGCGGGCGTCGCGCATTTCGGTAAACGACCGTTTCATTGGATTAAAAACGGTATGGACTTGTCTCGATTTGAAAACGTTACGGACGAACAAGTTGAAAGCGCAAGAAAGGAATTCGGAATAACGCCGAACGATCAGGTAGTCGGTTGCGTCGCTCGTTTTGACGTTTATAAAAACTACGATAAATCGGTCGACTATTTCAATCTAGCCTACCAAAAGAATCCGAATCTTAAAGCGTTGTTCGTGGGAGACGGAAAGGAAAGGGAGAAAATCCAAAGACAAGTCGAGAAGTTAGGTTTAACCGATAGGGTCGTTTTCACAGGAAATCGTTCCGACGTGCCGACGCTGTTACGACTGATGGACGTTTTTCTGCTTCCGTCCGCGTTTGAAGGATTTCCAGTCGCCATAGCCGAGGCGATTACTTCAAGTTTGCGTTGCGTGATTTCCGACGTTATCGAATTTCCGAGATTCGAAGACCGCGTGTTTGACGTTAGCTTAGAAGCCCCTAAAGAAACGTGGGCAGATTTGATTTTGGACGTTTTACGAAGACCTAAATTAAACGACGGAATCAAGTTAATTAGAAAAAGCGGATACGACGCCAAGGATTCGGCTGGAGATTTGTGTAAACATTATGACAAATTACTCCGTGATATTGGTTGAGGAAATCTTTCCGTTGAATAAAGTTGAAAAGTGAAGTTAATTTTCAAGTGGTTTGTAATTGCTGTACTTTCCCCCACTTTTTAAAAAACAAGGAGAATATCCAACCCAATTGACGTATACCAAAAAGAACTCGTTTGGTATTGCAGACAAAACACAAAACACCCCTGCAATCCCAGCGAGTCTCAAATGCGCGAAAACTTTCGTCCCACGCGCCTTTGTTATAACGATCCAAAACGTCCTTAGCAAGGGGTTGCGTTCCTGGTTTGTCGAGATTTTTTTCTCCGCTTTAACCGTTTGTGGAACCGTTTCGTCTTGGGCGCTAAAAGCTGATGAAGAGAAACGTTACCGTAAGTTTTATCGTTATTTGCAACGTCTTGGGCAATTCGACGAAAGGATGCAAAAAGCCTACGAGAGTTGGCTTGTCGGCGCTTCAAAGAACGCCTTGCAAAAACAAAGCGTTGTTCGGCTTGCGTTAGACGACTCGCCGATCAAACGATATGGTTCCAAAATCGAGGACGCCGGGCGTATGCGCTATCCGACTAACGTAATCGATAAAAACGCAACGTGTTACGGACATTCTTGGGCGGCGCTTTTGCTAATCGTCGGACGTCCGAAACGGGGACGATTAGCTTGCCGTTACGTTGGCGTTTTTACGTTCCCGAAAAGAATTTGAAAGAAATCGACGAGGCGATTCGACACGAGTTGCAAACGAAACTTGAAATAGGAGAATAACTTGTAAGACAAGCAGTCGCTGCGATTAGAAAAATAATGGACACGCCGATTCAATTAACGTTTGACGTCGGGTATGTTTCCGACAAGCTGTGTTCAAAGCAATGAACGAGTTACGCGTCGGCGTCTTTACTCGCTTTAAAAAGCGCGCAAATTTTTACGAACTCCCCGAATGTCCAGCGAAGGCGAAACGCGGGCATCCCCGTATTTACGGCGCCGTTTTTAAAATGAAAGATTTGATTGAAAACGATAAAACAGAAACGTTTAGAGAATGTTTACCGCAATACGGTGGAACAAGATACGTGGAGTTTAAAACAGTGATTGCGACGACGAAAATAACGAAAGGACGCCCGATTCGTTTGGTTCTGAGTCGATGCGTAGACGGCGTTAAAAGCTCGGACTGGAACGTTTTTGCGTCGACGGATTTCAACGCGACGGCCCGGGAAATATTACTTTAAAGACTTGAAAGAAGTCTGCGGTCTCGGACGTTAGGAAGTTCGCAAATGGGAAAGTAGCAAAGCGTGTGCGACAATAACGGCGATGGGTTTCGCGGACGTCGAGATTGAAACGTGGGAAAGTTACGTTTCAGAACCGACTGCGTTACGACCTCGTTGGGACGACGCGGAACGTCGACCCTCTCATAAGAACAAATATGATTGGATTGCAAGAAAAATAGCGTTTGAGAATTTTGCAAGGAATATCGTTGGCGTAAAAACAGAGGATATTCAAAAAGAAATTCTTCGGTTGGCGAGTCTCTTAGGACTTGCCGTTTGAAAAAGTGAGGAAAGTACAGATCTAGTAATATCATTAGAAATTCGAAAGGGCGTCTTTCCTATGCAACCGAAAGGAAAAGCAAAGTTGCCGCTCACAAAAATCCAACGCGTCAACGACGTACCCCATCGTATCGGTTCGTAAATTATAAGACTAGAAGATATACTCCTTTTCCTTGAAATTTTCCGAATAACGCCGTGAGTCCGAAAGGATTTTTCCGTCTTTTGGAAAGAAAAACTCAAAGGCGAGGAGTATAGTCTTGAATCAGAACATATTTCTGTTGACTTGTCCGATAACAGGGAAAAGAACCGAATATCAACTTTCTACATTTCGCTATGTCTTTGGGAAAATTTCGTTATAAGAATTTTACAAGAAACGTAGCCCATCCCGTAACGCCGTGATTTTACAAAATAGAGGCAAAGAGTTTGATTGGAGATTTAAACCGAATCGTCGTCCACATATTCGTACAATCCAATCCATATCTCGTTTATGCGCGGGTTTCAGTGAATGAATGGAGAACTTATATGCCGATTTCTTGTTTTGACTTGTGAACAAATAAAGTAATTATTCCATAAACGGTTACTGTGGGATATTTGAAATTGGGAATTGATGAGTTACGTTGGTAAATTCAAGCAAAGGTTCAATCAATGGACAAAACGACGAATAAACTTACACTCCTTTATCTAACGATGGAAAATATGCAATCGCTTAGTTCAGGCGTCAGGAAAAAGATTCTTGGACAAATTCGGGGCTTTGAACGCTTGGGTTTTTCTGTAGCATACGTTTATTACGACGGTGAAAAATTTGTACTATGTGAGGAAAACAAAGTCGTTCCTTTACTTTACCGTAAAGGATGGTTTTTTGGAGATATACTTCTCTCTTTCGTATTACGAAAAGTTTTACGGGATAGACGTCCAGACGTATGTTACATCCGATATTGGAAAAATCTTCTTTTATATAAATTGTTCAAAAGAAGCAGTAAATTGATCGTAGAAATTCCGACAATCAATATCGAACAAGAGATATTAAACAATAAAACGTTACATTTTTTAAAGCGTCTTGTTCATATCGCCGTCGTAAAACTGGACAAATATTTTCTTTCATATCCAGTGGATTATTTCGTCAATTTTGAAGGAGTCACGAAGTTTTCAAATACTCCGGCGTTTTCGATGAATAATTGTATTGACATAAGTAATATTCCTCTAAAAAAAGAAGTTCCAAAAGAATCTGTCGATGGTATTAATTTGATTGCCGTCGCTTCAATGTCATACTGGCAAGGATATGAACGAATCATTAAGTCGTTGGGAGAGTATAAACGTCGTCAAGGAACAAATGTCAGAAAGGTACGTGTTATATTGGTCGGCGACGGGATGGAAATCCCCTATTATCGGAATTTAGTCGAGAAATATGGGTTACAAAACGACGTCGAGTTTTGCGGATCGTTATTTGGTAAAAAACTTGACGAAAAGTTTGAACGTGCCGACGTTGCCCTTGGTGGTTTTGGAATGTATAAGATTGGCGTTTTTTCCTCTTCGAAACTGAAAATCAAGGAATATTGCGCGCGTGGTTTACCTATTGTCGACGCTAGTAACGATAGGGCTTTTACAGGCAAAGAAGAATTTGTTTTGCAGATACCAAACGACACGTCTGAGATTAATATGGAAGAAATCGTCGCTTTCTATGATCAAGTTTCACAGTTGCCAAATCTCAGCCAAAGAATACGTAAGTTCAGTGAAGAAAACTTCGATTGGACAAAAGAATTTCAGCGTTTCTTCAAGGTTGCGTTCAATGTGGATTTGAGTACGTCCAATTAACAAATTATAAAAATGCTTTGTCAGTAAGTTATTAGTTTTGTTATAACAATCATAAATGGGGTATATGTGATGAAAAAAATAGCATTGGTTGGTTGCGGTCGTATCTCTAAACGACATATCGACGCCGTAAATGCAACGGCAGGCGTCCAAATCGCTTACGTCTGCGATAAAAACGAGGAAAAGGCGCGCGCAACGGCGGAAGTTCTTAACGTTCCCTACGTATTAGACTACCGTGAATTGAACGGCAAAGGATTAGACGTTGTTTCCGTCTTGACGCCTTCTGGGCTTCATCCTCGTCATGTGTCCAACATCGCCGAATTGGTTGATGTGCCTTACATCGTCTGTGAGAAACCTTTGTCGTTGACGCTTCGCGAAGCCTATGAAGTTTTCCGTCGTGTTGAAAAAGCGGGTAAAAAACTCCTTCCTGTTTATCAGAATCGTTACAATCCCCTCGTTCAACTGATCAAACAATTAATCGACAGCGACAAACTTGGTAGATTATATCAATTTGTTTGCAACGTCCTCTGGAATCGCAACGACGAGTACTTTGCCATAGATTGGCACGGAACGCCCGAATTTGACGGGGGCGTAATGTATACGCAAGCAAGTCACTACGTCGATATGGTTCACTATTTTTTTGGCGAACTTAGCGAACACAAAGGATTCTGTGGAAAATTACGCGGTATGGAAGTCGGCGACTCCGTTTCTGCAACGCTGGCTTTTAAATCGGGAGTCATCGGTACGATCAACGCCACGGTAGACGTTTACAGAACAAACTATTTGACCGAATTCACACTAATTGCCGAAAAGGGAACAATTCGTCTTTCGGGAACCAACCTCAATCAAATCGACTTCTGGGACGTCGAAGGAATGGAAAAGCCCGAGATGGACTTCAAAATCGATCATCAATACGGCAAAGGACACAATACAATGTATCAGTACGTCGCAAATGAAGACTGGGCGAAATTTCCTTCGAAAGAAGACGTTCTTTCCGGTATTGAACTGATGGAAAAAGTTTCTTACTGAGGTTCTTATGAAAATCGTTACAATATTAGGAGCACGTCCACAGTTTGTCAAAGCGGCTGTTATGTCCCGATGTTTAAAGAAGGAACACGACGAAGTTATCGTTCACACGGGGCAACATTTCGACGCCAATATGTCAGACATATTTTTTACCGAGATGAGTATCCCTCATCCGAAATATAACCTTGGCGTCAGCGGCGGTTCTCACGCTGAAATGACCGGTCGTATGATGATGGCGATCGAAAAAGTTTTAGAAACGGAACGTCCAGACGCCGTATTATTGTACGGGGACACCAATTCGACGGTAGCAGGCGCTTTGAGTTCCGTAAAATTACATATTCCCATTCTTCACATTGAGGCGGGTAATCGTCTTGGTTCTCTTGACAACCCTGAAGAAGTCAATCGCATCGTAACGGATCATTTATCGACGTTGCTTTTCTGCGCCGTCGAATCTGCGAAACAGAACTTAGACAAGGAAGGATTGGGGGAAAAGTCTTTCTTTGTCGGTAACGTTATGTACGACGCGTTTCTTCGTTTTACAGAATCGTCTTATCCTTGGGAAAAAAACGTCGTAGATTTAGAAGGAACCGTCGTTTCCGTACCTCCTCAATACTACTATATGACTTGCCATCGCGAAGAAAACACGTCGACGGACGACGTTCTTTCTGAAATTCTAAAAGCAATGAATTCATTGGACGCTCCGACAATTTATCCTGTTCACCCTCGAAATCGCCAAAGAGTCTTGAACCTAAAGTCGCAGCGTATGTTTGAGAACATCATTTTCACTCAACCCGTCGGTTACCTTGAATCGGTTAATCTGGTCAAAAACGCAAAAAAAATTGTAACGGACTCTGGAGGGCTACAATGCGAGGCGTTTTACGCAGGCGTTCAGTGCGTTACGGTCTTTAAGAACGTCGTATGGCCAGAAACAATGGTCGACAGTCGAAATCAATTAGCGGTTCCAGACGCCAACGATATTTTGAACAAACTTGAATATGATCAGGTCGTCGATCCGAACTATCGTCCTTTTGGAGTCGGTAAGGCCTGTGAAAGCATCGTAGAAATAATTAATGAACGTTTGTGTTCAGGAACGACTTGAACATAATGAATTTTGAAGAGAATAAAAATGTCGAATTACTTTGTTCACGAATCTTCCTACGTCGATGAAAACGTCTTGATCGGAGCCGGTACTAAAATTTGGCATTTTTGCCACGTTCAAAGCGGCGCTCGAATCGGCGAATGTTGTATTTTAGGTCAAAACGTCAATATTGGAAACGACGTCGTTCTAGGAAATAACGTCAAGATTCAAAACAACGTCGCGCTCTATACGGGCGTGATCGTCGAAGACGACGTGTTTTTAGGTCCCTCCTGTGTTTTTACCAACGTAACCAACCCCCGTAGTCAAGTCAAACGTCATTCTTTATACGAAAAAACAGTGATTCGTCGCGGAGCTTCGATCGGCGCCAACGCGACTATTGTTTGTGGAACGACGATCGGCAAATATGCGTTCGTCGCGGCGGGCGCCGTCGTCACAAGAGACGTGCCAGACTATGCGATGGTAGTGGGAGTACCGGCGCGATTTAAGAGTTGGGTTAGCCGACACGGGCAACTGCTTTCGCCGCCTGACAAAGGCGGGATTATGCGCTGTCCTGAAAGTGGTTTTCGTTATAAGGAAGTTCAACCGAGCGTCGTTCGTTGTCTCGACTTGGACGAAGACGCTCCCCTTCCCCCTGAATTGAGCGTAGGCTCGATTACTTACGACGAATTCAAAAAACAGAATTGATTGAGAGAAAACATGCAAGTCAAATTACTTGATCTTCAAGCGCAATATCAAACGATTCGCGACGAAATCCGCGCCGCCGTCGACGAAGTTTTGGAATCGCAATATTTTATTATGGGTCCTAAAGTCGCGGAATGCGAGTCTGCGATCAGTTCTTACCTTGGCGTCCCTTTTTGCGTCGGAGTTTCTTCTGGAAGCGACGCGTTGCTGGCGTCGTTAATGGCGGCTAATATTGGAGTCGGCGACGAAGTAATTACCACGCCCTTCACGTTTTTTGCCACGGCGGGCGCCATCGCGCGCGTCGGCGCCAAGCCCGTCTTTGCCGATATTGACCCGAAAACTTACAATATCGCTCCGAATCAAATCGAACGTCTGATCACGAGCAAAACAAAGGCGATTATTCCCGTCCATCTTTACGGTCAAGCGGCGGAAATGTCGGTTATTGCGGAAATTGCTAAACGGCGCAATTTAATTCTAATTGAAGACGCGGCGCAAGCGATCGGAACAGAATATCAAGGAAGGCGAGTCGGAACCTTCGGAGACTACGGTTGCTTCAGTTTCTTTCCTTCGAAAAATCTCGGCTGCTACGGCGACGGCGGTATGATTTGTACAAACGATCCTGAAGTCGACGAAAAATTACGTCGCGTTCGGTTGCACGGATCCAAACCGAAGTATTTCCATTCGATAGTCGGAGGTAATTTCCGTCTCGATGCGATTCAAGCCGCCGTCGTAACCTGCAAGTTAAAGTATTTGGATTCTTGGACCGTAGCTCGCGCGCATAACGCCGAATTCTATCGTAAACTCATTAGCGAACGCAATTTGAGTGATCGCGTCGTTACTCCTTGGATTCGCCCTGGCGACAGGCATATCTATAACCAGTTTGTCGTTCGCGTAGCGGCAAAAGACCGCGATCCTTTGCGTCAATTCTTGAAAGATGCGCAAATTGCCACAGAGATTTATTATCCTCGTCCTTTGCATATTCAAGAATGTTTTGCGTATTTGGGGTATAAAGGCGGAGAATGTCCCCAAGCGGAAGCTGCGGCGTTGGAAACTTTCGGACTTCCGATTTATCCTGAATTGAAAGTCGAACAACTGGAATATGTCGTCGAACAAATCGCAAGGTATTACGCCAAATAAATCTACGGTTTTCTAAGTCAATTCATATCGTCTGAATTGACTTAGAAATTGATTCTTTTCCAATTCCAAGACTTTTAGTGATTGAAAAGTATACTACCAATGCCGTCTTCAGATAATCAGGAATTAGCTTTCCGTTCGTTTAAAGCGGCAAGTTTAGTTATTGTAATTCAATTTGTTAAACAATTCGTTCAATTGTTTCTTGGAATCGTTCTAGCTCGCTTATTGAGTCCCGACGATTTTGGAATCATAGGTTTGTTAACCGTTTTATGGGCCGTAAGTAACGTTTTTATTGACGGAGGATTTGGGCAAGCGTTATTACAAAGAAAGGAAATTTCAGAAACAGATCTTTCGTCTGTTTTTTATTATAACATTTCTCTCAGTTTTTTCCTCTGTTTCGTAATAATAAGTATGTCTTCATGGATAGCTGATTTTTATCATCAACCGATATTGAGACAAACGGTTCAAGTATCGGCCTGGACGTTGCCGTTGGGCGCCCTCGGTTCGATTCAACGCGTCCTTCTCGGACGTGATCTCAAACAAGGAATTGTTACGGCAACAAGTTTATATTCGGGGATAATAGGAGGTATCGTCGCTGTTTTTTTGGGTTGGCGCGGATACGGCGTTTGGGCGCTTGTGTGGCAAATGTTCATTACCACCGCGTTAGGTTCATTTTTTTTATTTCTGTTTGTTCGTTGGTTTCCCAAGGCGCCTTTCAGTTGGAAAGCGCTTAAAAGTCTGTTTCGATTTGGATCAAATTTAATGATTTCAGGCGTGTTGGAAGCGTTTTTAAACAACGTCCACAACGTGGTTATCGGTAAATTTTATTCCCCCGTAATCTTAGGATATTACGAACAAGCGCGTCGTTATTCCGTTCTCTGGCCCTCTAGCATTCAGGGTTCAATTTCTTCTGTGTTATTTCCCGCTTTTTCCAAAATTCAAGACGACCTTCCTCGCTTGCGGAAAGCCTTCCAACGTGCGCTCGAAGTTTCCTTTTTTGCAATTATATTTCCATCTTTTCTTTTATGCACATTGTCGAGACCGTTTATTGAATTAGTTCTATCCCCTAAATGGCTTCCCTGTATTCCTTACTGGTGGTTGCTAACGTGTGTAGTAATCTTTTGGCCAATTCATAATCTGAATTTACAATTACTAAATGCAATTGGTCGTTCAGATCTTTTTTTAATGTTGGGGCTCGTCAAGAAGATTATGTTAATCGGTTCCGTTTTAATACTAATCTTCTGGGGGCTTATTCCTATGCTTTGTTATGAATTATTCTACAATATCGCGAGCGCTTATCTCAACTGTTATTATGTCGGAAAATTTATAGATTTTGGTTTTCGTAAACAATTGAAATGTCTTTCATTATACGTTATATTTTCTATCATAGCCTGCATTGGATCATGGCTCTTTTACTTAGTGATATCGCCTCTCTTCAATTGGGGCGCCTTTATTGGAGCAACGATATTTGGTTCGTCTATATTCTTAATTCTGAACATTGTGTTTAAATCGCCTGCTTTTAAAGAAATCGTTAAATTAATAAATCAAAAACTTAAGACAAGAGATAACAAAGACTTAGATTTAGCTTAATTAAAAGTCGTTTCCACTTTAAAATACTATTAAACCAACATAAAAAAATCTTATATTTTGGAGTCAAAATAATGATCTCATATGAAGAATTAACAAGCGGCAAGGAATCCTTATCGCTAGTCGGTCTCGGTTACGTCGGTATGCCGATCGCAGTCGCGTTTGCGAAAAAAATCAACGTCGTCGGGTTCGATCTTAACAAGGAAAAGATCGCGCTTTACAAGTCGGGCGTCGATCCTACGAAAGAAGTCGGCGACGAGGCGATTAAGGCGTCGAAAGTCCAATTCACTTCAAACGAAGAAGATTTGCGTCGCGCGAAGTTCCATATCGTCGCGGTTCCGACGCCCGTTTACGAGGACCACACGCCCGACTTGACGCCGGTCGAAGGCGCGTCGAAAATTTTGGGACGCAATTTGACGAAAGGAAGCGTCGTCGTTTTTGAATCGACGGTCTATCCCGGCGTCACGGAAGACGTCTGCGTGCCGATCCTTGAACGCGAGTCGGGGCTCAAATGCGGCGTCGACTTTAAAGTCGGGTATTCGCCGGAGCGTATTAATCCGGGCGACAAGGTTCATCGACTTGAAACGATCAAAAAAATCGTTTCGGGTATGGACGCCGAAACGCTCGAGCTTGTCGCGAAAGTTTACGAGCTTGTCGTCGAAGCGGGCGTTCATCGCGCTTCTTGCATCAAAGTGGCGGAAGCGGCGAAAGTCATTGAGAACAGTCAGCGCGACGTCAATATCGCCTTTATGAACGAACTGTCGATCATCTTTAACAAGATCGGAATCGACACGAAAGCCGTTCTTGAAGCGGCGGGCACTAAGTGGAATTTCTTGAAGTTCTACCCCGGTTTGGTCGGCGGGCATTGCATTGGCGTCGATCCGTACTATTTGACGTATAAAGCCGAACAGCTTGGTTATCATTCCCAAGTGATTCTTTCCGGGCGGCGTATTAACGACGATATGGGCAAGTACGTCGCGGAGAATTGCGTTAAGAATCTTATCAAGGCGGAGAAGCAAGTCAAAAACGCGCGCGTCGCGATTCTTGGGTTTACGTTCAAGGAAAATTGCCCCGATACGCGCAACAGCAAGGTCTTTGATATTGTTAAAGAATTGCGCGAATATGGGATCGAGCCGCTTATTGCCGATCCTATCGCGGACGCGACGGAAGCGAAGCGTCTCTACGGAGTCGAATTTGTCGACCAAGCGTCGATCAAGAATATGGACGCCGTAATTCTCGCCGTTTCTCATACGGAATTTTCACAATTCACAATGGCGGAAATCGACGGATTCTTTGGCGAAGGAACCAAGACGCTTCTTGATATTAAGGGCGTTTTGAATCGCGACGAGTACGAGAACGCGGGCTATCTTTATTGGAGGCTGTAACGATGGGACTTCAAAACGTTCAATTTCCGGCTGGAACGCCTTTTCTCGTAACGGGCGGCGCGGGCTTTATTGGTTCCAATCTTTGCGAAAAACTCTTAAAATTCGGCTGTAAAGTTCGCTGTCTTGACGACCTTTCGACGGGCAAGCGCGCGAACGTCGACCTTTTTATCGACGATCCGAACTACGAGTTTATCGAAGGCGACACAAAAGACCTTGACGTCTGTATGAAGGCTTGCGAGGGCGTCGAGTACGTGCTGAACCAAGCGGCGTGGGGCAGCGTGCCTCGTTCTTTGGAACGACCGCTTTTCTATTGCGCGAACAATATCCAAGGAACGCTCAATATGCTCGAAGCGGCGCGACAAAAGGGCGTCAAGAAGTTTGTCTACGCGTCGAGTTCGTCCGTTTACGGCGACGAGCCGAATTTGCCGAAACGCGAAGGGCGCGAGGGGAATTTGCTTTCGCCCTATGCGTTGACGAAACGTTGCGACGAAGAATGGGCGAAGCAGTATTCGATGCACTACGGGTTGCCGACTATCGGGTTGCGTTATTTCAACGTGTTCGGGCGACGTCAAGACCCGAACGGGACTTACGCCGCCGTGATTCCGCGTTTTATTAAGCAGTTGCTCAAGGGCGAGCGTCCGACGATCAACGGCGACGGCAAGCAGAGCCGCGACTTCACTTACGTCGAAAACGTCGTCGAGGCGAATTTGAAGGCGTGCTTGGCGTCGGAAGAAGCGTCGGGCGAGGCGTTTAACGTCGCTTACGGCGGACGCGAGTATCTGCTTGACGTCTATCATACGCTAACGAAGGCGCTTGGCGTCGACGTCGAACCGATTTTCGGACCTGATCGCAAGGGCGATATTAAGCACAGCAACGCCGATATTAGCAAGGCGAAGCGTCTGTTGGGATACGACCCGGAATATAATTTCGAACGCGGGCTTAACGAAGCGATTCAGTGGTATCGCGAGAATCTTTGACGCGTTCTTTTGGTAAACGTTCACGGAAAACCGCCGCGCAAGAACCGTCGCACAAGCGACGCGCGACAAGCCGCCCGTCTTTAGACGGCGGCTGGCGTTTCGCTTGACGTTGCGCAAAACAAATATTTGTACTGTCGTAGCGTCGTCTGAATGTTCATTTTTCACAGAACCTTCAGACTCTAATTCTTCCGACATACCCGGTTCTCCGCAAACGAGAGCTTTGGAGACATCGGATAATTTCGCCTTTATAACGGACGCGTTTTCAGCGGCGCCAATCCGCTCGTCTAAAGACGGGCGGATTATCGCGCGCGCCTTACGGCGCGATTCAAATGCAAACCTTGGTCAGAATATTGCGTGAACGGTTACAAACAAACCAAAGAAATTCAGCATTTTCATTTCGTCGTCTAATTGCAACGTCGTTATCCTCTACAGAGTTTCGACAAATTCGTTCGCGCTTGAACAAACCTCGCTTCTATCAAGCGCGGAGTCCAATTCGCTAGAATCTTTTCCTTCCAACTTGGCGACGCAAGTTGTGAAAAATTTTTCGCTCTCGTTGGGAAAACGACGGCGTAAAGTTCGAACGATAAAAGCGCGCGTCGCTTTGGTCTCCCCCTGCGACAGCCCTTGCGACAGCCCTTGCGACAGTCCCTGCGACAGTCCTTCCGAAAAGCCGTCCGCCAGCGCAAGTCCTACGCGTCGCGTCTCGCCGCCGCCAAAAAACAAACCAAAGAAATTCAGCATTTTCTCCCTCGCTTTTTTAACAATAGGAAATGTTTTCGCTAAAAGCGTTACGTCTTCTTCGGTCGTCAATTTCGGATATCCGAACATTCTCAACCAAGCCGCCAGTTCAGGATCCTCGATCCGCGTCGGCGTTTGACCTTCGCTAGTCTGAATACGAATGAAAATCGTCGTCTTGCCGTCGTAAACGTAAGTCGGATCATATTGGGACGTCTCACGATAGACGTCAAACCAGACGTTTTCGTCGTTTCGAATAGGAAACGCGACAAAAGCGATAACGACGACGCGTCGCAACGAAGAATATTCGTCCCCCTCGTCCAACTGTTCCGCGCGCAAACGATCTCCGTATGCAAACATACGATCCCAAAAGCCCGGTCGATTTCGCTTCTGAACCTCAATATCGTATACGACGCCCTCGTCGTCTTCGGCGCGAAGATCGAGAATCATCGTTTTTTGCCGCCGACGTCGTTTCAAAAGTTGCGGATTCTTGACGATTAAATTTCTTACCTCGTTCATTTTGGCGTTGCGCAAAACGCTGTTCACAATATTAAAGAGCGCGTTGTCGCCGTCTTTGTCGGTTATACCGTCGAAAACGTGGTGAAAAACGTCGTCTTCACAAAGCCAAAAGGGGATTTCTTCCGCGCTTGGAATAGGCTTGGAATCGATAAACGCGTTATAACGCTCGATACGGCGTCGTATGTCTAACCATTTGCGAAAATCAAACATAGCTCGCTCCGGCAAATTTCGTTCTTACTAGACTCGCGCGACGATAATGAAAATATTATTCTTTTTTTTCAGAATTTCAAGGGCGGTTTTCTCTAATTATTGGGGAAAATCAAAGATATGCCGCTTGCCTTTGATTTTTTCCATTCCAAAGACGGAAAAAACCTTCGGCAAGCGGCGGCGTCTGGAAAAAATCAAGAGTAAGGAACGCGACTAACATCAACGCGCTTTCATACGCCGTTCGCTCGTCTGAAGACGGACGGCTTCTTAACCGACGTCCATTCTGGAATTAGCGCGATGTGAGAAAATTGCGCGACTTTCCGCCGACGCTTTCAATATGTTCGAAGTCTCTTAAATCGTCGTTTTAGACTCCGCGCGGCGTCTATTTGGAATTCGACTCGCGCGCCGCGCGGTAATCGATCGCCTTTTGAATAGCCTTCAAGACCGGGGTCAAAATCTCCGTGTCGGAATAAAACGCAGGTTGCATCTTATTGCCGATCGCCTTGCTCAGACCGTTTTGGATATGAGTGGGATCATATTCGTGATCCGTCGCGAGCAAAAAGAGCGTTCGTTTGTTTCGCTCCGTCTTGAGCATTTCCTTAAACAGAAAGAACGCGTCCCTTTTTCCAGATTCCAGTTCCTTTCTAACTCTTTTTCGTTCCGCCGCGTCGAACGGATCTCCTTCGGCGGGCTCGAAATATCCGTCTTCGTGAATGTCGTAAACGTTCAAACGACGCGAGTTGAGCGAGCCCTTGGGATCGCTTTTTTGCATCGTCTTAAAAAACTTTCCGTCCGGCGTTCTTTCCGAAACGACAAGATCGTAGGGGCGCCGTTTCAAGGCTATGAAGGCGGCGTTCGTCGTGCGCACGACGTCGACGCAAGCGCCTAATTCTTCAAGCATTTTGACGTAGTTCCAAGGCGCGGCGCCCACGACCAGAATTCTGCTTTGCGCTAAAAATTTATAGACGGCGGCGTTTTCAAAATCGTTCGCGCGCTGTTCGTAATTACACATAGAACGTTTCAGATCGGCGATACTTGAACTCAATTCAAGCGAGTCGTCTATAAGCGAATCGATAAAACCGTTCTTTTCCCAATGATCGGCTTCGCCTTGACCGTGTTGAGAAAAGACGTTTGACAATTCTAACGAACGCTCCAACAAGGACGAAGTCGCGGCGCGTAGTCTGTCGTCTATTTCTTTGCCGCAGTCGTAAAGGAGATTCGAAAATTCGGAAGAAAGGAAGTTCAAAAAGAAGAGAGCGAGCGCGACGGCTCTTGAATAAGAAGTCAAAAATTCCGCGTCTTCCGCAGTAAAGGCGTTGGGTTTTTCACTTTCGACGTTGCAAACTCCGATCAGCATATCTTGAACAATCAAAGGAACCGTCATCGAAGATCGAGCGTCGAAGGCGCCTTTAACGTAGTGCGCGTCGTTTCGCGTGTCGTCGCAAATATAATATTCGCGGGAGATGGCAACGCAACCGGTAATTCCGTTTTCGTTCCAGCGAGGTCTTAACAGATGCGACGCGTCTTCCGATTCATTATTCCAGCCGACGAAATACTTGAGTACTCGTTCTTTGGCGCTCGCGTCGACAATACGGATTTCAAACACGTCGTAATTAAAGACGTCGCGCAACGCTTTGCTAACGTAATTCTTTAAAAGCTCCTTTTTTTCCTCCACCGTTTTCATTCGGTTATTGGCGACGGCAAGAATCAACTCGCGCGAAACGTCCTCCAGTCGGCGCGTCTTGCGCGCTTTCATCGCGATCGCCGTCGCATCGCGCAATTCCGCAAGATAGAACGAGTCGTTCGTTCCGCTCTTCGCGACGTAAGTAACGGACAACTCGTAATAGACGACCGGAACCTTCCCGCTCGCGGCGTTTTCAGACCCGCCCCATGAAAGCAACGCGCGAGTCGTTTGCCCCTCTTTTTTAGCAAAATAACAGGGCGCGTAACATTGAGTTTCAAATCGCGGCAAGCCTAAAGCTCGATAGAAATCGCGACCGATAAAACTAACGGACGCGTCTTTATCGCCGCCGGTAAAATTATCCCCGCCGGTAAAATTATCGCCGTTGGTAAAAAAAGGTTCGACGCGCCTGACCAACGTCTCAAAAGTCTTATTGACGTCGACGACGACGTGATTTTCGTCTATCAACGCTAAACCGATAGAAGTTTTGTCGACGCAATCTTTTAGAGTAAATTCCTTAGTCATGTCGTCGTTTCGCCTCCTATTAACGCAAAACGCCTTTCATTCAAAAAGCGCCGACGGATTCCTCGCGTCAAAAAGACCGCAGGCGCTTTCGAACTCTCGCAACGCCTCAAAAGAAGAACCCAAAAAAAATTCCCCGTACATCATCCTAGGAAAATATACAGAGAATCTGCCGCGCGTCAACGCGATTTTTTAGATTTTGGCAAAATAATTATTCTTCGTCGAGCGACTCTTTATGTTCGATTTGAGGGTAATAAGAATCAAACTCAAACTCGGGACTATTGTCTCCGTCGTGACAAGAGTAACAAACCTTTTTCACGTTGTCGCCCAAGCGCATCGAGAGGCGCAATTTCTCTTGAGTCGCTTCGTCGTCTCCTGTTTCGGCAGCAATATGTTTTTCACCAGGTCCGTGGCAACTTTCGCAACCGACGTTCAACAAATTCGGCGTTTTCTTTTCAGACGAATAGCCGTCGACATACGGGAAACGCTGCAGTCCGTCCCATCCGATCACGTGGCACCCAATGCATTCGGGGTCAAAATCTCGAGGCGGATTCGCGGTTTCTTTTAACGAATTCCAAGCGTTCGCGTGCCCCGAGCGCAACCAAACGCGATAGGCGTCTTCGTGACAGGACTGGCATTTCGCGGAACCGACGTATTTTCCAAGCGTTTCGGACATAGGCGAACGCGCGGGGTTGATTCCCAAGCCGCCCTTGAATCCTTTCGTCGTAATGAGATTTTTCAGAATCGTCTGATAATCTTTCATCAAGAGCGTGATTTCGGGGGAAGATTCATAGCGCGAATCGAGCGCGACGCGTTGATAACGAGTCGATCCGTCTTTATAGATTCCGACGACGACCGCAAATTTTCCTTTTTCGCCGACTTCGATCAACGACTGTTTTTTATTCAATTTCTTGACTTCAGCGGGCGGCTCGCTCGGCGTGTCGGCCGTTACAACGTAATTGAAGGACGGAAACGCCTTCGCAAGGCTCGCCGTTTCGGCTTCCGTGCCGTGAACGATAAGAATCGAAACGTCGCATTTTTCTTTCTTCAATCTTGGCGCAACTTCCGCCAATTTCTCTTCAGGCGATTCAAGAAGAATACTTTCGTCGCGTCGTCCCGTCGCCTCGTCTTCGCAAACCACCGAAACGATTCCGATCCGTTTGCCGCCGCGTTCCACGATTTTGTAGGGGAGCGTATAGGTCGGATGATACCCGTAGACGCCGACGTTTGCCGACGTGAACAAACTCTGGGCGGAAGCGGTCGGCGCGGTGAACGTCAACAGGAAATAAGCGGGAAAACGCAACTCGCCCTTTCCGATCCCGATCGCGTCGTACTGCATCAGCTGAAAGGCGTTCATCGCCATATCAAACTTCATTTCTTCTTGGACGCCGAAGCCGACGGTGATTTGCCCCGTGTCGACGGCGACGGTCTCCCAGCCGAATTCGTTTCGAATCTGACTTAAAAACGTGCAACGTCGACTCAAACCGCCCTTCATTCGATCCATACCGGCGCAACCGCACGGCTCAATATAACCGTTCGTCATACCGGTAAAGACGATCGCAAGTTCGGGCTTTTCCCAACCGACAAAATATCGACCGTTTTCTTTGTAGACGTCGTAAGGTTCCTTTTCGCCGGGCGCCTGATCGTCTGCGGCGGAAATTTCCTCGGAATCCACGTCGTCGGACTCTTCGATCGATTCGTCGTCTAACTCCAAATCTTCCGACAAACTCAAAGCGCCTAAAGTTTCGTCGTCGACCTCGTTCGATTCTTTCGGCGAATCGCTCGAGTCAAGAGTCGGCGTTTCGTCTTCGAGTTCAACCGATTCCATTTCTTCTGCAGACTTTTCGGATGCAGAAGGAGTTTTTTCTTCGGCGCTCCCTTCGTTAGCCTTCGGCTCGTCCGCTTTCGGTTCAATGAAACGAGGCGCGACGAATCTAGGCGCGTCGGGCGCGCCCTTTGCAAAAGCGCTTCCGACGAACGCGCAAACGAACGTCGACAAAAATAAGGAAAGAACGCTAAAACGACCTAAACTCATCCTAAACCGACTTAACATAAAACCAACCTTTGAATCTATCGTCACGACGCGTTGGAAAACTCTTTCCCCCAAACCGCCCTTTGCGTATTATAACCCTTTATTCTATTTTGGGAAATATAACTTTTGTTTTTTTTGCGGATTATTTCGGTAAAAAGAACGTAAGGGAATCTATCAAGTATATTACGTAAATTCACGAGTCTTGAAAATATCGCGCGTCGTAACGCGATTCCTAACTTTCGAATAAAATTTTCTTGGCGCTTGAATAAAGTCGACAATATGAGACAATTAAACTTAGTTTACCGTAGGCGTTTTACGCTTACACTCCAGCGTTAGCCCCAAAGACCGAAAAAAATGAGCGAAACGACCAATTTACCTAATCTTTTCGAGACTCCGACGCGAGATTCTCGTCCTCAAGTCGCAACAAGCGCGCCCGCGCCTATGTCCAAGGAGGAATTGGACGCGCGCGGCTGGCAGGAAGTCGACGTCGTTTTTGTCACCGGCGACGCCTACGTCGATTCGCCTAGTTTTGCAAACGGTCTGCTCACGCGTCTCATCGAGCGGGACGGTTTTAAAGTCGCCGTTTTGAGCCAGCCCGACTGGAATTCGGCCGAAGATTTCCGTCGTTTTGGACGTCCGCGTCTTGCGTTTTTAATTAGCGCGGGCAATATGGACTCGATGCTCAATCATTACACGGCAAATCGAAAAGTCCGCAACGAAGACGCGTATACTCCGGGTGGAAAGATTGGACGTCGCCCGGATCGCGCGACGTTGGCGTACAGTCAGCGCGCTCGCGAGGCTTTTCCGGGCGTTCCGATTATCATCGGCGGAATAGAAGCGAGTTTGCGTCGCATCGCGCATTACGACTACTGGAGCGACAAAGTCAAGCGCTCGATTATTTTAGACGCCAAAGCCGATTTGCTCTCTTACGGTATGGGCGAAAGAGCGACGCTTGAAATTTTGCGACGTCTCGACGCCGGAGAAGCGATCGGTTCCATTCGCGACGTTCGCGGAACCGTTTATCGACTCGGAAGAAACGAAGACTTGCCCGAAGAGTCGGATACGGTTCTCCACCTTCCCAGTTTTGACGAAGTAGAAGAGAACGAGAAAAAGTCAAAGTTGCGTTTTGCCAAGATGACGCAACTTGCGTATGAAAACCTCAATCCGTATCGCGCCAAGACGTTGGTTCAAGAACACGGCGACGAAGCGATCGTCGTCAATCCACCCGCGTTTCCTTTGACGGAAGCGGAAATGGACGCCGTTTACGAACTGCCCTTTACGCGCAAGCCGCATCCGTCCTATACGGAGCCGATTCCGGCGGTCGAAGTCGTCAACGCGACTGTTTTAACGCATCGAGGCTGTTTCGGCGGTTGTTCCTTCTGCGCAATTTCCGCGCATCAAGGCAAATTTATCCAAGCGCGCAGTCAAGCGTCGATCGTTAAAGAGATCGGCAAATTGGCGAAAGAGGCGGGCGGCGATTACGTCGTCGGAGATTTGAACGCGCCGACCGCAAATATGTACAAACTAGGCGGCAAGAATCTCGACGCGTGCAAACAGTGCGTTCGCGTCTCGTGCCTTTGCCCGGAAATTTGTCCTAATTTGAACGCGGATCAGTCGGAATACGTGAATCTGATGCGCGCGGCGCGCGACGTCGAGGGCGTCAAGTCGGTTCTTATCGCCTCGGGCGTTCGTACCGACTTGGCGAACTACTCGCCCGAGTTTATCGAAGAATTGGCGGCGCATCATACCGGCGGTCGTTTGAAGACCGCGCCCGAACACACGCAAGACGACGTGTTGCGCCTGATGAACAAGCCGCCGATCGCAAGTTACGAACAGTTTTGCGATTCCTTTTTCCAAGCGTCGCAAAAATGCGGAAAAGAACAGTATCTTACGCCTTACCTTATCGCGGGCTTTCCCGGTTGTTCCCTTGCCGATATGGTTTCGGTCGCCGAATATCTTAAGGCGCACAAAATCGAGCCGGAGCAAGTGCAAGATTTTATCCCCGCGCCCTTCGCGCTCGCGACTTGTGCGTATTACACGGGAATCGATCCGATTTCCGAAGAACAAGTTTACGTTCCGCGCGGGTTGCGCGAGCGCAGACTTCAACGCGCGTTACTGTTCTATTATAATCCTAACTTTTATCACGACGTAAAGTCGGCGCTCAAAGAGGCGGATCGCGAAGATTTAATCGGATTCAACGAAGACTCGCTAATTCCGCCCTATCCTCCGAAAGGAGCCGCGTTGCGTCAATCGTCGCGAGTCAAGCGACTCCAGCGCAAGACGGAACGCGAGAATCTCGAAAAAGAAAAACGTCGCGAATCCTTTGAGACGTTTGAAGAACCGCGCGGCAAACGATTCGGACGCGAAAGAGAGGGCGGCTCTAACGGCGGATACCGTTCTTCCGCGCGAATTTACGGGACGCGAGGGTCGCGTTACGCGTCCGAAGCGCCTCGAAAGTGGAACTC
>JAZUGM010000301.1:0-2455 GCA_045641205.1 Thermoguttaceae bacterium
TATTACAAGCGTGGAAATTCCCTTGCCGTCCAAAGAAAACCCAGCAAAAATTTGGGCGAACCACCTTCCGAAAGAATTTCCACTCGACAAAACGGTCACGCCGGAAGCGTTGTCCGAAATCGACGGAATTTGCGGGCGCGACATACGCAACGCCGTCGTCGCCGTCGCGCGCAAAATGGCGAATCGCGCACTTGTGTGCGCGTCGCTCTCGCTTTTTCGCGAAGCGGTCGACTATATTGTCGCATCGCGTTTCGACAATCTCGGCGTTCAAGGATCAAAGGACGCCAACGGCGCTACAAGACTTACTATTGACAAAAAAGAAGGCGAAACGGTCGGCAAGGCGCTTGCAGACGACGCGGGTAAAGAAACGCCCAATTCCGGCGTTTAGTAAATCGACGGTTACAGACTTGTCAAAACATATGCCCGACGCCTTTGAAATTTCGTAATATTTCAGCCGTTTGAAGTGAAACGTCCACAGTATAAGACTCGGCGATTCCAGCGCCGACGTTTTAAACTCAAAAAAGCGTTACGCATTTGTCGATTTTCTTCAAACGACTGAAATATTAAAAATAATCGCCGCAAAGTTCGTTTGCTTCAAACGACAGAAATGTTACAACAAGCGAAAAAATAGAAATGAGCCGTAAACAAACAAAAGTAATTATGTTTACCCTGACCAAGGCTTGTAATTTAAACTGCGTCTACTGTTACGAACGCCACAAGACCGACGAAAGGCTAAGTTTTGAAACGGCTTGGTCTGTAATTCAACAGGAGATGAAAAGCGTCGCAGAATCTGAAGATTTTAGCGAATTACGTATTGATTTTTTTGGCGGCGAACCTTTTTTGGCGTTTGATCTAATTAAAGAAATCGTCGAGCGAATGGAACGCGAAACGTTTCAAACGCCATATTATTTCTTTATTACGACCAACGGAACCAAAGTAACGCCGGATATTCAAAAATGGTTGCTTTCCAAGAAAAACAAAATTCAAGTCGGTCTAAGTTACGACGGAACGCCGCAGATGCAAGACGTCAATCGTTCAAACAGTTCTTCTTTGATCGATTTGGAATTTTTCATTAAGAACTACCCGACTCAAACGATCAAAACGACCGTTTCGCGTCAAACGTTGTCGCATTACGCGGAAGGAGTGATTTATCTCCATAAATTAGGCGCTCGCGTCAATTCAAGTTGCGCAAGCGGCGACGATTGGGGCGAGGACGAATTTGAAGAATATTCGCGTCAGTTGCGTTTACTGCACGATTTTTATTGCGAACATTGGGAAGTAACGCCCGACGACGCTTTCGACGTTTATTTTGCCAATATGTTGCGTCCTCGCGTAGATTACCAGCGTTGCGGCGCCAATCGTTCGTTGTTTTTGTACGACGTCGACGGTCGACGTTACCCCTGTCATATGTTCGCGCCGGTCGTTACCGGCGACGACGAAGCTCAACGACGTGCGGAGTCGTTGTTTCAGACGTCTGAAAACGAACGTAACGTCGTTTGCGACGACTGCGACGTCAAGAATATTTGTTCCAACTGTCGCGGATACAACTATTCGCAAACGGGTTCGTTAAACAAATACGACGAACGACTTTGCGAATTGTTCAAACGACGTTGCGAAGCGGCCGCGTCGTTAAAAGTCGCGCGTTTCCAACACAAGCGCGCCAGCGGCGGGGTATTCTCGCGAGAGGAGTTGCGGGCAATGCGCGGAGTCGCGAAATACCTTAGTTTACAACATCAAAAAGGAGATAGGCAATGAAAAGAAAAACCGCTTATTTTCCCGTTGTGTTGATCAACGGCTTTGATCTGGCAAGTTTTAACGAACAAATCGATTTGGAGGAATCCAAATTGTTCAACGAACAAGACGGGGACGAAAAAGAATTGAGTTCGTCGTGTTCTTGTTCAAGCGGTTGCGGAAGCGACTATTCTCGAGGCAACTGTACGTGTTCAAGTAGTTGCGGAAGCGACTATTCTCGAGGCGACTGTTCGTGTTCAAGTAGTTGCGGTTCCGATTACGCACGCAACGGCAGTTGTAGCTGTTCTAGTTCTTGCGGCAGCGATTACAGTCGAGAATAACTAAAAGAGAAGCGTTCATAGAAAGTATTCTCGTAAGCGTTCACGAAAAAACGACGCAATTTTGAATCGCCGCGTAGCGGCGCGCGATAAGAGCGGGCGGCGTGTGACGCCGTGCTGATTCCAAGCAAAAGTTTAAAGAGGGAACGACGCAAACGCGGCAATTCTTGTTTTAGCTTTTTCAGAATCGTCGTTTTATCGTAGCGGCGCCCGCCGGTATATAACCGGCGGCTTTTCGCGCGGCCGCTTACGTCGTCGGTTCGCCCGCGACACTTTTCGTGAACGCTTACGTATTCTCAAAAACCGCCGAATGAAATTAGGCGGTTGTAACGGATCAGGGCATTGCGTAAAGATTCGTTTTTCGCACAAGTCGTCGATTTTGCGCG
>JAZUGM010000302.1:0-22622 GCA_045641205.1 Thermoguttaceae bacterium
CCTCGCGAAGCGTGCGCCGCGAAAGTCGCCGATCTTTTTGAAAAGGCCGACTTGGACGCTAAAAACAAGATGTTGCCTTTGCTGAAACAAATCGGCGGAGCGACGGCGCTTGCCGCAGTCGCCAAGGCTTGCAACGGTCCCGCCGTCGACAAAGCGACTCAAATTCTGGGCGAATGGAACACTCCTGAAGACGCGAACGGCGTCGCCGAAATCTGCTTGACGATCGCGAAACAATCGAACGACGCGAAGTATCATTCTCGCGGCATTCGCGGTTATGTTCGTGTCGCGCGTCAGTTCGACCTGCCCGTCGCGACGAAAATCGAGATGTGCAAGGTCGCTTTTGAAACCGCGAAGCGCGCCGACGACAAAGCGTTGATCTTCGAAGTCTTCAAGCGCAACATCATCGCCGACAACGTCGCCGCCGCGCTCGAATACGCGAAGTATCCCGAATTCCAAGAAAACGCGTTCGAAGCCGCCGTTTTTGTCGCGGAAAAGATTCGCGTCAGCCAACCCGACTGGAATTGGACGGCGCAAACCGACGACGCGGCTAAAGCCGCCGCCGGTAAAATCTTGGTCGACGGTATGAATCAAGTCGTCGCGTCGACGAAAAACGCCGATCTTAAAGCTCGCGCGCAAAAATTACTGTAATACTTGCGCAACCGCTTAATTTTGCGTGAAAAATTGACTTTTTCTGGCGTCGACGCGTCGTCGTTTTGACGTCGCGTCGACGCGTTTAATCGTTTGTTTGAAGGAACACTAATGAAAAAAACGTTTTTTGCGGTTCTTACCGCGTGCGTCGCTCTTTTGGCTTCGAGCGTTTACGCTCAAGATGGTCAGCCGCTGAACCAACTCACCGACCAAGAAAAAGAGTTGGGATTCGAGTTGCTCTTCGACGGCGCTTCCCTCTCCCCTGAAATTTGGCAAAGCGGCATTGAAGGCTACCCCGTCAAAGACGGTTGTTTCGTCTGCGATAAGGGCGGTAACTTGGAAACGAAAAAAGCGTATTCCGACTTTATTTTCCGTTTCGAATTCAAACTTCCGAAAAACGGAAACAACGGAGTCGGCATCCGCACGACCGCCGCGAATCTTGACGCCGCTTACAACGGTATGGAACTCCAAATTATCGACGAAAACTACGAATACCCGATCGCCGATTGGCAACGCCACGGTTCGATCTACGGCGTCGTTCCTGCGAAAACCGGCGCGTTGAAGCCGCTTGGCGAATGGAACTACGAAGAAGTGATCGCGATCGGTCCGTTTATCAAAGTTATCGTCAACGGTCAACTGATCGTCGACGCCGACATTACGAACGTTAAGCCGATCCATGACGCCAACCACCCCGGCTTGCACAATAAGTCCGGCTTCGTCGGGTTCCTTGGACACGGCGACCCGGTGCAATTCCGCAACGTCCGCATTCTCGCGCTTGAGCCGCAGAAGTAAGTCGATTAGCTCGTCGCGTTTTGACGACAAAGCGCCGCGTCTTATGGCGCGGCGTTTCTCATATGGTCGCCGACTCGCGACGAATTTGGCATAAAATTGAAACGCGTTGATTAATTACGTTTGGAGACGACGTATGACGTCCGTTTTTGTCGAAACGATTCGTGGCGCGGCATTTTTTTTCAAGTCGTTCGTTCTTACGACGTCGATTTTGATTCTTTGCGTTTCGCAAGTTTTCGTTTTCGCCCAAGACTCGCCCGATTCGGAGGCGCTTTACGCGTCGGGTCTGAACAAATACCGTTCGTGCGACTATGTCGGCGCGGTTTCCGATCTCGAACGTTTCATCGTCGCAGATCCCGAATCGCCCAAACGCAACCAAGCGGAACTCTACTTAGGAGCGGCGTATCTCGCACGCGGAGGCTATCAAGACCGCGCGGAATTCGCTCGCGCGCAACAATGTTTCAATTACGTTTTGAGTCAGGGCGAGAAAGCGCCCTTTTATCGCGAAGCGTTTTTTCATTCGTGTCGTATCAGTTATAAAACCCAAGCGTATCGTCAGGCGTTGGTTCTCGTCAAAGAATTTTTGCGTTTATATCCCAACGACCCTTTTTCAGGATACGCGTATTATTACGCGGGCGACTGCGCGACTCAGTTGAGCGAAACGGAAGAGGCTTTGTCCTGTTTCGAAGCCGGTTCTCGTTTCAACGACTCCCCTTTCTGTTGGGACTGCGTCGTTCGACGCGCGGAAATATTCGTCGCGCAAGGTCGTTACGTCGAAGCCGATCAAGAACTCAAACGTTTGGAAACAAGCGAAGGCGTTTCGTCGTCCGCGTCTTCCTCGACGCCAAGTCTCCGCGCAAAATTTTTCATCGCGCAAGGACGTTACGACGAGGCGATTTCTTATTTGGAGTCCTATTCTCAAACGACGCTTGCCGATTCCAACGGCGAATTACGCGCCGTACTCGCGCTTTTCGAGGCTCAAGCGCGCTACTATTCCAGCGACTTAGTCGGCGCAAAATCTTGCGTTAAACGTTGCGAGGAATCGACGACGCCCGCCCTTGCCGGCGCGGGTTTGCTCAAAATTAAACTGGCGCTAGCGGAAAATCGCGTCGACGAAGCGGAGCAAACGCTCAAACTTCTCGCGGAATCGGAATTCGGCGCCAACGATCGCGACGTTATCTCCGTAGTCGACGCGTCGATCCAACTTGCAAAAGGAAAATACGACGAAGTAATCGCGTCTCTTATCGAAACGCTCAAAGCGCGTTCCGACGTCGGCGCGCGCGTTTTGTTCCAATATTACGACGTTCGAAAATCAAATCAACTGGAACCCGACGAATTTGTCGACGCTTGCGAGACGTTGACCTTCGCCTTTATCCAACGCGCCAAAGAACAAAAGGATCCCGTCGCGTTGCAATCTCAAGAGGCGGTCTTTCAAGCGACGTTAAATTACGCGACGTCGTTGGGCAATCCGTTCGTCGCGCGTAAGGTCGTTCAAATAGATCGCAAACGTCAAAAGAAACTCGAAGAGCTTAAACGAGTCGACTTTAGCGCGTCAAACGCACAAACGCCGCCTCAAACCAACGACGAATCGAACGCGCCGGAAACGTCGCCCGCGCCGCTTGCAACGGTCGAATCCCAATCCCCCCAAGAATCAATTCCAACCGAAATTCCGCAAGCGAAAACGCCAAACGACGAAACAAACGCGCCGAAAAAAAGCGTCCCTTCGCAATCGGAAGAGACAAAAACGCCGACGGAAAGCGCGAACCAAGAAACGACAAGCGAAAACGCTTCTTCGACCGTCGCGCCTCAAGAAGACAAATAACCGCGCGTTCTTTCAGACGCCCGTTGCATTGAGCGAATGTTTACGTTATACTATGCGTTATGCTCGACGTAAAGCGCGACGATTTCGCGACGTCGACGCGTCGTTCACAGTAAAGGGCGTTAAAATGAGAAAATCAACACAAACGAATTACGCGCGCGTATGCCAAGCGGCGGTTCGAGCCGCGTTTTTCGCCGTATTGTTTGCCGCGTCGTTCGTCGTTTTGGGACGCGCGACCTCCTTCGGCGCGGCCGGCGACGAACTTCTCAGCTCCGGCTTGCAAAAACACGAGTCCGGTTCTTACGACGCCGCGATTTCCGATCTTGAGACGTATATTTCCACTTATCCTGATTCGGCAAATCGCAACAAAGCGGAACTGTACGCCGGTCACGCTTATATGGCGCGCAATCCGGAAAACGCCGACGACGCCGCGCGCGCGCGCGAACATTTCGCAAATATTATTAAGCAAGGTTCAAAAGCGGAATATTATCGCGAGGCGTGTTTTCATACCGCGCATTCGTATTACAACCTTCAAGATTACGCGCAAGCCAAACAACTCTTTCTGCAATTTTTAAACGAATTTCCCAAGGACGGCTACGTTCAATACGCGTGCTATTATCTTGGCGACTGCGCGACGCAACTCGGCGCGCCTCAAGAAGCGATCCAGTACTTTGACCGCGCGTTGACGGAATTTCCTGATTCCCCGCTAAAATGGAACTGTCTCCTTGAAAAAGGAGCGGCGTTCTGTCGTTTGGGCGACTACGTTCAAGCGACTAGTTTATTTTCGCAAATTATCTCGGGTAAAGACGTCGCGATCGATTTAGTCGCCAAAGCGACGCTTGGGAACGCCGTCGTCCAAATGGCGCAGCAGAAGTACGATTCCGCCGTCTCGATTTTGGAAACGTACGTCTCGCAACACTCAAGCGATCCTCAATACGCGTCGGCGTTGGAAAGCGTTTACCTTTTTGAGGCGTATGCGTTCTATGCGCAAAGTAATTTCGAACGCGCGCTTCTTCTCGTCGATCAAATCGAAAGAATGAATCCGACAATGGATCCTTCCGTCGCGATTCTCAAGGTTCACTTGCTCGTAGGGCTTAATCGAGTCGACGAAGCGGAATCGTTGTTGAATCAGCTGGGAACGTCGACCTACGCTCAAACAAACCCCGACGGCGTCGATTATCGTCGCGGCTTGATCTCGCTTGCAAGAGGCGATTGGAACGGAACGATCATTAAGCTGGAAACGCTTCTAAAAGTCCAGCGTAGCGGTTCCAACGTGTCGATGTATTACTATAACGACGCAAATCGCAACGGAATGAACGACGTGGATTTTCTCGGCGCTTGCGGAACGCTTATTCTTGCGTATTCAAGCCGATACGGAGCCCAAAAAAATCAAGACGATTACGCGGCTCAAGAAGGAATTTATCAAGCGGTCTCAAACTATGTCGCGTCGAAAAACAGCCCCATATTGCAAAGCATTCTTTCGGCGATCGACCAAAAACGTCTGTCGGCGCAACAAAAACCGATTGCGAAGGGCGCCGACGCGTTGTTAGTTTCCGCGCCAAGCGAAGAGTCAAGTCTTAGCGGCTTCAACGCCGCGTCGGGCGGATTTGTCAATCCGACGGAACCGACGCAGTTTCAAAACCCTGGATTTCGACCGATGGGAACCGACGAAAATCGACCCGCGTATAATCCGAATTTAACCCAAACGCCCGGCGGTAATACGAATACGGCGCCCACGTATCAACCGCAACAAAACGCAAATTCCGCAAACGTCCCGCAAAACAACGGAGTTCAGTCGGTTCAACAACCTACCGGGACGTCGACGACGAATCAAACGAACGGCGCGGGAACATACGCGGTTAATTCCGCAGGCGCCAATTACTTGCCAAGCGCGCAAAACGGCGCGAACGGCGCGAACGGCGCGAATGGCGCAAATGGCGCAAATGGCGCAAATGGCGCAAATGGCGCAAGCGTTCAAACGACGCCGCTCACGCCCGCGAAGGCGCAAGAAGCGCTCAAACGCGCGACGGAATTTTACGTCAATCAAGATTACGACCGCGCCAACGAAACGTTGTTGGAAGCGCGTTTAACGTCGGAGACTTTTTGGCAAGACTGTCCTGCGGAAGCGGCGCGTATCGCGCTTTTACGCGCGCGAACTTTACTCGAATTGAACAAGCGCGCCGAAGTCGTAATGACTTGTCAAGATTTGATCGACTCCGCGCCCTACTCGCAAGAAGCGGCGGTCGCGGGCGTCTATTTGGGCTTGATGGCGGACGAAGCCGGTCGACGCGACGACGCGATTCAGTTCTTGCGTCGAGCGACAAGCGGACGCAACGATTTTCCGATGCTCGACGTAGCCTTGTACACCCTCGGTATGAACGAATGGGAACGACGCAATATCAACGACGCGGCTCAGACGTTCGACAAACTTTACCGCTATTATCCTTCAAGTCCCTATTGGAGTCACGCCGTTTGGGCGCTGGCTCAGATCGAAAGCGACGCTCGTAACGACGTGGAAGCGGAAAAATTGATCAACGAGGCGCTGGCAAAGAAGCCCGACGTCTCAATAGTCGACTACCTTCTGTTTTTGAAGGGCGAAATAGCTCTGCGCGCCAAGGACTATCCTAAGGCGCTCGTCGCGTTCGATATGATCGTCGAACTCTATCCCAACAGCGTATGGCGCACGCGCGCAAAAAATAGACTGTCCGCAGTCCCGGAAAAATATCTTGATTCGGAATACCTCGCTTCGGTTATAAGAGCGACGCAAACGGAAGAATATCAGACGAACAACGCCGTTAGAGGAACTCAAGCGCGCCAAACGACGCCAAACGCAAAGAGCGGCGTCAGTCCGACGCGCGGCGATGCGTCGACGTCCTCAAAGACGCCGACGCAAAGTTCCGATTCAAGACCGCCCGCTCCGCGAACGGTTCCGCGTCGAAACGACGATTTTCAATTTAGCGAACCCTATGCGAAGCCTCGTCCGAACGATGCGAACGGCGCCAAGACGCAAACGAAAGAAACGCCGTCCAAAAAAGCGTCCGATCGATCAAACGGCGTTTCGAAATAACCTGCGTCGCGTTTTCGTTTGCAATTATCCCAATTCAAATTTCCACGCGGTCTTTACGACAAAGAAACTCGCGTGAAGAATCAACGAAAGCGTTTTGACTTCATCGCTAGTATGACGACCTAAGGAGCAACAAATGGCTAAATCGACTTCCTCCTCGTCTAGCGCGCCTTGGCGCGAAGGACGCATCTCCTTCAAAGGATACCGCGTCGAGTTTTTTCTTCTGATCCTACTCACGCTCGCGTGCATCGTGTGCGCGTTCGTTTGGAGCAACTCCGTAATTAAACGCGAGCGTCGACAAACGCAATCCAATTCGGCGTCGTTCGTCGCGCCGTCCTCTTTTGCGTTTGCTCAAGACGGATCGATAGACCAAATTTCCGATTCGGCGTCCGCGAACGCGGCGCAACCTGACAAGTCTAACGTCGCGTCGAGCAACGTCGGCGGCTCTAAACTTTGGCTGAAAATATTGTCGATCTGGTGCGTCTGTTTAATTCCGCCCCTTGTTCTGTGGATTTGGCGCGGCTGGGTCTGGTTTTCAACCATTTTCGGACTCAAATACGAGCTTCGTTGCGACGCCGACAATCCGCGCGCCGCGACGTTTCTGATTACGCGCGGCATATTCCAAAAACGCACCGATTCTATGCACATTGGGCAAATCGTCGATATTCACAGCGAACAGTCGATCATACAAAAATACCTGCTCGGCGGAATAGGCAATATCGTTCTTCATACGAACGACCTAACCGATCCGACCGTCAATATGAAGAATTTAGACGAACCCAATCGCGTTTTTAACGCTTTTGACGAATTAAGACGCCACTATTGGGGACGCGGAGGCGTTCAACTGAATCAAGGCGGCGTAGAAGATTTAGGCGAAGGCGGAATCGTAGACGTATGAACGAAGAACCAAAACAATCCAAAACAAACGAGCGCAAACCGACGAACGTTTTTTGACGTCGCGTTAATATTTGCGCGCTTTCCTCACTTTCTAAAAGCGATGAAGGCGCGGTTCGATCGTAAAGCTCAGTTTTTCGCCGACGATTAGTTTCATACCGAAAATGAACGGATATAGACTTTTTAATCTGATCTGTTCGCTATGAGCGAAACTAAACTAGGGAGTTATTGAGCTGAAATTCTAACTGTTTTACAAGGATTTAAGATGTTTAAACACAACAGACGTAAAGAAACGAGGGGTAAAAGAGGTTTTACGCTCGTCGAACTCCTTGTCGTGATTGCAATTATCGGAATTTTGATCGGTCTGTTGCTTCCGGCTGTTCAAGCGGCGCGCGAAGCGGCGCGACGGATGCAATGCACAAACAATTTGAAGCAAATCGGACTTGCCGTTCAGAATTTTCACGATGTGCGCAACGGTCTTCCGCCGACTACGATCGGTATGAACTCCGCTGAAGCCGCGTCCGATCACTATGTTTGGAGCCGCCTTTCTTTTTGGGGATTGATTTATCCATACGCAGAACAAAACGCGTTGTACGATATTTTGATGGAATGGACGAAACGAACCGACGCGTCGACGATCGGCGGCTCTAAATTCCTCGGTTCGCTCGACAACGCGTGGTGGAGTCAAACGCTCACTGAAGAACAACGCCATGGTTTCGGCGGCGTGCCCTATATGCTTTGTCCTTCAAGACGTTCCGGAAATCAAATTACCGAAGAAAATCACGTTCAAACAACCGACGGAAGCGGCTGGCAAGGTCCGCGATCCGACTACGCCGTCGTTATGCGCGTCGACACGATCGGGTGGTGGGAAAATTACCTTGTTTATGGACGAGTCAGCGACTACCAAATGCACGTCGGTCCGTTCCGCGTCGCAAAATGGGGAAATTCCAACGATTATCACTCTTGGCAACCACGCGACACAATGTCTTGGTGGGGCGACGGCACGTCCAACCAAGTTATCGTCGGCGAAAAATTCATTCCGCAAGACGGAGTCGGCAAAGCTCCTTTAAACGAAGGCAAATATTCCGGCGACGGTTCGTACCTCGTGCAAGGACACTGGAAATCCGCCGGCGGGTTCCGTTCGTTGTATCCGCAGTATAATGGACGAATGGTTATCGCGCGCAAATCGGATTACCCGAGCGTCAACAGCGGCGACCCGCTGTTTTACTACGGATTTGGAAGCGAACATGCCGCGACTTGCAACTTCTTGCTTGGCGACGGGTCGGTTCGCGCCTTCTCCGTTACGACGCTTCCCGAGGTTATGTGGAGTTTGAGCGACGTCCGCGACCATGCGGTCGTTGCGTTGCCGTGATAGTCGGCGACGTCGCGCGCGACGGTTCGCGCGCGTTTTCCTGCAATTATTCGTCGTTGATATTTGATTTCGGATTCAATCCGCCGCATCGTATCGAAGCGTTGCGGCAAAGGAACGCGGTCGTTTTCAAAAATTAGCGACGACGCGACAGTTTATCGATAAAAAAGGATCATAATAGACCGTGTGTAAATCGACTATGTTTAAGTGTCTGTTTCTTGCGACGTTGACGTTATGCGTCGTCGGATGTAGTAAAAACGTTGGAATGTCCGGGAAAGTTACGTTTTCCGACGACGGTTCGCCCTTGACGAAAGGAACGATTTGCTTCCAGTCTGCGACAGGGCTTTCTCGCGGACAAATGAAAGAAGACGGCACGTTCATTATCGGCTCGCTCGAAGAAAAGGACGGCTTGCCCAAGGGCGATTACGTCGTTTACTTCTCCGGCGCCGTGGAAGAAGACGGCGTCGATGCGTCGGGAATGCCAAAAGCTAAATATTTGCTCGACCCAAAGTACACGACGCCCGAAGCGACGCCGTTGAAAATTTCAGTGACCGGCAAGCAAAAAATCGAACTGCAAGTCGATCGACCGGAAAAAGACGAGTATGTGTCGGCAAAGTTACCAACGTCGCTATAACTGTAATGTTCGTATTTGGCGTACTTAAAATTTTTACGTTTACGCCGACCGCGACGGCGTTTCTTTAGGCGTCTGCGGTTGGTCGGCGTTCCGCCAAGGGCGCCGTCCGTATCCCGTCGGAAGCGGCGCCTTTCAATTTGTTTTATATGATTTATTAAGAAACGACAATTATCGATCTCTAGACGCCGTTTGATAATTTGCGTAAGTTGTCAAAGACGTTGTTTTGTCAACCAGAAAGGTTTATTGTCTAATGAAACGTAAGTCCTTATTGCCGATCCTGTTTTTGGCGACCGCGTTTTTTAGCGCAGTCGCGTCGAGTTTCAGCGCGGACGCTCAGTGGACGATTCGCAACAAAGCGCGAGAAAGCATTACGGTCGTGGCGCATCGCGGCGCGGGCGATCTTGCCCCGGAAAACTGCCTCTCGTCGCTCGAATTGACTTGGTCGATGGGCGGAATTCCCGAAGTCGACGTGCGAACGACTAAAGACGGGCATATTATGATGTTCCACGACGGCAATTTCAAACGCGTTATGCCCGACGCGCCTGAAGAAATCCGTAAGCAGAGCGTCGAATCGTTGACTTACGACGAAGTGCGCGCGTTTGATATCGGGTCGTTTCGCGGCGAACAATTTAAAGGCGAAAAAGTCGTCTCGATCGAAGAAATCGTCGAAGCGCTCAAGAAAGACGCGCGCCGCCAAATCGTCATCGACGTGAAAAAAGTCGATTTCGAACAACTGGCCAAAGCGACGGCGGAAGTTCGTTTCCAAATCACATTGACGTCGGGCTCCGAAGCCGACCTTGCGTGTTGGGCGGATATTTGCGGCGATTACTACGACGCCACGCTCTGGATGGGCTTGGGAAGTTATACGGATCAAGACGTCGAAAAGCGTTTTGAAAAATTGCGCGCCGAAAATTTCAAAGGAATTAGGCGTCTGCAAATTCATATCGCCAAAGACGCCGACGGCAATTTGCGTCCGACGCCCGCTTGTATTCGCGCTAGAGCCGACGAATGCCGCGCGCGCGGAATCGAATTCCAAACGATGCCGTGGAGAACCAAGGACTGCCCGAAAGCCGAACAAGACGTCGATTTCTACAAGCAATTAATCGAACTGGGGTCCATGGGATTCGGAACCGACCGTCCCGACTGCGCGTTCCAAGCGATCGACGAATTTTACGCCGCCTCGCCCGAAGACTGGGACGTCCGTAAGAACGTTCCTCTTAACGAAATTTTGGTTCAAGGACACCGCGGCATGGGCAACGAAGCGCCCGAGGGAACTCTCGATACCTTCAGACTCGCTTGGTCGAAGGGACTGACGCCGGAAGCGGATATCCGTATGACTAAAGACGGCGTGATTATGTCCTTCCACGACGACAACTTCCAGCGCATTATCCCGAGCGCCCCGGAAGACGTCCGCAAAAAGGGCGTCAAAGACTTCACCTATGAAGAATGTCGTAAATTGGACGTCGGCGCCTACAAAGGCGAAGCGTTCAAAGGACAACAAATGGCGAATCTTGACGAAATGATCGCCGCGCTCAAGGAAGACCCGAAGAGACTCGTATTCTTCGACGTCAAACAAGTCGACTTTGCCGTTTTAGCCAAAGCGACGGAAACCGTTCACGAACAAATCATCGTCTGCTCGTCGGTCTACGAGCAACTTCTCGAATGGAAAAAATACGCGCCTCGTTCGAAAGCGATGTTGTGGATGCCGACCACGTGGGGCGGAACGGCGGAAAATCTCAAAGAGCGTTTCGATAAAATTCGCGACCAGAATTTTGCCGGGTTGTACGGACTTCAAGTTCACGTAACCGTGAGCGAACAAGGCGACGTCAAGCCGACGGCGGACGTGCTTCGCTATTGCGGAACGGAACTGCGTAAGAAGGGCGTTATTTTCCAAACGCTCTCTTGGAACAACGGCAACAGATATTTGACGTACAAAACGTTGATGGACGCCGGTTGCGGTTCGTTCGCCACCGATTATCCAACCGAAACGATGCAGTCGCTCAAAGATTATTACGAAGAAGCAAAATAACGCTTGACGTCGGCGTAAAAACGCGCGAATTCGTCCCGTTGCTCGACGGAAAATTCAAACCAAACGCCGTCGACGAACGCCGTCCCTTTTTCAACGAGCGGACGGCGTTTCAAAACGCGTTGATCTAAAAAGAAGCGTTTGAATTTCACGAACGCGCAAAATATCGAACGCGCAAGTCCGTCGTTATTGCGCTTGCCAAATATCGACGTCGCCGTTTGAATCTAGCGCGTATATTTTTTTGTAGTCGCTCGAAATTCCGATCGAGACTAAAAACGTTTCGTTTTGCGTCTCGCTTGTTCCGTCCTTGATTAGCTCGGTCAACCAGACGCCCGACGGATCGTAAAGATTGAGCGGCGATTTCTTTTGCAAAGCGGACGTCCAAGCTCCCGTTTCCGCCGTCGCTATCCAGCGATTGGGCGCAACGACCAAAGCGATCGGGTTCGCGCAACCGACGAACCCGTAGGGAGCGTCTCGACCCGGCGTCCATGAACGATTAGGAAGCCAAACGCCGGATCCCGCGTTAAAGACGTCGACGCGAAACAAACCCGAATTGGCTACGTAAAGCTCGTTCGTTTCCGAAACGTAAACAATGCAGAAATTTCGATCCGTTCCGGGTTTGAGTCCAGGATAGTTTGCGGCGTCGTCCGGCGCGCCCAAGACGCAATCCGGCGGGATCGTCTTCGATTCGTCGTCTTTTATGGCTTCAAGACTTTTCCAAGCGTATCGCAACGTTCGTTGGGAATTGTAATCGGCGACGAACAAGCGTTCGTTTGAAGACGCCACGCCTCTAATATTCGCGCCGGGCGTTTCCAACACGATTCGCGCGACGCCCAACGCGCCTCCTCGAGCGGTGCGCGTCACGGCGTCGTCGGAACTTTTTCTCTCGTTTGCGTCGGTCTTGTTCAAGGCGTATTGTTCTAAAGAGAAGGAAAGCGCCTTGATTTTTTCCCGATATGCGATCAACAACGAACCGTTCTTGGAACTGTCTTCATTAGACACGAAGGTCAACGCCGTCGGAGCGTCTTCCTCGTCGTTTTTCCACGAATCAAGTCGCTCGCCGTTTAAATTTGTCAACACGATTTCATTTTGAGTCGCGAGAAAAATTTCGTCGTTCCAGCCCGCCGCGATCGCTTTTACGGGCGCGTCGGTCATATGGCGTATGGAATTAACGATCACAAAACGAGGCGTCGTTTCTCCCAATGTGTCAAAAAAGCCCAACCCTCCTCGCGAAGAGGGCGCCGACAAAATTAGAGCGGAACCGACAATTAGCGCGACGGCGGTAACGATCGCTAGGGCGCCCCACGTCGTTCGCGGTTTTTCCAACGTTTTTTTATCAAAAACTATCTTGTGCGCATGTCCTGCGGTGTCGATCCAAGAATGATTGCGTCCCAACAGATTTTTGATCGGCTTTTTCTCTTCCATCGTTTGCTTTCCTCCACCTCTGCTCTTTTTCGATTCGGCGCCGCGTCGTATCGCGCGTCGTTTGAGCTACAAGCGTCGACTTTCTTTCAATATACGCTTATGTCAACCAAAACGCAAGTCCCCTAATTTCGATTTTTCAAAAAGAGGGAACGTCGGAATCGCTCTTTTGGGGCTCGTTAGAATTTTCAATATTCTCCGTAACACAGGGCGCGTTTCCCTCGGCTTCCTGATAATCGAGCGGGTTCGTCGTGAATCCCACGAAAATAAATCCCAACGTCAACCATCCTATAGCCGCGCGTTTCCAGCCGAGCGGCGCGTCGTCGTCCGCCGTTTTCGGATGACGAACGCCAAGCGCGAAAAAGACTAGAACCAGCATCAAAACCCAATGCCAGAGACGTCCGACGATCACGCCGAGCGTTATCGCCGTAAACAACGCGCGATAAAAGAACGTCGCGCGCCGCTCCAACAACGCGTAAAGGACGTGTCCGCCGTCGAGTTGCCCAAGCGGAAAGAGATTTAAAGTCGTCAAGAGTAAACCGACCCAAGCGGCGACGGCGGTCGGATGCAACAACAACGACTGCGACGAATCGTAACCCAGAATAACGCGCGCCGTCCACTGAAAAATCAACGGCTCGCCGAAAATTAATCCTTCGTATTGCGAGGAATCTTGAAAGTTTTCAACTACGGTCGAATTGGCTAGACCGACGACCATAAAAATTAAAGTCGCGACAAGCCCGGCAAGCGGTCCTGAGATTCCCACGTCAAAAAGCGCGCGACGATTGGGAAAAAGACCTCGCGACGCAATGATCGCGCCAAAGGTTCCGAAGGGCGGGAGGGGAAAGGGTATAAAGTAAGGAAGAGACGCGGCTATTTTATAGCGCCGCGACTGAACGTAATGTCCGGCTTCGTGCAACGTCAGAATAATCATTAAGGGCGCGGAAAAAAGCAAACCGCCCAAGATCGTTCCCGAGCCGTAAGTTACGAAGCCGACGCAAAAAGTCGATATCCAAGTCGCAAGATAGAGTAGAAGAGGAACAAACCAAGGACGCTCCTTTTTCCAACGTTTCCACGCGTCAAAAACTCGCTTCCACGAGGACGGACGCGCTTGCGGAGAATCCGATCGCTTTGAATCGTCGCTCGTCTCGTTCATTCGGTTCCTTTATACGAACGCCGCGCACGTTCGTAAATCTCGCGCGACGTTTGCGGCAGGTTGTTAAGGTCGACAGTTTCCGGGCGATAACGCTTGGCGTCAAAAGCCGCGCGTTCGCGTTCTTCGACGAACTTTACGACGTCGCGCGACGTCGCGCACGCACAACGCCTCTTAATTTTTCGTCCTCTCAAAGCAGGAACCGCCAACGCCGCGCCAAAAAAGGCGAATAGGACGAGCGCGACGATAAAAGTCGCGCAAAGAGTCGTCCAAACGTTTGCGCCAAATAAAACCCAAGAACAAGACGCCGCAAGAAAAGCGCGCACGACTTCCCCTCGCTTTCTCGTTCGTTCGAAATCAAATAAACTGAAATCGATTAAATTTCCGACTGGAACTTTAATTTACGGTCCGTCAGACGTTCAAACGCTTCAATATACTTCTCACGCGTCTTAAGAACGACGTCTTCGGGCAACGTCGGCGGATTCGAATTTCGATCCCACCCGGAAGCTAAGAGCCAATCGCGGACAAATTGCTTGTCGAAGGAAGGCTGACCTTTGCCCGGCTCGTACTGATCGGCAGGCCAAAATCGCGAAGAATCGGGCGTGAGAACTTCGTCGACGAGAATAATTTCGCCGTCCGACGCGACGCCAAATTCAAACTTGGTATCCGCGACGATGATTCCTCTTTTCAAAGCGTATTCGCTGCCGCGTTTGAAGACGTCGAGCGACATATCGCGCAACTTCGTCGCGACTTCGAGCCCGACGCGGTCGACCGTCTCTTCAAACGAAATATTCTGATCGTGCCCCGTTTCCTCTTTTGTCGACGGCGTGAAAATCGGCTCGTCCAAACGCGAACTTTCGACCAATCCGGCGGGCAACTTGACGCCGCACACGGTTTGCGACTTTTGATATTCTTTCCAGCCGGAACCGGCAAGATAGCCGCGAACGACGCATTCGATCATTACGACCTTGGTCTTTTCGCAAAGAACGGAACGTCCTTCGAACGCTTTTAAATCGGTTCCTTTCGGAAAGGGCATTTTATTGACGTCGGTCGTGATCACGTGATTGCGCACGCCGAGCGTTTCAAACCAAAATTCCGCCGTTTGATTCAAGACCTTGCCTTTGTCTGGAACGCCGGTCGGAAGAATCCAATCGAACGCGCTAATACGGTCGGAACTGACCAAAAGAATCTTATCTCCGAAGTCGTAAATGTCGCGAACCTTGCCGCGTTTAGGCTCCATACCGGGAATCGACGTTTGCAAAACTACGTTAAAGCTCATCTGTACGTCTCCAACAAAGACTTGAAATAGGAAGCGAGAAACTCACGCCCCTTCTTGATTATAGCATCGGATCGGGCATTCGCAAGGGATAGAACCAGCGTAGACTCCCAGAAAGAAAAAACGGAAAACGCGCGTTTTCCGTTGGAAATTCTTTACGTAGAATCAACTTGAAATCTGTTCAGTTATACCAAAACGTCTCGGCGCACGGCTGATTCTCGTAGAGCCAATGACGAATAAACTGTCGATCCGGCACGAAATATTCGTTTACTTCGTCAAGAGTCGAGACGTCTTGTCCGACGACTAGAACGGAATCGTCGGGCGAGGCGTGAGAAAGCGCCCAGACGATCGCGTCCTTGCGATCCGATATAACGCGCACGTTTTCAGTTTTGTCGAATCCTTGTTTCAAATCGTCAAACGCTTCTTTCGATTGCGATTCGGGCAAATTTCCTCGCGTGACGATCGTACAATCGGCGTTTGTTTCCGAAGCGCGCGCCATTACGGGACGTTTGCTTCTGTCGCCGTCGCTTGGAACGCTCAAGACGCAATAGACGGAACCGATCGTGACGCGTCGCAACGTCTCCAGCGTCGCGGTCAGGGACTCCGGCGAACTCGCGCGATCCAAATAGACGCCAAAAGGCTGACCGCAGTCGACGCGTTCCATTCGACCGGGAATATACTCGACGCGTTCGATCCCCCGCGCAATGACTTTCAAATCGATTTTCCAAGCGATTCCCAACGCGGCGGCTTCAAGGCAGTTGTAAATATGTTCCTTGCCGATAATGCGAGTTCGAATCGGAGTGGCGTCCGTGCCGGAAACGATATAAAACGACTGTTCGCCGCTTTGACGTTCGATCGGCGTGCCGGAAACGGAACAGACCGTCGGCTGAATTCCGACCGTCAACGTCGGTCGATCGATCAAATGCAAGGCGGCGTCGGTCACGCGGTCGTCGACGTTGCATATCGCGACGCCGTTTTTCTTGAGGTAGTTAAAAATTTGCATTTTCACGCGGCGATACTGGTCGACCGTATGATGATAATCCAAATGATCGCGTCGCAAATTAGTTAAACACACCGCGTCGAATTCCACGCCGGCGATGCGTTTTTCCGCCAACGCGACTGAAGACGTCTCAATAATGGCGCAAGCGCACCCCGACTCCGCCATACGATCAAGCAATTCCGCCAACAATTCAGGCTCGGGCGTCGATTCCTTAAGAGGCGCTAATTTTTTTCCGTCGTAAACGCCGAGAGAACCGATTAATCCGATTCGCTTGCCCGCTTCCGCCAAGACCCCGCCGAGAATATAAGAGAGGGAGGTTTTGCCGGCGGTGCCCGTCACGGCGATCATTTTCATCTTACGCGCGGGAAATTCGCGGAAAGCCTGACAAGTCCTTGCAAAAACCGAACGTGGATCGTCGACAAACACGACTTGAAAGTCGTCGTCTCCGTCGACGTCGGCGCGTTCCGATTCTAGTTCCGACGCCAACTCCGCTTCCAAGGAACTGGAAACGACTGCGACTTTGGCTCCGCGATCCGAAGCGCTTCGCAAAGCGTTTAAAGCCGACGCCGCGTCAAGTTCGCGACAGACGAACAGCCCGTCTTTTAAAGATTCCTCGGCGTTTGTCCCGCAAACGGAAATCGTCGTTTCACGATAAGGCGCGACGTTTTCACCGCCAAGCAAAATCGAAAGCGCGACTGGAACTCCGTTTTTAGGTTGAATCGACATTCTCATATCCTTCGTATTGCGTCGATCGTCGATCGACAAAATAAACGTCTTGCGTCGTGTTCGAGGTTGCGGCTCGCTTGACCGACCTCTTTTTCTGATCGGATTATGAGAAAAAGACGTTTCGACGTCAAGACGAATATGGGTTTTTCTTACGCGTATTACGGAACTAAAGGAACGATCGAAACGCGTCGTCGTTTACAATGCGATTCTTGTTCGGATTTTATTTGAAAACGTCGAAGCAAAAAAAAAGAAAAAAGTCTCGACTTGCGTTAATTAATTTGCTTTTCACAAAAAATTCGTCTACAATAGAACCATAGTTGTTTTACCGTTTGGCGGAAACAGATTTTATATGCGTTTGCAAAGGGAACAGGAACAATGAAACGACGTGATTTTATCAAACTCGGCGGTCTTAGCGCGGCGACTCTTGCAACCGGGGCGCGCGGCTACGGAGACGACGCTTCCAAACCGACTTTCGACAAGCCGCTTCGCGTCGGTCTTATCGGGACGGGCTGGTACGGAAAAATGGATCTTTTTCGTCTGATGCAAGTCGCGCCCGTCGACGTCGTTACTCTTTGCGACGTCGATCAAGAGGCGCTCGACGAAGCGGCGAATCTTGTCGCGTCTCGTCAAGCGTCGGGCAAACAGCCGCGTAAGTTCCACGATTATCGCGAGGCGCTCGCGCTTAAAGACCTCGATATCGTACTTGTCGACACGCCCGACCATTGGCACGCGTTGCCGACGATCGCGGCGATCGAAAGCGGCGCCGACGTCTACGTTCAAAAGCCGATCGCCGTCGACGTCGTGGAATGTCAAGCGATGCTTGCCGCCGCGCGCAAGCATAACGCGGTCGTTCAAGTCGGTCTTCAGCGTCGAAGCACGCCGCATTTAATGCAGGCAAAAAAAGAAATCGTCGATTCGGGGCGTTTGGGAAAAGTCTCGCAAGTCGAGATTTTCAGCTATTACGGCGGACCGGGCGAAGCGTTCCGACAAGACGTCGCCGAAGTTCCCGCCGGATTCGACTATGATTTCTGGTGCGGTCCGGCGCCTAAATTACCCTATTATCCTTGTTTGCGCCGTCGTTCGTGGCGTCAATTTTACGAATACGGGAACGGAACTATAGGCGATATGGGCGTTCATATGTTTGATATGGCGCGTTGGTTGTTGGGCGTTCGTTATCCGAAGCGCGTTTACGGAACGGGCGGCATTTTTATGAAAAAAGGCGGAACGCCCAATATTGCCGACACGGAGACGGTCGTTTTCGAATACGACGATTTGACGATCGAATGGAAACATCGAAATTGGTCGGAATTGCCCGAAAGAAGACACCCTTGGGGCGGGTATTTTTACGGGAAAAACGGCGTTTTGAAGGCGAGTGTTTTTGGTTACGACTTCAAAAAATACTACTCGAACGAAGTCGAAAGCGTCGACGTCAAATACGAAACCGACGAGTACCCCGAAGATAAGACCGAACGGGATATCGAACTGCATACGGCGCCCGCCGTGCGCGAACATATGCGCGACTTCCTCGCACGAATCGCCGATAGAGGACGACCTCGAAGCGACGTCGAAGAGGGCGCGATTTCGACGATCTCTTGCATTTTGGGAAATATCTCGATGAAACTGGGACGCGCGCTCGAATGGGACGAAGAGTCGGGAAGAGTCAAAAACGACGACGAAGCCAACGCGTTGCTTGCTCGACCTTATCGCGCGCCTTGGATTCACCCGCAAGTTTGACGACTTGAATAGGAACGGTTTCTCGAAAAGGGCGCATCGATGACGACGCTGTTTACTGAAAGTATTTTGTTTTGGCTGATTGCCGCGAGCGCTTGCGCTTTTTGCGGCTTTGCGCTTTCGACGGGACTTGCCAAACGTCAATACGCCGTCGGAGGCGTTTGCCTCGCGCTTTGCTTAGCGGCGCTCGGCGTCGTCTTAGTTTATTGCGTCGACACGGACGCGAAATCGGTTCGTCGTTCGATCGACGGACTTGTCGAGGCGGTTGGGCGCGACGACGTCGAGGGCGTCTTGTCGTTCGTCGCCCCGGACGCTAATCGAACGCGCCTTTTAGCGACGTTTAATATGGGACTAGCCGACGTTGAACGCGCCAAAATCAGCAATTACAAAGTATTGGAAATCACGCGGACGACTTCGCCGCCTCGCGCGCGCGTCTCTCTTCGCGGGGTCGTCTCGGGCAAAACGACGACGATCGAAACTTATCCTTTCACGGTCGTCGTCGATTTTACCAAAGTCGAGTTGCGTCTTGGATTAGACGGCGTTTGGCGCGTTACGGACGAATGCGAATTTCACTATCCGGGCTATTCGACGGAAGGGGCGCGCGGCGACAAATTCGATTAGTTTTAAAGGCGAATAGTTTCAAAGGCGAACTTACTGCTTGGAAGACAGCTCTTTAATTCTGTCGCGTAGTTTGGAGGCCAATTCGTAATCTTCAATTTCGATCGCCTCGTTGAGGTCGTTCCGCAGACGAACGAGTTGAGCGCCTTCGTCGAACGAAACCAACCTAGCAGGGCGTTTGCCGCAATGTTCGGTCGAGCCGTGAACGCTGAACAAGAGCGGTTCCAAACGCGAACGAAAGGCGCGATAGTCGTTCGCGCAACCGAGACGCCCCGTCTTGCGAAAATCCAACAATCCGACGCCGCAACAGGGACAGGCGGCAAAATCTGAATTTTCTAAATCTTCCGTCAGTTCCTTAAGGCTCGCCTTGTCGTTTTCTTCAGAACCAAAGTCGCCTTCGCCGTAATCTTCCGCGCAACGTCCTTCTTCCGAATCGTGCGAATCTTGACCGTTGTTCTGATGCAAGTATTGGTACGCGTGTTGATCGCAAAGATGCAATTCTTTAGGACGCGCGTCCGTCATCTCGGTAATATGAAAAGTCGCGACTCTGTCGCATTTTTGACATTTCATTGCGAAACCTTTTGAACTCTCGTAGACGCGCGTTTGGAACGCGGCGCCAAAGTAACATATGCGTCGCTCGATAAATCGAACGAGAAGAACCGCCCCTTATTCTAACCGTAAATCGGACTTTTAAAGCGGGCTCAAGGAAAAAAACGCGTTTTTTCTTTTGAGCGTTCTTTGCGGCGACGGCGCGCTTCGAAAAGACGCGCGGAAAGTATAAGATAGAGAAACTTGCGATAAAAGTCAAGGTCTGCGCGTCGTTTTTTGACTCAAAAGCGCCTCCTCCAATCGTTCGCTAGCGCGACCGTCTACAGAAAGTCGTTCGTATTCTGAACAAGGTTCGCGTCGGAATCGCGACGTAAGGCGCGCGATAAGCCGCTTGTCATTAGACAAGCGAACGACGACGAAAATTTTACGCAACTTTCCGTAAACGATTACTTTATTTCGAACTAGCGCTTTGATTTCCCGCCGACGAAAGCTCGATACGCGTAATATATTCCAAACAAAACAAAAATCTGAACGCCGGTAAGCAAACATTCCTTCTCCACGAAAGAAAGGCGTCCCATATAGTAATAAATAATTTTTTCAGCCAAGGGTAAGACGACGACCAACCCGAGCGACAAGAGAAGAGTCAATAATCCGAGCGCGTTTAAAACGATTCGAATTCCTTGCGTCGTCGATTCTCCTTGTTGAGTTTCGTTTTCGGCGCGCAACTTTTCAAGTTCCTGTTCTTTTGCGGCAAGTTCGTTGCGAGTAGCGGCGTAAGTCCGCGCAAATTGGGGATAATCGCGCGCGACGCGTTCAAGTTCGTCGTTGTTTGTCGTCGATTCCATCGTTTGTTCTCCTTTGCTCGTTGAAATCTTGAAATAGGTCTTCCGACGCTTCGTATCGATTATCGTCAAACGCCTTCCATCTTCTGACGAAAAAGTTTGTCTCGTATAAAAAAGACGTCTTTTAGACAATCTTCGCTAATTTTTCTAAAAAATCAGAAAAAAACGGTCATATTTCTTGAATTGAAAACGAATATATTACGTTCGTGGATTTCATCTCGGCTACAAGTCTTTTTAAGGAGAAAAAATGAACGCCTACGACGAATACGAAACTCGAGAAGAACTGATGCGCGCCTTGGAATCACAAATCGCGCAAACGTCGTTAGAAGACGGACGAACCGTCTATCGACTGCGCAATAACGAACTGGACGCGTTACGCGCAAAATACGACGCGGCTACGCGTTCGGTCGATTCGGAATCGAAACGACGACGCGAAATTGAAACTCGTCTGAACGCGTTGACGCGCGAACGCGACGAAACGCTCGCCGAACTCGAACGCACAAAAGCCGACGCCGCGAGTCCAAACGAATTACGCGACGCGTTGCGAAGAAGCGTCGAACAAGCGAACGCGTCGAAAGCGCGCGTCGCCGCGCTTGAGGCGGAACTCAAGCCGTTGCGCGAAGAAAACGACGCCTACAAACAACGAGAAACGCGCGCCAAAATCGAAACGCAACTTGTCGACGCGGCGAGAAAAATGAATTGTTGCGAGACGGCGTTGCGCGACGTCAAACGTTTGGCGCCCCTTTTTCGTCTCAACGACGCCGACGTCGCCGTTACCGACGACGACAAATTGGTCGTCGAAATACTTCAAGAAGAACTCGCGCTTTCGCCGCATTGGCTCGCGCGTTCGCAAGGAAGCGCGGCGTCGTCTGGCAAGCTCGAAGCGCCGTTCGACGCGCGCGAGAAATTCCTCGACGCGATGAAAAACAACGATTTTGCCGCCGTCTTACGGAACGCGCCTCGAGCAAAGCGTTAATTATCGCCGACCTCTCTCTATTTTCACTCTGTCTTAACTTAACTCAAAGGAGAACTGAACAATGTCGACAAATTCAACCGACTTACTAAACGTCCGCCTCGACCTCGCCGACGTTCTTTCGTGGCGCGCCGCGCAAACGCCCCGACTGATTCGACTTTTCCAAATTCCTCAGACTTCGAACGACTCGCGCGGACGTTGCGCTACGAGTACGGAACATAAGTGGCTCGAAGGCGTCGAAACGCCTAAAACAAAAGCGTTTAGCGAATACGAATACGAAAATTCCGCAGGAACGTTTACCGTCGAGTCCTCGACCGGCTGGAAAGTCGGCGATCTGTTCCACATTCTTGGCGACTCCGCCGTGTTAAGGATCGAGTCTACGACGTCGACGACGATCGTTCCGTCCCTTGTCGCGTCCAACGGCTCCTCGTTGGCGCTGGCAAGTTTCACGGCGTCGAACGGCGGAACGCTTGTTTTCGACTCGCGCCCCGTTCAAGAAGGGTCGACTTCCGGCGAAGATTTCTTTGCGCAATCGAACGCGGAGTCCAATTATACGCAAATCTTTCGCGGCGACGTCGAACTTAGCGGCACGGCTCAAGCGATCGGTCAAGCGGGCTTTGAAAACGACGTCGCCGTTCAACTTCAATACGCGACGGACGCGATCATTCGCCGTATTAACGCGGCGCTCGTCTTCGGCGTCAAGTCGGCGCGAACGTCAAGCGCGCCCGGAACAATGGGCGGACTCTACTATTTTGGAACGCAACAAGGGGGACTTTCTCGTCCTCAATCGAATTCGCCCGCGCTCACGCTTAACAAAATCAACTTAGCCGCGCAAGACGTCACCGACGCAGGTTGCACGCCGGACGCGATTATTTGCGGAACGGGTCAAGCGCAAGTGATATCCAGTTTGTCAAGTTCGCAAGTTCAGATTCAACAAGGATCGTCGACCGTCGGAACCTATGTTGATCGCTTTATAACGTCTGCCGGCGGAAACGTTTTGCGCGTAATCGTCGAGCCGTCGATACCCGACTCGGACGTTTGGGTCTGCGACACAAGAGGATTCGCGCTCGTTCCGTTGCGCGGTCGCGCGCT
>JAZUGM010000303.1:0-18647 GCA_045641205.1 Thermoguttaceae bacterium
CATATCGGCGGACGCCTTCATAACCCAAAAACGACGATTTTAAACGAACCGTTGAAACGTTCGGTTTTTTCTCGCGTCGCGCGCTCAACGTTTAGCGAACCGATCCTATCCGCCGGTATATAACCGGCCGCTTCCACGCCCGCGTCTTACGACGCGGGGGGATCGTTTCGTCGGTTCTCTCGCACGCTTTATGGCGGCGATTCAAACGCAAACCTTATTCGGAATATTGCGCGAACGCTTGCAAATAAAAAAACGACGCGTTTTTGGAGAGGTAAAACGCGTCGTATAGGCGATTCGGGAAAACGACTAACCCGACGCCGAAGCCGTTGGTTAGTTGGTATTTCGCGGCTATTGATTGGGAAAAGAAGAAAACGACTCGATAGGCGACTCCTTTGACCTTAGAGGTCTGTTAAAATAGGAAGGGACGGACAAACCTAGGTTATGTTGTTCAGCCTTCAACGTCTCGCTCGCATTGAGTCAAGAGGGGGATGTTTCATAGGCGGTTCGCGGAACCTTTCGGGCGCTTGACCGCGAAAAATCGGAGGGCGTCGGCTTGGAGGCGGCGCCAAGCCCTTTTTCGGCGGCGGATATGGTTTCGAAACGACTTTGTGAAACGGACGAGGGCGCGGCGTCGGCTTAAGTACGACTACGCCGGGCGGCGGAACATACGCCGGTTCGGAAACGATTACGCCGGGCGTCGCCGTTTTGCCGTCGTCCATTCCAAACGTAAGAGTCGTTCCTTCGAGATTCAACGAAACGCCGAATCCAGAAGCGGACGCTCGGCTTGTCAGACCGAACAAAACAACGCAGGCGACGACGACCGTCAGCGTCGACGTTCCTATTTTTGCGGAGGAAAAAATCGTTTTGCTCATTTTATGTTTCCTTGTTTGATATTATCGGGATTCGTCGTCTTGAGATTGGCTTAAAGACGCGCGGATTCTTTGTCGTATCGCGCGTATATTGAAGGGCGTCGGACGAGCTTAACGAACTTTTGGGATTGGGAAGCGCTTGTCGTTTCACTCGTCCGACAAGACTTATTATGCAAAAGAGACGAGAAAAACAACCAAAAATTAGAATTTTTCAAGAGGATAAAAGAGTCGCGGCGTTCGTTGAGGAAACTTGTTTGCAAGCGCGCGAGTCGCAAGAACGAGACGGTTTAAACGATTCAACGAGCCGCGAAAATATGTTTGGAAGCGCGGGCGTCCGCGCGTAGTTCGTTAGCGATCGTGAACGAAAAGCCGCCGAATGAAAATCGGCGGTTGGATTTTTCAAAGACGCCGCCGTCAGCCGCGCTTCAACGTAATCGACGGCTTTCCGAGAACGCTTGCGTTCAATTTAGTACAGGAACCAAGGACGTTGCGGAGGAATTGGTCGCATTGGCGCGACGGGATACGTCGGCGAAGCGTAACCATACGGCGGAGTCGGGTAGACCGGCGGAGTCGGGTAGGTCGGCGGAACGGGGCGAGTCAGACGGAACGGGCGCATAGGACGCATCGGACGTAGACGACCGTTAGGTCGAGAAGGAATTCTGAGCGCTTGCGGCGATTTAAGCGAGTCGTTAAAAGTAGACTCAAAAGACGTCGCGACGGAATGAGAATCCGACGCGGCGACGAGTTCGACGTCGGACGCCGTGAACGGCGCTTTTGACGTCGAAGAAAAAACAAGCGACGATACGATTGTCGTTGCGGCGCACAGGAGCGACGCGACGATCAGGCGTTCGCGTGTGAAACAAAATTTCATAACTTCCTCCGTTTAAAGCGTAATTTTTGAAGTAACTCGACGTCAATAATTCGAAATATTATTTGTCAACCGTTTGACAAATAATCGAGCGTAAGATGCGAAAATTCGTCGTCATAGGGAAGCGGAGCCGTAGATAAAATTTTGCCAAACGCTTCCTTTGCGTTCGGATCGACGTAGGCGTTCGGATCGACGGTTCCCCATAATCGACGGATCGTTTGAACGATCCAACAAACTTTTTCTTCCGCTTGGCGCAGTTCCTCTTCGTTCCAAGGCGCGCCAAACGCTTGAACTTCCGACGAACGAGGAAGGACGATATACGCGAGAGAAACTTTCGTCTTTTCAATCTCCTCAAAAGCGCGATTAGGGTAATACTCGCGGAGAATTTCCCAAAATATTCTGCGATAAAGAGGAAGTTGCAAGTTTTGCCATCCGAACGCGGGCGCGTCGACCGACGACGTTTCGTCAAGCCTTTTTTCCTTAACGCGATGTTTTTGATCGACGACGTTGTTCGGAAATTGAGAATATAATTTCGCGTTCGTTTCTTCGTCGACAATTTTTTCGCTTTCGGCGTTTTCTTTGCCCGATTCCGCTTGGTCAAACGTTTTGTAGTCGAAAACGTACCAGCGGTTTTCTTTGGGAGAGTAATCGATTCTGTCGATACGACCGACGATTTTCACGACGTCGGAAGGCGCGACGCGGAAGTCGATCATACCCGAAGAAGTCGATTTTTCGACAAATTTAACGACGCGTCCGGCGCGACGCCAACCGGCTTGCCAACGCGCAAACGCGCGAAGACGCCAACGTATCTGCTCGATTTGAATACGAACGAAGGGTGAAGAATAATCGTTGAACGACGTTTTGGCGATTTCGTCGAGTTTCGCGCTCAACCAACCTGCGAGGACGTCGGCGTCCGTCGCGTCTCTTATTTTTTCGTCCAAACCAAACTCGCGCAAGACGTCGTGCGCCAAAGCGCCAAAAGCGGCCGCGTTCATTTCGGACGAGTCGCTCGGTTCAACGGCGCGAAGACCCAGCGCGTGTCTTAAAAAATAACGGTACGGACTCGACAAAAAATCGGCAAACTCCGTGACTCTAAAGAGACGCGGCGCCGTTCCCGACAACGACAATTTAGGCGCGCAAAAACCGCGCGGAGAATCCGTCTGAATTTCGTCTGACGCCGACTCTCGTTTGACGGGAAAGGGAACGTCGACGCCCGCGCGGCGTTGGCGCGCTCGTAGCGTTTCAAGCGCGTCGGAACGTTGATCGGCAAAAAAACGACAAACTCTTTCGGGCGTCTTTTGCGGTTCCGTTGCAAACGCCAGTCTACTAGGTAAAAGCGGATCGCCGGCCAAACTGCGTTTCCCAAAAATTACGAACAAGTCGCGTCGCGAATGCGCGAGCGTCGCGACAATATACGCGTCGCGCGCGTAAGAACGTTCGGAATCGTCGACGCCGATCTCGCGGCGCGTTTCGTCTGGTAGAAAAAGATCGCTAGAACGCGTCGAAGGGACGAAACGTTCGTTGAAGCCCGTCAAAATTAGGTAGGGCGCGTCGTCAAACGGAAGATCGAGCAAACCTTGCATCTCAACGGCGCGCGAATTTGGCGGCGGCGGAATCGTCTTCGAAGAGAGTTCGTTCAAGACGAGACGAATTGCGTTTGAGCCCGTCGTTGCAAATTCCTCGTCCGTCGGAAGGACGTCAAGCGAATTGAGCGTTTCGTTGAACAGTTTGAAAAAAGCGTCGATTTGTTCTTCCGTCGCGCGATCATAACGCGACTCGTCGACGTCGGCGTAAATTTGATTGAGGAATCGGGATAAAATCGGCGCCCAAGCGCGCAACGTTAGACGACGTTGGTTCGTCGTCCAGCGAAATCTGTCGACGAAGGCGTCTTGCGCAAAAGCGAATTCTCCCGAAAAAGCCGCTTGACGCGCGCGGTCGAAATCGTTCGCGCTCGTTTTCAACGACGCAAGATCGACGTCGGAACGCAACGCGTCGATTTCGGAACGCTGCGAAGATTGCGAGACGTTTTCGCGGAACAGGACGGGGCGAGTGGCGTCGCAGAACTCTTGAAGCGCGTTTTCAATAGCGCGCGCCGCTTTGCGAAGCGCGTAAAACGTCCAGTTGCGTTTAGAGTTGTCTTTGTCGCGTATCGTATGCCAGCGTCCGTCGACGCGGGTCGGTTGGAAACGTTCGCGGTAGACGTCGAAATCGGCAATCCAAGAACCTCCGTCTTGCTTCGCTTCCTGTTCGTCCGTCGTCGCCGTTTCCAATTCTTCCGCTTCAAGCGCTTCGCGATCTTCCGGCGTAAGGTCGCCGATATTCTCGCCTTGTTGAGAGTCGAGCGAACTTTCTTCCTGCGATTCGTCCTTGACGGAAAATCGCGTCCAGACCCTACGAATATAATCTTCGACGTCGGGACGGCGCGCTAGTTCTTCCAACGACGCAAAAGAACGCGTTTCAAGATAGTCGGCGACGTTTGCAAGAAGGCGGAAGACGCGATTAGAACGCGCCGATTCGCCTTCCCCGCTGATTGCGTCGTATCCGAGCGCGCTTAACGCTTGCGACGCAAAAGGAACGACTTCTTGATCGGGCGTTCCGATCGTAACCGCCTCGGGCGCGATCGGATCGTAACGCCAAGTAAAACTTCCGTCGGAAGTTGGAACGTCGTACTTTTTTGACAATTCTCGCAACAGAAGCGCCGCCGTTTCTCCTTGCTCGACCGGCGAATCGACTTGAATCAGACGGTCGTCAGAAATAGGCAAACGATAGTCTTTCCAAGCGTCGGGCGCTACGCAACCGAATTCGTCGAATCGTTCCTTTTCCGACTCGGGCGCGAAAATCCAGTACTGAACGCGATCGCCCAGCGCGTCAAAAAACGCCTTTTGTTGACGATCCAAATCGACGGCGCCGACGAGGCGATATTCGCGAGGAACGCCGTTAAAAAAATCGAAAGACGTTCCGCCGACTTGTCCGCGGCGCAACGCTTCCTCGCGCGCCGCGTTGACGTCGACCGCGTCGATTCGGCGGAGTTCCTCAAAATAAAATTTGTCGAGTTTGTCGATCGTTTCCCAACGCCGAACTTCTTCTTCGAGTCCCTTGGCGCGACAAGACGCCGCTATTCGCGCGTTCGTTTGACGAGACGACGCCAATTCGTCGCGTAGCGCAAGGAACGTTTGCGCTAATTGAAGACGCCCGGAAAAATTAGACGAGGAAGGAAGGTCGCCGATCAACGCGCGCAACTCGTCCGGCGCTTGGCGCGCCAGCGCGTCGAACGCGCGCGATTCGCAATAGAGGCGCGTCAAACTATCCGCGACGCGTTTTTGTCGCGAGTAAAGCAGTTCGGGCGCTTTGCCTAACGTCAAATAGGAAGGGGGCGTCCAGTCCGAAGCGATTTCGTTTGCTTGAATTTTTTCCTCGACAAGACGCTGAAGATAGGCTTCAAGGGTTCGTTGGGCGCGACTCCCCGAAAGTAGAAAGACGTACTTGCCAAGATTCAGCGACGGAGGAACGTTCGTTGTTTTCGTTTGGTCGAGCGACGACGAAACGACGTATTCCGCGACTTGAGGAAGAAAAGGACGCGACCAATCGAAAAAAACTCGCTTCATTGAATTGTTTTCTCAAAACGCGGTTACCGCGTAATATAAACAAAGTAGAGGAAACTGGCGACGGCGCCGAGCGTCAACAGTAGAATCGTCCAAAACATTCGACCGCCGTCGGCGTCGTAGACGGAATCGTCTTCCGCGTTTTTACGCGCAAGAAAATCGTCGACGTCGGACGAGGCGGAAGTAGGTTCGTCCAATTCCGCGCCGTCGTCTTCAAACGCGAGACCGCAACGTTCGCAACGTCGCGCAAAGACCGGCGCGAACGCTTCCGCGCAAACGGGACAAAGCGCCAAGGCGACGCCTTCGCCGGGCGTCGCGCGACGTCGTACTTCGGGCGTGGAGTCGAAAACGTCGCTTGTTTTTTGCGAAACCGCGTCAAGCCAACGCGGGGATTGAACGCCCGGCATAAGCTCGCCGTAGAGCGTCGAAGGGCGTTCCGATTCGTTAAACGTCAGCTTGGGCGTTTTATGCGTCGAACAAGAGCCGCAACTGCAAGAACAGCCGCAACTTTCGGCGTCTGTTTCGTCAAATTCCTTCGCGTCGCGCGCGCGTTCTTCGTCGGTGCGATTATCCCAAAATTCGGCGTCGCCGAGCGGGAACAACGAGCCGACCGTATTGCATATAGGACAGCGCGTCTCCCGCAATTTGCCGCATTCTGGACAACGCGGCCATACTTTTAGCGCTTCGATAAAATCGTCTTCGTTGGCGAATCGTTCGCGATATTGCAACGCCGCCTGAAGATCGTCCTCGGGAATTGGTGGCGCCAACGGGTTGTCGTCAAGTTCCGATTTAAGGCTCATAACATCGTCTCGTTAAATAAACGTGATTTTAAATGCGTCAAACGTTTCAGCGTTGAGGTATCGCGTAAACTTCGTCCGTATACAGGGGCGTTCGAACGCGAATCGGCAGGTCGGCGCCCGTTTCGACTTCAAATTTAACGCGATAGACGCCGGGGTCAAGTTTGACGTCGGGCGTTTTTTCATTCGAAACGGCGCCCTCTTCCAACGGAAGACCGTAAAGCGTTTGCGACGCGTCCGGCAATTTGAAAACGTACTGACCGCTAAGAAGTCGGCAGGACGCTTTCAGCGTCGCGACAAATTCTTCCTTTTCGCCGTCGACGCGCCAGAAAGAAACGCTAGGATCGACGACTTGAGCGTCGGCAGGAACTTCGCCTTCCGTTTTGAAATGCGCTTGGAATCCGACTCGCGCGGGCGAGTCGACTTGCAATTCCCATACGAACGCGTCGCCGTCGCGACGTGCGTCGGAATTTGTCGCACCGCCTTGATCGCTCGTCGCGCTTCCGACGTTTTGCCACTTGGGATAGACCACGCGTCGGAACGATTCGCGCCCTGATGCGTCTTTTTCGAGTCGATACTCTTTACGTAAAGCGAGTAGCGCGTCGCGTTCGGCGACGCTCTTCGTTCCGGCTAACTTCGGATCGATCTGGAATTTTTCGCGTAATTCTTCGGGGAAACGCCCGGAAAGGCGCAAATCTTCATACGCGCGAATTACGTCGAGTACTTCCCAAATAAACGGGTGGTTGTAAGCCGCGCCGACCGACGTTTGGAAGGAGAAGGAAGCGTCGTAGCCAAGCGTGGCGCCGAGACAATACTCGTACATATCGGGCGTGGCGTTACGGTCGTAGGCGTAATACCATCCGACGTCAAGATAAAACTCGTCCGAATGATTGGGATCAAATCCTCCGCTTCGTTCTTCAAGATACGCTTTTAAATCGTCGTGTCCGTCCGCCGACGCGCTACGTGAAATAAGATGCCACGAATAAAGGGAACAACTGCTCGCTTGAACAAACAAATTTTTATTCGTCAATTTGTCGTAAAACGCTTTGTGTAATCGCGCGTTGTAATACCAATGATCGCGCCCGTCGTTGGGACGTTGTAAAAGTTCGGAACCGTCGAAATAAACCATGTCGATCGGCAAGCGATTGGCAAGCGACGCAAAATTCGTCGCTATTTCGTCGATGAAATCCGTGTCAAGGTCGGGAAGATGATAGCCGTAAGCGCGCGTAAAATGCTCGATTTTCGCGCCGACGTTATGCGCGGCGATTTTTGTGCCGTAGACGCCCCGTTCGCATTCTAAAAGCCCGTCTTTTTCCGATTTTTTATAGTAAACCAATTCGTCGTCGATACGAACGATTTGTCCCGATCCCATATATTCGTCTTGACCGAAAGGAAAACGCGTTCCGTCGTCGGACGTCTTAATTAGCGCGACGCTTTCCGATTCGCCGTCAAGGGCTTCCGCCAACGTTGAGGAGACGTCCGTAACGAATCGTTTGTCGGGCGTCGGCGTAATATAGGCGTCGTTGTTGTCGACCGAAGCGCCGAGCAAATGAAGACCGCAACGGATTCCAGCCTTGTTAAAACGCTCAAACGTGTCGCGCAACGACGAAAAACCACCGGGAAAACGGTTTTGGTCGACGTTGTAATGTCCCGTCGATTCGCACCAAGATTCTTGACCGAGCAACATTTGTTTAAAGCCGCCTCGTTTGATAAGACGCAACGCTTTTTCATACTCGTCGGCGCTAAAACTTGTGAGGAAGAAATACGACTGACTGCGATAAGGCGAAGCGCCGCGCCAGCCGCCGCCAGGTTGAGGAGAGGGAACGCCCGCGAGTTTTTGAAGATCGCGAACGGTTTTCGACCAATTTTCGCCAGACGTCGCGACAAGACCGCAACTTGCCGGGAATATCTTGCGTCGCGCGAACGTTTGAACCGTCAAAACCTTTTCCGCATCGTCAAAATAAGGGAGATCGGGCGAGTTGAAATCTTCAAGTAAAACGCTGCGTTCGCCCCCGGCGCCGTCGTCTAAAATTGCCTCTACATAGTCGATACAACAGCAGACCGTTTCTTCGCCGGGCAAGCCGTTGTAATAAAAATAAAGGCGCTGAACGTCGTCGTATGAGAGATCGTTTAACTCAGGAGCGTCAAGTTCGCAAATTTTCCAGCCTTTGAAATCGATCGCGATATAGTCGTCTCGATGACCGACGGAACCGCCAAGTTGTATTTTTAACGATTCGCCCTTGCCGTCGCCGTAGACGCGCGCGCGAAGTCGTTTGCAGTTTGAAAGATCGAGCGACGGCGAAAGATTTTTACCTCTAAAGCTCCAGCCGTCCGACTCGGCGCGATTAGACTCGGCGCGAAATTCCGCGACGTAATTGGGCGCGTCGTCGGAGGAATCTTTGGCGCGCGCGCGTCGAAACGTATGCGCGCATTTTTCTTCGTCGCCCTTGGCGCTACGACCGTTCTGATTAACGGGAAGCGCGTTTATTGAAGTCGTCGTAACGCCGACGCGGAACCCGTCTTGGAACGTCGTCGTGTTGGTCCAGTACGACGTCGGAAGATTGGCGGGAACGGCGACGTTCAAAAGGCGAAACTCGGCGATCGGTTCCTTGGCGTCGATCGCGACGAGACGGAATAAAACGCTCCCTATTCCGACCTCGTATTCGTAATGCGCGCAAGTTCCATCCTTGAAAAAGACGTCGAACGAATTGGAAGAGGTCGGTTCGATACGAACGCTGGAAAGTTCGGCGCCGTTTTCGTAACGCAACGCGACGGCGCGCGTTTGAGACGTCAGCGGCGTTCCGTCGGCTCGAAAGAGTTGAGAACGACCGTCGGCGGAAAGACGCAACGTCGATTCAGACGTGGTAATCGTCAAATCTTGAGCGCCGGAAACGTCGACTAAAAACGACAAACCGACCAGAAAAACGCACGTGATCAACAAACGGCTTATTAGAGGGCGCGGCGAATTGTTCATTATGTTAGGCTCCGTATGCGTAATTGGACGTATTCGTTCCGCAGAACGAAGAACTTTTGTATTATACGGGAAAAAAATAGGAAAAACAACAAGTCCGTCAAGAAATAACGAAATCGCGCGTCATTTCGAAAAAAAGCGCGCGATTATAATGAAATTCGTACTGCGGAAAATCCCCTAGCCGACTCGTCGTTTCGAAGGAGGAAGCAACAAAGAAGCGCCGTTTTCGTCGACGACGCGCAGTTGAATCGTTTCTTCGCGTTCCGACGCGCGTTCCTTTTCGTCCGCTTGACGCGCCGATTCACGCGCCTCCGCGACGGTCGGAAGAATCGCGCGTTCCGTCGTTATTCCGCGCGTCGTCGTCGCAAGGAACTGCGCCATTTCCAAACCGACGCCTTCCGTGTATTCGCGTTGGATTGTTTCGACGATTTCACGCCAATTTAAATTGCTCTTATACAACGTGCGATAGACGTTTTTAAGTACTTTAACGTCGGCTGAAGTGAAACCGGCGCGACGCAAACCGACAAGATTGAGCCCTACGACCTGACTAGAAAGACCGTCGACCGTTACAAAGGGAGGAACGTCGCGAACGAGATGCGCTTGACCTCCGACCATAGCGAATGCGCCGATTCGAACAAACTGGTGCGCCCCGGCCGCGCCTGAAACAAACGCGCGACGACCGACGGTTACGTGCCCCGCCAACATTGCGTTGTTGCCCATAATCGCTTCGTCGGCGACGCGGCAGTCGTGCGCGATGTGCGCGTTGACCATAATCATACAGTCGTCGCCGACCGTCGTCGCGTCTTGCGCGTGCATCGAACGGTGAATCGTCGCGTTTTCTCGAATGACGTTTCCGTCCCCAATCACGACGGAACCGCAGTCTTCTTCGTTGAGACCGACGCATTGGGGTAAGCCTCCGATCGTCGCGCCCTCAAAGATATGATTGTTTTTGCCGATCGTCGAACCCTTTTTAACAGTGACGCGCGCCTCAAGAATTGTGCCGTCTCCTATTGAGACGCCCTCTTCGACGACGCAAAAAGGTCCGATTTGAACGTCTTGACCAAGTTTAGCAGACGGGGACACTAAAGCTAGTTGATGAATTTGCACGGGATTTGCCTTTACGTTGTCGGACTTTCTTAAAGGGGCAGAGACGGCGACAATTTCCAAACAGCGGACTGATTTGCAACCGTCGCAGTTATCTTAATGAAAATACTGCGTCTTGAAAAGCCCGGTTTAGTTTTTTTTACTTTTTTTGAATGAAAGATTGTCTTTTAAGCGATTTGTTGTTTGTGTTGAATAAAACGTTGAAACTAGAAATAACTACGCGTTTTTTTGACTTTGTTGAATTTAATTCTATTGAACAAGAACGCGTTTAACCGAAAAGAAGAAAAATTATTGTTTGTTCCGCGAGCGCTTTGTCGGCGCTCGGGACGTCGCGTGTTGAACGAAACCGTAAACAGTCGAAAGTATTATGCAAAGATTTCGCGTTGCGAGGCGAGTTTAAAAATGAAACGAAACTGTTTTTTTGACGTCGTGAAGTCGCGATTTTTTTTGACGTTTGCGTTTTGTCTTTCGACGATCGGCTACATTGCGAACGTCTCGACAATAATCGCGGACGATTCCGCGTCGTCCGCCGTCTTTGTTTGTAAGAGCGTCGTTTTGGACGTGACGAAGTTGTGCGGACAAGCCAAGGCGGAGTATTCCGAAAGATACGACGGGGAGACTGCGCGCGCTAAGGAAGTTTTGCTCGTGCGTATTCGCGAGTATTCGCGTTATGCGGACGTTAAGTCGAATTCGACGACGCGGACTTTGACGGAGCGTTTGAAACTTCAGAATTTTCTGGAACGTTTTGAAAATAAACCGGTCGAATTTACCGCCGAGATGGAACGTTGGGAAAAAATCCTGAGTGAAACTATTCATAATTCCGACGCTAAATTGGAACAAGAAAAAAGACTAAACGACGCGATCGGTTTGTATTTGGCGACGTCTCGTAACGATCGCGCAACGCCCAAGAGCGAAGACGAACTTGAACTTGCAAAGGCGGAACAGGAATATTTTAACGACAACTGCGATCGTTTAGCGCAAGCGGTCGACGCTTATTTCACAAACGGCGAAGACTCGTCTTTTGACGAAGTGATTCGCGCGCTTGGAGAGATGAAATATTATCAGCCGGAAGCTCCTGCCGTTGCTGAGATTTCAAGACTTCTTCAAAATCTTTTTTCCGGTTGTAATTTCTATTGCGAGGCTAGCGAACGGTTTCTTTCCGCCGTTTCTCGTCAAAAAATTGAAGAAAAATTTGACGTTCAAGAGTATATTCGGGAAACGTATGCGCGAGGCAATGGAATCCTGAAGGGGGAAACGACCGTTGATTTAAAAAAGAATCCTAAACAGGCGGAATTGACGATCGGTTTGAACGCTAATATCACGACAAAAACCGTCGGTCAGAGTCGAGGCGTTTACGTCTATTCCGACAGCGTCGGAACCGTGAACGCCGTCAAGCCGTTGTTTATTAACGCCAACGGTTTTTTAACGACGTCGCAAAGTTCTGCAAAAGGACGAATGAAGACTCGCGTAAACAACGTTAATTCAGAACGACTAATGCTTTTCGGCGGCAAGATTATTATGAATAAGGTCAACCAAGAACTGCCTTATTCGGAACAAGAATCTTCCGCGCGAATGAACAAGCGCGTCGCGGAAGAACTGGAAGCGAAGGCGAATGAACAAATCGACGCTTTGAATCGTCGTATCGACAGAATGCTTTCGCGAGGGTCTGATCCTATGGTTCGTCGACTTGCGACAAGCTCTTCCGACGATCGGATTTTTTGTTCGTGTTGTCTCGGAAGAAGAGCGCAACTGACGGCTCCAAATGAAAAAATTGAGCCCGTCGTGAGAAATTTTTATAAGACCCACGAGAAAGACGCTTTTTCCGTTAGCGGAAGAAAAAGAGTCGCGCCGAGATACTCCGATTCTATTCTAATGGAGAGAACGCCGTATTCGTCGCGTCGATTGGCGACTTCGTATCGCGCGGAATTTGATTCTTCGCCCGACGTCGTTGTAAGAATGCATCAGAGCGGCCCGAATAACGCCGCGACCGTCGCGCTTGCTTCAGCCGTCTTTGGATCTGGCGCCGATTCTCTCGACGACGTGATCGCGCGGTTTCCCGGCGTGGAACCGAACGACGTTAAAGAGTTTTTAACTCCGTATATCCCGAAAGAGCATAGAGAGCTTGATCCGGAGGATTCCCCAAGTAAAGAGATTTACGTTCAATTTGACGCGTCGAGACCCTTTGCCACCAGTTTTGATCGGAATAAGATCGAGACTACGTTGCGAGTTGCGTCTTGCGTCGTCGACGGAAAAGAATGGGGACCGCTTGAAGTTCGTTTTATTTACCGGCTTGAAAAGAAAGGCGCGTCCTTTTTGTTCGTTCGTGAAGACGTCGACGTTTTGCCGGAAGGCTACGTCGAGGGCGATTCCGTTTCCGCGAGGTTCCATACGTTTCGACGAATCTTTTTGAAACGTTTGGAAACGCAAATTGAGGACGAATACGTCGTGAAGCCTATCAGTATGGACGATCCGAAGACGAAGGAAAAACGAGGCGCGCTCGTTCCTTCTTATATTTCCGCAGAAGACGGATGGTTTACGGTTGAGTTCAAATACGATTCGAATTACGGAAAATAATTTTTCGCAAGCGCGTCGCGACGTCGACGCGCTTTTTTTTTGAATTTACCTTGGGGAAGCGTCGTTGCGCGTTGTTGATTTTTTGTCGATTTGTTACAGTTGACGCGCTTGTTTACACTTGTTTTTTAGTTCTTTGTTGCGTATTTTGAAAAATTTTCTTGTCTGTTTTATCTTTGCTGTTTTTGCTGTTTTGTTTTGCTTGTAAAAACATTTTGTTTGTTCTAAAGTCTTTATTTTATCTGGGTTGAAAAATCGTTTTTCATAACGTTTTGAGGGCGTTTTATCGACAAAATAAGCATAATGCTAAATTAAAATGTTCGAAAAAATCCTCTTTTCAGTTGTAAAAATTAACTGTTTCTGGTAAACTAGTATAGAGTCCGGATTTTGTTTTTTAGTTTGGAGGAAAGTCTGCAACTATTTGGGCGTTGAAACGTCAAAACTTGCGGCTCGATGCCAAATTTAAAAACAACGATCGCGTTTTCCGTGCAAGCGTCTTTCCGAACTGGTCGGATTCCCCTTGATTATTCAACGTCGTCGAGGGGCTTTTTCCGAGCGGCGAAGGAGCGAGACGGCTGTTTCGCCGATCGGCGACTCCTCCTCGGGCAAGTTGGAGGAGACGAGCGAAAGGCTCCGCGACGTCGGATACGGACGCGGCGGAATAAGGAGACGAGTAAACGAGCGAACAGAATACTAGTCGAAAGTTCGCGAGCGTCGAAAGTTTCAGCGCGACAATATTAAACGTTGCAATCCCCGAGCGAAGAACTCGCGCCCCCTTGCCGTTTGAGCAAGCGCGGCAAGAGGAGGAACGAGGTCGGGAAAGAATTTGTTCAGGAGAAGAAGATGCGTTTATTCAATCGATTGAGCGGCGATATGCGTTCGAGCGACGTCAACAAAGAAAACAAGGTCTTTCGCGGAAGGAAAAACGAAATGGGGAACCGACGCGCGAACGCCAAGAGAAATACCACGGCGAAAAAACTCGGGTTGGAAGCCTTGGAAGAACGTCAACTCCTCTCCGTCAATCCGATTGGAGCCGACGAATACGACGAAATTCGCGAAGCATACGCGAATCTTGAGCTTCCCTCCACGCTTGATAAGATTAACGTGATCGAGATTTCCGATCTCAGTTCCGAGGCGTTGCAACAAGCCGTCGATCAAGCGGCGCGGACGACTGCGGACGATTTGATTCTTCTCCGAACGACAAAAGACGATTACGTCGTCAATCTTGAGTCGACGGCGATCGTCGTCAATCTGGATTCGGAAAACTACGGCAAACTGACGATCGTCGGTAAGGGCGAGGAAGCGCTGACGATCGAAACCGTCGATTCGAACGCTTTTACCGTTCTCAACGGCGATTTGACTGTCGACGGCGCCGTCGTCTTTAATTACGTTTCGAACGATTACGTTGGCGATATGTTCGTCGGAACTGACGACGCCAACATTAAACTGGGCGACTCGCTTGTCGTCGTTAATCAAATTGCGACGACCGCCGGGACGACTTCCTATCTGATTGACGCGCCGTCGACGAGCGAAGAGTTGGCGGCGGCTGGAATTCCGCTTAATTCTTCGCCCGTTTCCACGTATCGAACGGTCAATAATCCGCACGCCGACGGACAAGACGATTATAACGCGGTGCGTAACAGCGTTCACGCCGTGATGAGGAATCAATACGATTACTTTGGGTATACTCCTTCGACGCGTTACGCGCCCGGCGTTGACGCAAGCACGATTTACGACGCCGAATCCGTCGGGTACGCGGGATGGGTTGGAACCGTCGCAAATATGTTGTCGTATACCGGGTGGGCGCAACAAGCCGGATTCTCCACGCATATGAGAGATTCGGAGGGAAACGACCTATATTACGCCACTGTTGAAGACGCTGTTGCTGATTACCTGAAAAAAGGCTTTATTAATACAAATTCCGGTACTGCCTACAACTACTCTATTACTGCGGCGAATATTCTCGACTACTTCTTTAAAGGCGACGACGAGAATTGTTTCGGTTCTAATTTGAACGCCCTGACAAACACGGTTGAAGGCGGTGGCTTCTTTATGGACGTCGATTTCGGAAAAGTCGGAGGATATGTTTCCGCAAGCGATTCGATGTTGCAGGATATGCTTCGCGCCATTCGCGACGGAAACGCCGTTACGATGGAAGTTCAGACGAGCGATTCTTATGGAAACGTTTCTCGCGAGTATGTTTCCGTGTGGGGATACGTGTATAATTCCAGTTCGTTGACTTATTACGGAGCCACGACGAACAACGCTGCCACTACTGTCGGATTGATTTGTTCCAATCCTACTAAGAGCGCGTATCGACAACAGGTCACAGACTCGCGCTACGACAACAAGGAAAACAATGGGAGAACGTTGACGCATTACGTCGACCGAAATTCGACGGACGGCGACGTATACGACACGTACCATACCTACCTTCTAAGTGGTTCCGGCTCCAATCTCACGCTCGTTCACGCGCCTTATACCTATCTTGACGATAACGGAGCTGTTCACGGCGCGATCAATTTTCCCGAAAATTTCACATTCTACGGTTCGAATAATAGCCAAAGCAACACGTATACGTCAAGAATTCTTGGCTTCTCTTGGTTGCAACAATATAACGCCAAACTTTCCGATACGAACGTCAATCAAAGCGAGATTTTGGCGTTGGAGAGTATGCCGGGCAATACCGACAACGTGATCTATCTCCACTTTGGCGGCGTCGACGGAACCGGTTGGGACGGATTAACGCATCCCGCTTTGGATTTGGACGGAGTCGCGGGCTATGGCGTGTCTGAATTGAAGTTTATTGAAGAGGTCTATCGACGCGTCGCGGAAGACTACGCGCCCTTTAACGTTAATGTTACGACGAGCGCCAGCGTTTGGGCAAACGCGAAAAACGGCATTCGATGCGTCATCGGGGGGTATGCCTCGGACAAAGGCGGCGTCTCGTATGTTAATAGTTTTGGTTCGTCAAAACAAGATAATTATGTTTACCCCTATTCGTTAGGTTTGGACGCCAAGAGTGTCGCCGAGGCCGCCTCGCACGAAGTTGGACACGCAATGGGGTTAGGACATGACGGATATGAACATAACTACGATTATTACGGAGGTTCCAACGGTTGGGCTCCGATTATGGGCGTCGGTTATTATCAACCGTTGACGCAATGGAGTCAAGGCGATTACGTCAACGCCACGAATAAAGAGGACGACCTCGCTATTATTGCCGCCAAAGTTGGATATCGAAAAGACGACTATGGCAATACGACCAAACAGGCGGAAGCGTTGACTAATCACTACGTCTCGATCGATATCAATAATTACGATCCTTACGCGGGTACTTATCGTCTCGACGGCGTGATTGAAAACAGAAACGATTACGACGTCTTTTCCTTCGTTTCGAACGGCGGAAAATATGTTGTCGACGTGTCTGGAGACGGCGCCGACTCTCGTTTCATTGATTCTGATTTCAGCTGGAATTATCGTCGACATACTGAAGAAGAAAACGCTGTTTTTGCCGGTTTGTACTACGCTAAATCATACGATTACACGAACCTCAATCTCAAGGTTTCGCTTCTCGACGAAAGCGGCGCCGTCGTCCTACTTGATATGAACGGCGACGTTATGAAGCTGGGCGCCGGAGAACGCACTGTTGGCGACGAAGAAGGAAAAGCTTATCGCGACGACTATTACTTCTACGTAGTCGATCAATTTGGCAATAAGGTTTATAACGCGGACGGATCGTTGAAAGAGGGATATTACGCGATCGACGATTCTGTTTATACGACCTTTTCACATTTTGTTACGCCCGAACTTGAAGCTGGTAAGACGTACTATATCAGCGTTACGGGGACTGGACAAGGAAACAACGCGACAAACGGCTATTCCGACTACGGCAGTTTAGGACAATATACCCTGTCGATGCACGAGTCCTACGAGAATTTCCGAATCGACTCCGTTCAAATGAGCGTCGATTCGCTGGATTACGGCGGAGCCGTCGACAACGAGCTGACTTGGCAAGAAGCGATCGCGTACTCGGGACGACGCTTGGAAGACGGATCGCGTTATTTGGGGAACACGTTGACCTTCGACGCCAGTCTCGCGGGGCAAACGATCGATTTAGAAGATACGTTGCGCTTTACGTACTCGAGGGGAATCGTCGGCAGTCCGTATAGCGCTAAGCGTTTTGTTTTAGACGCTACCGCCGCGTGGGACGACGTTAATGCTCGACCGGGAATCACGCTTGACGCGAACGAAAAGTTCCGCGTCCTGTACGTCGACAATACGACCGTTGAAATGTACGGCTTTGTTTTCACGGGCGGCGTCGCGGAAGGAAGAGATTCGTCCGTTCAAGGCGACTACGGCGGCGGCGTTTACAACTATTACGGTTGGCTTACGATCGGAGACTCGATTATCGCCGGAAACAGCGCGAAGCACGCCGGAGGCGGCGTCTATAACGCGGGCGGCGAATATGAAGACAACGACCAACACGACGGATGGTTCTACCTCATTAATTCGTCTATAATCGACAACCGCGTTCTTGAAGACGGATCCATTGGCGGCGGGTTCTATAACGAGAGCGGCGGCGTCGCGACGTTTGTCAACGTTACCGTTGCGGCAAACTACGCCGACTATTCGGGCGGCGGTATACAAAACGACGGGCGCGCCTATCTGTATAACTCGATTTTTGCCAAGAACGACGCCAAATACGGCGTCGACGTTTACACGATTCTGAGCAAACGCACGTGGGCGTATGATTCGCTGATCGGAAACGAAGCGCGCAACAAGAATTATCAAGCGTATAAGAACGGACAAGACACGGTGAATAGAGGCGGTTCAAAGATCGGAACCTCCGTTGATTCGAAAATCGATTCCGAGATCGTCGTTTACGACCCGTTGTTTGTCGCGTATCGCGACTATGACTCCAGCGATTGGTCGACCGAACTTTGGAAATCGTGGAACTTGCGTTTGCAAAGCGATTCGCCCGCGTTAGACCTTGGTAGCTCCGCAAATTTAAGGAACGATCTTGATTTTACAAGTAGCGTCGGCGTGTCTACTATGTACGCGACGCTTGGACAAAGTCGTTATTTCCAAGACGAAGATTATGTTTACGACCTTGCTGGACAGCCGCGATTTAAGAGCGATGCCGCGACGCGTCTCGACGCGGGCGCGTATGAAGTCCTAGCGCAAGCCGATTTGACCGCGTTTACTCCGACTTCCGCCGGTTCGGACGTTACGAACAACTGGGAAAATTCGATCGTTGTTTCGCGCGCGATCGACGATCAAACCGGTTCCGTCGCGCCCTTTATGGTCGACGAACAGCTTTACTTGAATTTGTCCTTCATCAATCAAGGCAAGGCGATTACCGAGAACTTCGAAACTTCCGTCTATATGTGGAAGTTTGACAATACCGCGTCGAGAGCCGAAATTGAAAGAGCGACGCGAAATCCCGACTCCGCTGTTGAGATTATGAGAATTTCCGTCGAATTTAACGATGGATCTATGCCTGGCGACGGAGCTACGATTTACTGTAAAGACCCGGCGACCGGCGAGGTTCTGTATACGTACGAATACGACGGAACGAACAGTTACGTTATACTTGAAAACGTTCCGCTGGGATCCGCCGAAGAGCTTGTCGAGCGTTTTATGCCGAACGAAGAACACGAAGAGGGATATTTCGTGTTCGGATACAAGTTGAATTCCTCCGATACGCCGATTAAGGAAGCAACGACGGAGAACAACTTCTTCTTGACGACTTCCTATTTCGACGTTCAAGAGTCGCCCGTTTCGGTCAAGAAAACGGATTACAAACTTGTCGGAGAAGACGACTTCTTAACCGACGGAACTAAGTTCGTCGTGAACGGTTAC
>JAZUGM010000304.1:0-8013 GCA_045641205.1 Thermoguttaceae bacterium
ACGCGATTTGTTCGACTCGCGCGTACGCGAGGGGATTAAGGAGATCGCGCAACTTGACGGCGCTTTTGTCGTCGCGCTCGACGGCGTGGTCGCCGCCGCGTGTCGTTTGCTCGATGCTTCGACCGCGATGATCACGCTTTCCAAGGGGCTCGGCTCGCGCCACTGGGCCGCCGCCGCCGTGAGTCGTAGTACAAACGCCGTGGCGATCGTCGTGAGTCAATCGAGCGGAACGGTTCGTATTTTTAACAACGGAGAAGTCGTTTTGCGCATCGAGTCGCGTCATTCGCGCCCGATGGTCTGGCGAGATTTTGACTACGACAAGCCGTTGGCGCCGGAAAAGCGAACGACGCCCGTTATTTCCGCAAAGACCGAGGTCGACGAGGAAGGGACGACGAAGGCGGAAGCGTCGAAAAATGAAAGTTCTGAAAATACGAGCGCAAAGAAGGAAGCGTGATTATTTTCGGGAAAATCTAGCGCAAGCCCTAGACAAAAGCTAGGGGGACGTTATAATCCCATTCACTGTTTACGCAGTTGGGAGTGTAGCTCAGTTGGTAGAGCAACGGACTTTTAATCCGTAGGTCTCGGGTTCGAGCCCCGACACTCTCATTTTGCACGATCTCTTTTTTCATAAAAATATGAGATTAGTAAAAAAAATAAGAACGCTTTTTCGGCGTTCTTTTTTTTGTTTCTTGTTCGGATTTTTTTGTTTTTTGATCGGCGATTATTGTTCAAGTCAGTTTTGGAGTACGCGTTCACTGAAAACGGGTCTGATAAGCCGCCGAATTTAATTCGGCGATCAGCGTTGAATATCGAAAAAACTAACGATTTCCACGCTCGTACTTGAGCGACGCGTTTCATTATTCAACCTCAACCGCCGCATTAAATGCGGCGGCTTTCCGTAAAGAACCTCCTTTACGTTTCTTTAGAAGATTTGCGCGACTTCCTTCAATCTGTTCGCGAGTTCGTAGGCGAATTTACGAATTTCCCACAAATCGGCGTTTTCGTCTCTTCGGAATTCTTCGATCTTCGTGGTCGGCAAATTGCTCATCGGAACGAGTTCGCAGGCTTCTAAAAGATTGGCGGCGACTTCGCAGGCGTCGAGCAATTTTTTCTTGTCGCTTCTTCGATAATCAAAGGCGTCGCTTGTGTATTCTTTCAACGCGTCGCGCAACAGCGCCAAAGCGCGGTCGACCTTGCCTTCGCGATTCGGATTCGTCGGAACGACGGTTCGACTGTCTCGATTGCGATAACAGCCGAACATAGCGGCGATCGTTCCGGCGTCGCGAATCGTGCCGTCCGGATAAAAAATTCCGTGTTCGTCGACGCAACGTCCTTCAATCATCAAATTGAAGAGAATCCAGCCCATATCGTACTTATGGCAATATTGTAAGACAAGCTCGTAGGGATTAGCGCGCGCCAAACAACCGGTTTCCGTATTGATTACCTGTTTGCCGAGCTTTTGTCCCCAATCTGCGGCCAGTTTGAAGTTGTCGTTGATTACTTCGCGACGCTCGTGATAATCGTGGAAGGAGATCACGTCGAGCATTTTCGCGGTCGATTCTTCGATTTCCCACGCGGTCGTATAACCGACGGTCGTCAAGGCGTCGGGCGCGAGGCGTTGTACGAGCGCGATTTCTCGACGTAGAAACGCCCAAATTTCCTCGGCGCGTTTGGCGCGTTCTTCTTTGGGCGCCCCGTTGACGTAAGGATTGCACAGCGGCTCGTTCATTACGTCGAACATTAACAAGCCGGGCTCGTCTTTCAACGCGTTGACGATCGCAGTCGCATAAGCGTCCGCCGCTTCGTATACGTCCGGCTGAACCGTTTTCGGGTCGAGCATATTGCCGTTGAAGAGAATCGGCATGCTTTTGTAACCGCATTCGTCGCAAACGCGCACAAATTCGACGATTTGCTTAACGTAGGCGTCGCCGTTTTTCTCGTAAGCGGCTTGACTCAGCCAAAATCGGGTCGCGTTGAGACCGACGCGCGCGCCGTATCCAAGATCGCGGCGCGCTTCGTCGGACGCGCGCATATTGAAACAGACTCCGCGAATCTTCGAGCAGTCGATTTCAGGCTTGGCGCCAAAAGACTGCGAACAGAAAGAAACCAACGCCAACGCAAGCAGGGCGAGCGTCGAACGTTTGGAAAAACGCAAAAACGAAGTTGAAAAAGGCATAGAAGCTCCCAATTAAAACGTGGAAATTAACGGAGGACGGGAAAGTCGCGCGTCTTATTGAATCGGATTAATCTTCGCGACTTAACGAACTTCCCATACTTGCAAGGATAACGCACGCAACGGCGACAATTTGAATTCCCGCCAAACGTTCGCCTAGGAATATTAGCCCCACCATCGCCGCAAACGCGGGCTGCAAACTTTGCAAAATGCTGAAGGTTTTGGTCGGCATTCGTTTGAGCGAGAACAGATCGAGCGTGAAGGGAATCGCGCTCGACAAAATTGCGACCGTCAGACCGAGCGCGAACGTTTTGGGCGTAACGTCGAACAAATCGCCGGTCGAAATTGCAACGGGGAGTATTAAAAGGGCTCCTATGATCATCGCGAAAGTCAGCGCGCCGGAATTTTGGACTCGTTGCGTAACTTTTTGTCCCGTGTAGATATACGCCGCCCATAGATATCCGGCGAGGAAGACGATCAGAACGCCCCAAGGATTGACGTTTCCTTCGCCCGTCCAAGGCACGATTAGCGACACGCCGAGTCCGGCAAGGAACGCCCAAAGAAAATCTCGCGGCTTGCGCGAACCGATTAACGCCAGAGTCAGCGGTCCCATATATTCGACCGTAACGGCAAGTCCCAAGGGAATCAGACGAATGCCGTAATAAAAGACTAGGTTCATTCCGCCGATCGACAGACCGTAAAACAGAATATACAACCATTCTTTTCGAGTAACGTTCTTAATGTTCGGACGGCGAATCAGCCAAAGAATAAGTCCGGCGAGCCCTGTGCGTAACATCGCCACGCCCGACGGTCCAAGAGATTGAAAGAGTATTTTTGCGACGGAGGCTCCGACCTGAATGATCGTCATTGAGGAGAGACTCGCAAGAATCGCCCATTTTCGTTTTTCGTCCATAAATATCGTCTTTTGACGTCCTCAAACGGGCGTTTCTCGTTTAATTGGGCGCGAACTATCGATTTTCCAATCTTTTTTTCGCGGTTTCTTCAAAGAGTTCAAGTCGCGCCTTGAGTTCTTCGAGCGAATCGCCGCCGAATTTTTCAAGGAGAGCGGCGGCAATTTCAAAGGCGATGACGTTTTCCAAGACGACGCTTGCCGCAGAGATCGCGCAGGCGTCGCTTCGTTCGACGGAAGCCGACGCCGTTTCCTTCGTCGAAAGTTCGATCGAACGCAACGGCTTCAGCAACGTCGGAATTGGCTTCATCGCGGCGCGAACGACGATCGGCTGACCGTTGGAAACGCCGGCTTCTATTCCGCCCGCGCGGTTCGTCGGACGAACGAAGCCGAGCGTTCGCGTCGAGCGCGCGGATTCGTCCCACAAAATTTCGTCGTGCGCCAAGAAGCCCGGACGAGTTGCAAGCGAGAAACCGTCGCCGATTTCGACGCCTTTGATCGCTTGTATCGACGTTGCCGCGTGAGCCAAACGCGCGTCGAGTTTCGACGTCCATTGCGTGTGCGAGCCGAGCCCGAAAGGAACGTTGAAAACGCGCGCTTCAACGACGCCGCCAAGCGAGTCGCCCGACGTCTTCGCGTCGTCGATCGCTTGTTTGCCCGCGTCTTCCAAGTCGGGCGCCAGCGAGTATAACTCCGTCGCGTCGCGCGTCGCGCGCAGACTTTGCGGCGTTTGCGCGAAAACTTCCGGCTTGGGCGTCAAGTCGACCTTGCCGACGCTTCGAACGAACCCGACGACTTCGATTCCAAGTTCGCGCAACAGAAGACGCGCAAGAGCGCCCGCCGCGACCCGCGCCGTCGTTTCGCGCGCACTGGCGCGTTCCAAAATAGGACGAACGCCGCAGCCGTATTTAATCGAACCCGAAAGATCGCCGTGACCGGGGCGCGGTCGCGTCAATTCGGGCATGTTTTCTATTTTATAATCGCGATTCTTCACCCAAAGGAGGATAGGCGACCCGATGCTGACGCCATGCAAAACGCCGGTCATAATTTCAACCGCGTCGGTTTCGATCTTCTGACGTCCGCCTCGTCCGTATCCGCCTTGACGTCGGCGAAGTTCGGCGTCGATAGCGTCGACGTCAAGCGGAACGCCGTAAGGAAACCCGTCGATAAGCGCCGCGACGCCCTTGCCGTGCGATTCGCCCGCCGTTTTGTACGTTAGCATATTTTCCTCTTTCGGGGGAAGAAAGCGATTAAATTTGAAAGTCTAAACGCGCAAATCCTCTTGCGCGACTTCGACGGCGCCGTAACGTTTTCTAATCGGTTCGACGACGCTTTCGATAAATTCTTCAACTTGTTCGGACGCGCGACCGACAAATTTTTCGGGGCTCGTTTCCGCGTCGACGTCGACTTTTGCAAAAGCGGGGTCTTTTCGCAATCTTTCGAGCAAATCGTTCTCTCCGCCTTCGATTTTGACGACGTTTGCCGCCGCGACGCTATGCACGCGTATGCGTTCGTGCAGGTCTTGTCTGTCTCCGCCCGCTTCGACCGCCGCCATCAAAATATTTTCCGTAGCCATAAAAGGCAGTTCGGCGCGCAAGTTCTTTTCGATGACTTTAGGATAGACGACGATATTTTCGACGACGTTTTGCATGATGATCAAGATCGCGTCGATCGCGAGAAACGCTTGGGGCAAAGCGAGGCGTCGGTTGGCGCTGTCGTCGAGCGTTCGTTCCATCCATTGCGTCGCGATCGTCATCGCCGGACTAGACTGCAAGCTCATTACGAACCGCGCCAGCGAACAAACGCGTTCGCAACGCATTGGGTTGCGCTTGTACGCCATTGCGCTCGACCCGATTTGATTCTTTTCAAACGGCTCTTCAAGTTCTTTTTTGTGCGCGAGGATGCGCAGGTCGGTTCCAAATTTGTGGGCGCTTTGCGCGATGCGAGAGAGAACGTCTAAGATTTGCGCGTCCAACTTGCGCGGATACGTTTGTCCCGTTACGGCGAAAGGACTTTCGAAACCGATTTTTTGACAGACGCGACGTTCCAATTCGCGCACTTTCTCGTGATCGCCGTCGAACAATTTGAGAAAACTTGCCTGCGTGCCCGTCGTGCCCTTGTTGCCGAGCGTCTTGAATTTGGAAAGACGATATTCGAGGTCTTCCAAGTCCGTCGCAAGGTCGTAAGTCCAGAGCGTCGCGCGTTTCCCGACCGTCGTCGGTTGCGCCGGTTGAAGGTGCGTGAGACCAAGGCAGGGAAGCGATTTGTATTGACGCGCGAATTTCGCCAAGCGATCGATTACGACGACAAGACGATCGCGAACTTTTTTTAACGCGTCGCGGTAGAGAACGCAGTCGCCGTTGTCGGTTACAAAGCAACTCGTCGCGCCAAGGTGAATAATGCCGCGCGCGTTCGGGCAAACGTCGCCGTAAGTATGAACGTGCGCCATTACGTCGTGGCGCAATTTCTTTTCGTATTCGGCGGCGACTTCGAAATCGACGTCGTCGACGTGCGCTTTGAGTTCGTCGATTTGTTCTTGCGTAACGGGCAGGCCGAGTTCGTGTTCCGCTTCCGCAAGCGCGACCCAAAGGCGACGCCACGTCGAAAACTTCTTCTGCGGTCCGAAATGTTCGCACATATCGCGCGACGCGTAACGTTCGATTAACGGATTGTCGTAATATAAGCGATTTTGAATCATTGTAAACCTCGTTCGGACGACGTAAGGACGGATCGACGCCGCAAACGCTAACGCGGCCCGTCGGCAATCCTACTCATTATCTTTTTTTGTATTCAAAGGTCAAGCGCCCGATCAATACTCGTTTCTCGTCGCGCAAGCGGCTTAGCGCTTTGTTTGCGCGTTTGTTTCAAATCGAAACGCGTCAAGCGCGCGACTTTCCGACCAATTCCAAGTATCGTTCCAACAAGAACGCGACGCGCTCTTCGTCCGAATTGAATTTTTCCTTTCGATAGGCGCGTTCGACCGCCAAATCAAGCGCTCGATGCGCTTGCAAAAGTTGTAACGGCATAGCGTTCGGATCGTACAAGTCGGCGTAAGTCGACTCGGGAAAAAGCGCGCGAGCGTCCAAAACCCCTTGCGCGAACTTCTCAATTTTCGCCTGTTGCTCCGGCGTCGGCTCAGGCCAAGGGAACGTGTTGTAAACAAGTTCTTTCGAATAACGGAAATCAGTTTTCAAGCGCCCGCAGAATCGAGCGTTCCAAGCGTTATGCATCGCGCTCGTCAAGACTCCGAACGAATAAAGCGTTGCGTTCGGAACGACAAAACCGGCGGCGCTGGCTACGACGTTCTTCTTCATAAATCCAATGGGGACGTAACGTCGACGTTCGCTAGAAACGGTCGGTATCAGTAGATAATCGGTTGTCGGTTGATGGTTTTCGTCGAACAACGTCGGCGTATCCGCTTTTTTTCTTGTCGCCGCTTTGGCGCTCTTCGCCCGAAATTCCCGAACGGCTTCGACGCGTTTCAAGACTAACGGCATTTTTCTTAATTCGTTAGGCGGGCAATCGGCTAACCAAAGTACATAGCGTTTCTTTCCGTTAATGAAGTCGTCGGCTCCGACGTAAGGACGCAGATGTTTTTCCGCCAAGGGTTCGTTGGCTAGAAATTTGTCTTTTTCCGATTCGAGCAGAATAAAATTCCCGTCGTCGGTCGCTTTGCTTCCCCAAAAAATTGGTTGAACGTCGCACAACGCTTCTTTTTGTCGTCGTATAATAACATTGGCGCCGTCGACAAGATACGCGTTAATATTTTTGGCGTGCGTTTCTTTGGATTCACCCTCGCGATCGTAAACGAACAGGCGCTTGATCGGCGCGTCGAAAAGTGCGAATCCAATAATGACGCAACATACGCCCGCGTTTTTCGCCGCTTCGTTGCTCCATTTAAAGGACTGGTGCGCGAAATTGATTTTAACGCCGTATTTTTCGAAAAGCAAGCCCCACAGCGGCGCGACGGACTCGCCTTGACAAATCGAATTTGTCGCGACGAACGCGCAAGAAATCGTCGTTCCTTGAATATATTCCGACGCTTTTTTGAACCAAGCCGCCACGTAGTCGAGATTTTTGACGCCGGGAAAGAGCGCCGCCATCTCCGCCTTTTGCGTCGCGTTCGCATAAGTAAACCCGACGTAAGGAGGATTGCCGACGACGAAGCTAATTTCGTCTCGCGGCGCGACGTCGTTCCAATCGGTCGTCAAGGCGTTGGCGCGTCGAATATTCGGCGCCGACGTCAGGGGAATGCGCGTCATATATTCGCCGAGAACAAGCGACGTCTTTTGATTCATTTGGTGGTCGGTCAACCACAAGGCGACGCGCGCGATTTGCGCGGGCAATTCCTCCAATTCTAGCCCGAAAAACTGGTCGACGTCGACTTGCGCTTGAAATTCTAACGACAAATAACGTCCTTTGCGTTTGATTTCGTCGCCGTAAAGTTCTTTGAGAACGTCGTTTTCGAGCAAACGCAACTCTCGATAAGCGACGACTAGGAAATTTCCGCAACCGCACGCAGGGTCGAAGATTTTGATCGACTTCAATTTCTCGTGAAATTGCTTGAGCCGTTCCTTGGGTTTGACTCCGCCCGCCAACGCTTTAATTTGCGCAAGTTCGGAACGCAAGTCGTCGAGAAAAAGCGGCTCGAGCGCCTTCAATATGTTCTTTTCCGAAGTATAATGCGCGCCCAAGTTGCGCCGTTCTTTTTGATCCATCGCGCATTGAAAGAGCGCGCCGAACAAGACGCGCGATATGCCCGACCACTCGAATTCGCAACATTGAATCAAGGCGTCCCGAGCCGCCGCGTCGTAATGCGCGACGCGCAACGCGCCCCGAAAAAGCCCGCCGTCGACGTAAGGAAAGCGCGCTAATTTTTCGTCGAGCGCTTGCGAACGTTCGTTTTCGGGCGTGTCGAGCGTTTCGAAAA
>JAZUGM010000305.1:0-7117 GCA_045641205.1 Thermoguttaceae bacterium
CTATATTGAGAAGCCGATGGCGCTGACGATCAAAGAAGGTCGCGCAATGGCGGATTTGGCGAAGAAACTCGGGCGCGTTACGCAAGTTGGAACGCAACAACGCTCGTTGCCGCTTTGTCGTTGGGCTTGCGAACAAGTCGCCAGCGGCGCGCTTGGCAAAATTAAAACGGTCGAAGTTCCGAATTTCGTCGGTCCGAACGTCTTTCCGGACGACGACCCGAAATACGCGCTCGATCCGAAAGATTGCGAACCGTGGTGGGATATTTGGACGAACCAAGCGAAATTGCGCAAATGCGTTCCTGAAATTCAATACGGCTGGAGCAACTGGGGCGACTACGACGCCGGCGGACTTTGTTTCGGCGTTTCCGGGTGGGGTACGCATTCGTTCGACCAAATGCAAATGGCGATCGGAACCAGTTTGACGGGACCGTCCCAAATCATTCTTGAAGAAGAATGTTCGATTCAAGACTCCGGCAAATTTGTCACGCGTCCTTATTCCGAAGACGACACCGGAGTCGACTATTACTCGATGGCGAAAGTTCGCGGTCCTCGCGCTAAGATCAAGGCGTTGTTCCCGAACGGCGTCGAAGCGCGCTTCCATCTCGACGGCGACCGCGGACCGGGGTTGGGTTGCATCGTAACCGGCGAGAAGGGTAAAATGGAAATCAACCGACACAAGATTTCTTCGAATCCGAAGGAAATCGCCGCGTCCTTGCCCGAAGAAGCGAAAAACAAGCGCGACGAGACCGTCTATCATATTGAGAACTGGGCGGAATGTATTAAGACGAAGAAAAAGTGCAACGCCGACGTTGAAATCGGACAACGTTCGACGACGATTTGCGAACTGATCAATATTGTTCGCGCGTACGCGCCCGTCGGAAAAGTCGTCTATTGGGACGCCGAAAAAGAAGAGTTCACGAACTTGCCCGAAGGAAACAAGGCTTTGTCGCGTCCGCGTCGTGAAGGGTGGGAACTTCCGACCGTCTGAGCGAATGAAAGTCGGCGCTCGTAAATATTACGGCGCCGTTTCGTCCAACCCGACCGCCGAATGAGATTCGGCGGTTTTTCGCGCATGATCGCGCGACGAGGCGACAATCTAATCGTCACAAACGTTTTCAACGCTATAAAATCTCACTACTTGTCGCAACGAAGTTTTAATAATCGTTGACGTTTTTCTCTTGTCCCGTATAATTGAGGCGACTCTGGGTTTGAGTCGTGAAATTGATAGATTTTCGCCGTAGTCGTTCTCGTTTCGTGCGCGGCGTCGACGCGGTATTTTTTCCAATAAGAGAAGCGAACAATGGAAAAGTCGTTAGATCAGAAACTTGCGCGTATCCTTCGTGATCGTAGTTGCAACGATTTTATTCTTGCCGACGCCAAAGACGGCGATATGGCTTACGGTCTTTCGGCTCCGGGGCAGAGCCCGGAAAATTACGCGTCGGAAGCAAAATTCAAGACGCTTGACGAATACCGCGCGCAAATTCGCGAAGTTATTCGTCAAGGCTTGGTCGACATTGTTCTGATGAGCGCGAGTACGAGCGAAGTTCTGGCGTTGCGCGAAGGTCTGTTCGTCGATTCGCCGATCACGCCTGCCATTCGCGCGAACGACGCCACGGATATTTGGCTCGCGGGCGCCGGGGCGGTCTACGGCGACGTTCCGTCGCGTCCGTTCCGAACCGCGTCGCTCGATCACGCGCTTTGCGGACACGCGAATTGTTCGACCGCCGAGCTGAAGGCGAAACGAGGCGCCGATCTCGGTTTGTATTCGATTACGTTCAACAACGATCTCGAGCGCGATTACGAAGCGTTGATCGCTTATAAAGCGTTTAGACTTGAAGCGGAAAAGAAGGGGTTCAGGCATTTTCTGGAAGTTTTCAGTCCGAACGCGCCCGTCAATCCGATCAACGACGTGCCGAAGTTTGTCAGCGACCATATCGTCCGTGCGTTGGCGGGCGTTACGGAAGCGGGTAGACCCGTCTTTTTGAAGATTCCGTATTACGGACCCGAAGCGATGGAGCAGTTGGTTCGTTACGATTCTTCGATCATCGTCGGTATTCTCGGCGGTAGCGCGGGCACGACTTACGACGCGTTCAAGATGCTTGCCGACGCGAAGAAATACGGCGCGCGCGTCGCGCTTTACGGACGCAAAATCAACAACGCCGAACATCAGTTGACGTTCATTACGTACTTGCGCGCGATCGCCGACGGGCAAATCGGGGCGGAAGAGGCGGTCAAGGCGTATCACGGCGACTTGCAGAAACTCAATATCAAGCCGAAGCGTTCCCTTGAAGAGGATATGAAAACGACGGCGACTTCGCTTAGTTACAACGATAAAAACGTGGTAGTTCCCGCTTCCGTCAAAGACGCGCCAAAGAACGCCGCGCCGAAAAAAGACGAACCGAAGAAGGAAGAGAAGTCGTCCGCCGCGCTTGAATCGGCGCAAGCGAAAAAATTCTTCCAGCGAAATTATTTCAAGACGGAAGAGGAACAGGCGCCGAAGAAGACGTTTGAGTCTTTGCCCGATTTCTCTAAAATGACGCAACAGGAAAAATTCCAGTGGAATTTGAATCGTATTCGCCGTTCAATGTGATTTGGGTCGGATCGTTTGAGCGATGATTTTGCGCGCCGCGTTTCTTGATTTGAAAAAAGCTAGAATCGCGGCGTTTTGCATATTGAAGGCGCGAATATTTCGCAATTAGAATCGACGCGCGCCGTTTCTTATGCTTTCTCGATCGTAAAGGATTGTTTCTTAATAGGCAAAGGAGGCGTTATGGCTCGAAGTCGGTTGGAAAAGGAAATTGGAAATATTGTCGCGCGATCCGTTCGCAACGCGGCGCAACGAAATTTAAACAAGTATATTCGCAAGGGCGGCGCGCCGTTCATTCTCGTCCTTCTTGTCGCTCTGGGCGTCTTAGGTATTAAAGGGGGCGGCGACGGCGTCGACGAATCAAAGGAGAACCCCGCCGTCGTCGAAGACTCCGAACGAACCGCTTCACGTCGCGCTTTGCCGCAGGAGCAACGCGTCGAGATCGAGCGTTGCGTCGACGGCGACACGCTGATTGTGCGTTACGAATTGGACGGAGAAGGGGTTCGCGAACGCGTGCGGCTCATTGGCGTCAACACGCCGGAGACGGTCAAGCCGAACTCGCCCGTCGAGCCTTTTGGTCCCGAGGCGTCCGCCTATACGAAGCGCCGCGTTGAAGAAACGGGGGGCGTCGCGACGCTCGTTTCCGACGGTTCCGCTTACGACAAATATAATCGTCGCTTGGCGTTCGTCTATTTGGGCGACGACACGATCTCGCTAAACGAAGACTTGGCGCGCCAAGGACTTGGGAAAGTCGAATTGAAATATTCCTATTCGCAGAAGATGAAGGATCGTATGCAAAATTGCGCCAATTTAGCGAAACGAGAAAAACTAGGAATTTATAGTTTTGAACAGGCGCCTTGAGACCTTCGTTCGACTATAGCGAGAAATTGTGATCGGATAGGTCGATTTAAAGTCTTTTTGAAGTCAAATAGATAGGAACGTTATGGCTAGACGTTTTCAGCATAGAAAAAATCGAAAAGAAAGCCAAGATCGCAAGAGAATTTTTACCGCGTCCGTCTTCGTTTTTGCGGTTGTTCTGGCGGCGTTATGCGGGGGATGCGACGCCGATAAAAAGAACGAGCCAAACGGCGTTTCGTCCAACGTTGTTGAAACTTCCGACAAGAGCGTTGGGGACGAATCGAACGACGTTTCTCCCGTCGTCGAGAATTTGGATTCGACCGAACAAAACGCTTCCGACGAACCCAAATACGTTTCCGCCATTGCCGAGTATTTAGATTCGACCGACCAAGACGTAGATTCGACCGACCAAGACGACGACGCTTTGGACGAAGATTCGCGCGAAGCGCCGCAAGGTCAACGCGTTACGATAGAGCGTTGCGTCGACGGCGACACGCTGATCGTGCGCTACGGTCAGAATCGCGAGCGTGTGCGGCTTATCGGCGTCAACACGCCTGAAACCGTCAAAGAGAATTGGCCGGTCGAGCCTTTTGGACCCGAGGCGTCCGCCTATACGAAGCGACGCGTCGAGGAGACGGGCGGCGTTGCGACGCTTGTTTCCGACGGCGATCCTTACGACAAGTATAAGCGTAAATTAGCGTTCGTCTATTTGGGCGACGAAACGATTTCGTTGAACGAAGACTTGGCGCGTCAAGGACTGGGAAAGGTCGAGTTATTTTATAATTACTCGCACAACATGAAGGATCGTTTGCAAAAATGCGCCGATTTGGCTAAAAGCGAAAAGTTGGGGATTTATACCGGCGAAGCAAGCGTTGCCGAAAAGCCCGAGGCGCCTGCGGAACGTCGCGCGAGCGTCCAAGGAGAACGCGTCAGGATCGAGCGAGTTCTCAACGCCGACACGTTGATCGCACAGGGGGGCGTGAAAGTGCAACTTAACGGAATCAACGCGCCGGAGAAAGGAGAACGTTTCGGATCCGAAGCGACCGCCTACGTTCAAAATCGCGTCGCTTCCGTCGGCGCCGTTGCGACGCTTGTTTCCGACGGCGATCCCTATGATCGATATGGGCGCAAACTTGCGTTCGTCTATTTAGGCTCCGATACGACTTCGTTGAACGAAGATTTGGCGCGCCAAGGACTTGCCGAGATCAGATTGCATTTTAATTATTCGCAGGAAATGAAGAATCGTTTGCAAAATTGCGCCGATATGGCGAGGCGAGAAAGATTAGGAATTTATAGCGGACGTTGAAGTCTAAGAAACGAAGGTAGAATTATGGGAAGAATTGGAATCGGTTTGAATTTAGAGGCCGTTCGAACGTCGCACAAGTCTTTCGAGCAGGGCGTCGCGTTTGCCGCCGAATTGGGCTACGAGTATATCGAGCCTATGGTTCACTTGGGACGAGAATTATTGAGCGAAGCGCGATATTTTCATAGCGTCTCTATGTTGGACGATCCGTTTAGGGTTCGCGACTGCGTGGAAAAACACGGTCTGAAACTTTCCGCCTTTTCTTCGCATAGCCAGCTGTCGAAGCCCGAGATTGCCGTCGAATATTTGAAGCAAGCGGCGCGATTTGCCAAAGAGGCGGGCGCTCCGATTATCAACACGCACGAAGGACGCAAACAGACGTGGACGACCGCCGAAGAAGATTTCGTTTTGATCAAATATTCGATCAAAGAAGCGGTTAAAGTCTGCGAGCGACGCGGAATTAAAATCGGCTTGGAAACGCACCAGACTTATTCGCTGAGTCTCGACGGTTACGACCGCATTTTGAATCTTGTCGACTCTCCTTGCGTCGGCGCCAATTTCGACACGGGCAACGCTTATCTTGGAGGACTTGATCCTTGCGATTGGCTTGAACGCGTCAAAAGTCGCGTGATCCATATGCATGCGAAAGATATTTCTTTCGAACAATCTGCGGCGGAACGAGGCAAAGTAATGGGCACGGCGGTCGGTTGCGCTTGTGGAGACGGTTGCGTCGATTGGGAAAAGATCGTCGCGATTTTGAAGAGCGTTCCGCAGGACGTCGTTATGAGCGTCGAGTGCGGCACGATGGATCAGGCGGCTCGTTCGATCGATTATTTGCGCAAGCTCGTCGCCAACTGACGCCGCGTTCGTTTTTTTGACGAGTTAAATTCTGGATAATAAAATAATGACGACGACTTTCGTTTTGTGCGTCTTTGCGTTTTTAATAGCGTTGATCGGCGCGTCGATCGGTAGTTTTTTGAACGTCGTAATTTGGCGCGTTCCCGAGGGTATGAGCCTTACGACGCCTCCTTCGCATTGTCCGAAATGCGGCTCGCCGGTTCGTTGGTTCGACAACGTTCCGATTTTGAGTTGGTTTGTCTTAGGGGGGAAATGCCGCGATTGCAAAGAGCCGATAAGCAAACGCTATCCGTTGGTGGAAGCGTCGAGTTTTCTCGTTTCTTGCATTGTCGGCGCTTCGATTCTTCTCGGCGGCTGGTCGGGCGCGCCTTCTGAAGTTCTTCGCTGGAGCGAATACGCCGACTGGACTGAAGCGTTTCAAGAATTTGAAGCCGCGACATTAGACAAGTCGGGCGAAGTCGCGGAGCGGGAAAGCGCCCTTTCGCTTGTCGACGAGGACGCTTTTTCGTCGGATTATTTCTTACGTTTGTTGCGCGTTGCGACGATTTTGGCGATCTATTGGACGCTTGTCGTCGATTTGACGCTTATGTTGGGCTTAGTTTGTTGGGATCGCGGAGTTTCGACTAAATCGCTGATTTGGGCGTCTCTGGTCGTCTTGGCTCTAGGCGGCGTTTTGGGCGTTTGGATCGTCGAGCCCGGCGCGCGAGGCGCGCGTTGCGTCGCGTTTGCGTCGTGCGTTCTAACGTCGGCGTGCGCGCCCTGTCTTTTGGCGCGTTGGCTGAGCAAGTCGGAACTCGTCGATTGGGCGACGATTTGCGCCGTTTGGGGCGTTTGCGCGGGGTTCAGACTCGCTTTTATTGGCGCGTTGATTCTTTCCTGTTGCGCGCTTGTTGTCAAATTGCGCTTTAAGCGTCAAGTTTTGGGCTTGGCGACCTTTGCCGCGATCGTCGTTTTGCTTGCCGCCGTCAATTGCGCTAGAGCGTTTGGCTTCTAATCGATCGAGGACGACGAAAAACGCCGCAAGAGCGAACGCGTAATTTTAACGCGTTTGCCCCTGCGGCGTTTACTTTTGAGCGTAGTTTGACGGTCTTTGTTTTGGTCTAAATATTCTTTTGGTAAACGCGATAACGCTTGAAACGTTTGGCGCCGACGCGTTCTAACACGTGCGTGATTTTGTCGTTGTTTTCGTCGGTCCACCCCAACTCCGCGTTGTCGAAATAGAAATCGCGAGTTCCGACGTCGAACGTGTCTAGAATCAGCTTTTCCGCGACCCCCTTGCGGCGGTATTCGGGCAACACGCACAGAACCATAACGCGCGCGCCTTTGACGTATTTTAGGCGATTCGTTAAACGTAAAACGCCTAAATAGGGAATCCCAAACCAAGAAAGGGAGCCGTTGAGCGGTCGCGCTGCTTCGTTTAGGTCGGGCGCCGTGATTGAAAAGCCGATCGGCTTTCCTTCAGATTCCGCAAGAAGGATCATCTTGGGGGAAGCGACCATTTTCAACGTCTT
>JAZUGM010000306.1:0-7994 GCA_045641205.1 Thermoguttaceae bacterium
TACCATATTGACGTTATTGGCCGCCGAGACGCCTTCGAACGCGCTTAAGGACGCCGTCGTAAGGGTTTTGCCCGACGTCCCTCTTGTTATGGCGTCAATTCCGCGCGCGTTGGGGAGTAGGCTTAAGGGCGCGCCTTTGTATTTGGTCGCCGTTGAGAGAGGACGGAGTTATTTCGACAGTCGGTTCGAAGAAGAAAAGGACTCGTATTTTTATTCTTGTTCCGGGACGTTTTTCATAGGAGTCGGCGATTACAAACGTGCCGACGAAGACTTGCAAAAAGCCTTTGAACTGGATTCGAGGAATTACGACGCCTTTTTCAAGCGAATCGATTTGTTATGCGATCGTCATAACGAGTTACATAAAGAAGAAGAGTGCGTTCGTCTCATTCGCGACTTTAGCGTCGGCAAAACGGGGCGCCTACTCGAAAAGTGCAATAGCCGTATGGAACGCGCTCAGGAAATATTGAAAGCTAGCGTAGCCGCCGATTCGTTCAAGAAATTTAACGAGGAAGAAAGAAGATTGGACGAGAAACTTCAAAACGCCGATTCTTCTTTCGATCCTTTCGATAATTGAAATTTGTTTAGATTGGATAAATAGTTTTTTCAGGATATTACGTCGTAGCGTCCCATACGTCGAGACGGCGGCGCGCCGTTTGGTTGCAGAGCGTAAGCTTTGACGAACGAATATCTCGAGAATAGCAAGAAAGTGTGAACAAAATGGCTCAAAGTAAGGTTTTTTTCGCAAATCTTAGAACTAACCCGAATGAAAATCTGTTGCAAAAAACGCGACGTTTGCTCCAACGCGCCGGTTATATGGACATGGACTTGGAAGGCAAGTTCGTAGCCCTGAAGATTCACTTCGGCGAAGCGGGCAATCTTGCCTATATGCGTCCCAATTACGCGCGAGTCGTCGTCGACGCGACTAAAGAAAAGGGCGGCAAGCCGTTCTTGACCGATGCGAATACGCTTTACGTCGGTCGTCGTAAGAACGCGCTCGATCATCTTGAAACCGCCTATGAAAACGGTTTTAATCCCTTTGCGACCGGCTGTCACGTGATTATTGCCGACGGGCTGAAGGGAACCGACGAAGTTCTGGTTCCCGTTAAAAACGGCAAATACGTCAAAGAGGCAAAAATTGGGCGCGCGGTTATGGACGCCGACGTCGTCGTTTCGTTGACGCACTTCAAAATGCACGAATGCGCGGGCATTGGCGGCGCGTTGAAAAACATCGGCATGGGTTGCGGCTCGCGCGCGGGCAAGATGGAAATGCACTCGAACGGCAAGCCGACCGTCGACAAATCGGTCTGCATCGGATGCGGGTCTTGCGCGAAAACTTGCGCGCACAACGCGATCGTTTTCGATTCGAACCGCAAAGCTGAAATCGACAAAACGAAATGCGCCGGTTGCGGTCGTTGCGTCGGACGTTGTCCCGTCGACGCCGTTTACGCGGCTATGGACGAAAAATACGAGATTCTCAATAAGAAAATTTGCGAATACTCCGCCGCCGTCTTACAAGACCGTCCCGCGTTCCATATTACGCTTGTCGCCGACGTCTCGCCCTTCTGCGACTGTCATTCGGAAAACGACGTGCCCGTCGTGCCGAACGTCGGTTTGTTCGCGTCTTTCGATCCCGTCGCGCTTGATCTCGCTTGCGCCGACGCCGTAAACAAACAACCGATCGTTCCTAACAGCGTCTTGGCGAAAATGAAGCCGAACGGCGATCATTTTCAAACGATGCATCCGACGACGAACTGGCGCGCGATGATCGAATACGGCGCCGAAATTGGACTCGGCTCGCTTGATTACGAACTCGTCGAGATTTGAGCCCAATTTGTTAAAATCCGTATGTCGAAAGACATACGGATTGGGTTTGCCGTTCTTCTTGTCAAATAATCGAATTTCTTTTTAACCACTTTTAGACATAGGTTCTTTATGGCGCCGCATTTTATCTTTGAAATGAATCGCGTAAGCAAGCGATTCGGTGAAAAGACGGTTCTTCAAAATATCAGCTTGTCCTTTTACTACGGAGCCAAAATTGGCGTCGTCGGCGCAAACGGCGCGGGTAAATCGACGCTCTTAAAAATTATGGCGCAAATCGACAAAGATATTGACGGCGAAGTCAAATTTGTCAAGGGAATGACCGTCAAATACGTCGCGCAAGAGCCCGAATTGGAGCTTGACGCGACCGTTCGTGAAAATTTGCTCAAAGCCGTCGCGCCTATTCAGTCGAAAATCGATCGCTTCAACGAAATTTCTATGTTGATGGCAGACCCGGAACAAGAAGCCAATTTCGACAAATTGATGGAAGAGATGGGGACGCTTCAAGACGAAATCGATCGTTTGGAGGGCTGGGAACTCGACCATAAAATCGATCTTGCGGCCGAAGCGCTCGTTCTTCCGCCCGACGATTCGATCGTTCGACAACTTTCCGGCGGCGAGCGACGACGCGTCGCGTTGTGCCAAGCGCTCTTGGAACATCCCGACTTGCTCTTGCTAGACGAACCGACGAACCATTTGGACGCGGAAACGGTTCAGTGGCTCGAAGGCGCGTTGCGCGATTATACCGGCACGGTGATTATCGTTACGCACGACCGATATTTTCTTGACAACATTACGAAATGGATTCTCGAAATTGACAATACGCGCGGGATTCCTTTCGAAGGAAACTATTCTTCGTGGCTTGCGCAAAAGTCGGAAATTTTGCGCGTTACGGAGAAGCAAGAATCGCAACGCCAGAAGACGCTCAAGCGCGAGTTGGAATGGATTCAGACGTCGCACAAAGGGCGGTTGCAAAAGAACTTGGCGCGCGTTAAGTCCTATGAAAAACTCCTCGCGGAACAGAAGTTGGATTCCAAGAGCGACGCGATTATTCAAATTGCTCCCGGACCTCGTTTAGGCGAAAAAGTCCTTGTCGTGGAGAATCTTTCGAAGAGTTACGAAATTGGTGGTCAGAAGACCGTCTTGCTCGACGACGCGTCGTTTAGCGTGCCGCGCGGGTCGGTCGTCGGCGTCGTCGGACCCAACGGCGTAGGGAAGACGACCCTGTTCAGAATGATCGTCGGCGACGAAAAACCGGACTCGGGCAAAATCGAACTTGGCGAAACGGTTCAACTCGCTTACGTCGACCAACACCGCGACGCTTTGAACGACGAAAACACCGTCTTTGAAGAAATTACCGACGGGCGCGACCACGTGCAACTTGGAAACGTGGAGATGAACAGCCGCGCCTACGTTTCTCGCTTCAATTTTCGAGGGTCGGAACAACAGCGTTTGGTCGGCGTGTGTTCCGGAGGCGAGCGCAATCGCGTTCACTTGGCGAAACTGCTCAAGCGCGGCGGCAATTTGCTTCTTCTCGACGAGCCGACGAACGATTTGGACGTCTCGACGATGCGAACGTTGGAGCAGGCGATTATGGAATTTCCAGGTTGCGCGATCGTCGTTAGCCACGACCGTTTCTTCCTCGATAGAATCTGCACGCACTTGCTCGTCTTTGAAGGAAACGGCAAAACGCGCTGGTTTGAAGGGAACTTCACTAGTTACGAAGAAGCGATGATCGCGGAAAATCCGAACTACGGCGAAAATCGACGTTCGAAGTATCGAAAGATTCCAAAGTTGTAATTGTTGAGTTTAAAAAGTCGATTTTGTCGATTTTTTGAAGGACGCGCGCGCAATTTTAATTTTTTTTAGTTGCGCCGCGCCCTTTTCTCGTTTATACTGTCTGCGTCCGTTTGAAAAGTCGCGCGAACGCGTCGATTTTCAAACGCGTTTGCTATCGTAATTACTAGCGGCGGATTTTGTCAAACGTTATTTTGCCGCAAGATTAGAATCCTTTCGAAAAGGGTGGTTCAATGGAAAACAACAAACGTCGTTCGCTTCTGCAAACCCGACGTAACTTTATTAAAAATCAATCATTAGGCGCGCTTTCGCTCGCGATGTTTTCGACCTTTGGGTCGACCTTTACGTCTCCGCGTCAAGCGTATTCGAGCGAGTCGCCCAACGAGCGTTTTACGATCGGCTTTATCGGACTTGGCGGTATGGGGTCTTGGGACGCGCACGAATTGGCGCAATTTGGCGACGTCGTCGCGTTGGCGGACGTCGACTTGACGCACGCCCAAAGAGCCCAACATAACGACGGAATCGTCAAAAAACCCGACGAAGTTCTCGTGACGCAGGATTATCGACGCGTCCTCGATCGGGACGATATCGACGTCGTAGGCATTGCCACGCCCGACCATTGGCACGTCAAAATTGCGATCGAAGCGCTCTTAGCGGGCAAGCACGTCTTCTGTCAAAAGCCGTTGACGCTGACGATCGAAGAAAACAAGTTGATCCGCGAAGCCGTCGCTAAAACCGGCAAAGTTTTTCAAGTCGGAACGCAACAGCGCGCGATGAAAGATCACTTTATGCTCGCGACTTTGATGGTTCGCAAAGGTTTGTTGGGCAATATTAAAAACGTTACCGTCTATTTGGATCAAGGACCGAGCGGAGGTCCTTTCCCCGTCGCGGAAGTTCCAAAGGAACTCGACTGGAATTTCTTCCTAGGTCAAGCGCCGGTCGTCGATTACCGACCTCAACGCGCCGCCGGAACGTTCCGTTATTGGTACGAATATTCCGGAGGTCAATTCACCGATTGGGGCGCCCATCATATCGACTGCGCGCTTTGGGCGCTCGATCAATTAGGACCGGGCAAGGGTCCCGTCGAATACGACGGTCGAAACGTCGAACACGGCTCGCCGCTTGACGAAAACGGGCGTCCGAAGGTCGACGACTGTTACAACACGGCGACGAAATTTAACGTCGTCGCGAAGTTCGACAACGGCGTCGAAATGAACATTAAGAGCGAAAAATACAACGGAATTATTTTCGAAGGAACCGAAGGGCGAATTTTTGTTGATCGCGGGCGCGTAACGGGCAAGCCGATCGAAGAAGGACGTCAAAAGGCGATTATGGAAGAAGATTACGTCGCGCTCAACAAAAATAAGCCGGTTGAATGGCACAAGGCGAATTTCTTCCGTTGCATTCGCGAAGGCGGAACGCCCTCTTCCGACGTTTACAGTCATACGTTTGCGATGAACGCTTGTCATCTTTGCGGAATAGCCGCGCGACTCGGACGAGTCGTTAAATGGGATTCTCAAAACGAACAAATCGTCGACGACGACCTCGCCGCGTCCTTTATGAGTAGAGAACGACGCAAGGGGTTTGAAATTCCTAAAGTATGACGAACTATGAAACGTTCGACGATTTGTTATTTTTGTCGAGCAAAAAAATAGGAATATTTCCATAACGACTTTTCTCTTTTGAGTTTTTCCGTTATAATACGAACGCCTGTTTGTCTTGTCGACCGTTTTGTACGGAAAAACGCGTCGTCCAAGTCAAAGGGCGAATATGCGCGCGAATGCGTTGGAATTCGCGCGTCGTAAGTTATGCGTCTTGTCGGCGACTTCCGTCGTTTTTAACGACGACGGAGGACGCGTTGTTGAGGAAAAATATTGAGGAATAATAATTATGAAGAAAAACGTTGTCGTTCTTATTCTTGGCGGCGGTCGCGGCACTCGATTGTATCCTCTTACCAAAATGCGCGCTAAGCCCGCCGTGCCGATCGCCGGCAAATATCGTTTGATCGACATTCCGCTCTCGAACTGTATCAACAGCGGTTTGAATAAAATTTACGTGATCACGCAGTTTAATTCCGACAGTTTGCACCGCCACTTGCAGTCTTATCGTTTCGACACGTTTGGACGCGGGTTTGTGCAAATGCTCGCCGCGCAACAGACGAACGAAAGCGAACAGTGGTATCAAGGAACCGCCGACGCCGTGCGCCAGAATTTCAAGTTTATTTCCCAAAAGGGCGTCGATTACGTGTTGATCCTTTCGGGCGACCAGCTCTATCGTATGGATTTCCAGAAAATGATCGAGTCGCACGAACGGAACAACGCCGACGTTACGATCGCGTCCGTGCCCGTCCTGAAGAGTCGCGCGAGCGAATTGGGAATTATGCGCATCGACGACGACGGACGCGTCGAGGGGTTCTTAGAGAAGCCGCAAACGGACGAAGAATTGAAGCACGTCTATACGGGCGAAGATTTCATTCGTTCAAGAGGATACGATCCGCAAGGACGAGAATATCTTGCGAATATGGGCGTCTATTTGTTCAATCGCGAGACGCTTGTCGACGCCCTTGAAAAAACTTCTTATACCGATTTCGGAAAAGAGGTTTTTCCGGCGACGATTCGAACGCGTCGCGTGTACGTCCATTTGTTCGACGGATACTGGGAAGACATCGGAACGATCCGCTCCTTCTACGAGGCGAATTTGGCGTTGACTCAGAATCCGCCGATTTTCGACGTCTCTACCCCGGAAGCTCCGACCTACTCGAAAATGCGTTACTTGCCCGCAAGTCGATTGGACGACGCCGTAGTTCGCGGTAGTTTCATTGCCGACGGTTGCCAAATTGGGAAGGGCGCCGTAATCGAAAATTCGATTATCGGTATTCGAAGCCGAATCGGAAAGAACTGCGTTATTCGTAATTCGATTCTTATGGGGCAAGACTTCATTACGAGTCCGGAGGAAGACGCCGCCGAAATCAACGCCGGACGACCCCGCGTCGGAATTGGCGACAACGTCGCCATAGACGGCGCCATCGTCGATAAGAATTGCCAGATTGGCGACAACGTGTCGATTACCAATCCGAAAAACGTCCAGAACACGAAGGAACTTGGGTTCGGTATGATTCGAGACGGAGTTATCTGCGTTGAAAAGGGCGCCGTCTTGCCGAATAATTGGAATCTTGCGTCTACTCTTGAGTAAAGGACGTAGCGATTAGCGGCAAGCGGTTGCGCAATATTCTGGTAATTGTTCACAGAATATTCTGAACAAGGTTCGCGTCGGAATCGCGCCGTAAGGCGCGCGCGATAAGCCGCTTGTCTTTAGACAAGCGGACGGCGCCGCCAAAAACGTGTTCGTAATAAACGAAATTATCCGCCAAACCCCAAACGTCCGTTTACGGGAACGGTGCAAATCGGAAGAATTAGAGTCTGAGTTCTGCGAAAAACATACGAACTTTCAGGCGGCTCGTCGATTATGAAAACTAAATAATTTCTTCGGCGCCGCTAAAAGCGATTTCTTACGAACAAAAAAAACGCCGTCGATTACGAGTCGACGGCGTTTTTATTAGGAAACGACTAAACGCAAATTAAATCATTCCGCGTTTTCCTGAACGGGCGCCGCGTTTTCCGTCGCCGCTTTCAGTTGTTCGCGCAAATTAAGAATCTCTTGTTGCGCTTTGAGGATTTCTTCCTTGGAACTATTCAGCGCCGAAGCGGCGTTGCGGAGTTTCGCTTCGTTTTCGTTGACGGAAAGTTCGAGTTCGGAGACGCGTTTTTCCGCGAGATCGCGTTCGTTACTGACTTTTTGAAGATCGGTCTGAACGCTAGACAATCGCGTTTCAAGCGCCGCTTTGTCCGCGTTTGCTTGTTTCAGCGCCTCTTTGGCGTCGGAAGACGCTTGATCGAATTTCGTTTGAATTTCGCTCACGGAGGCTTTGAGCGCGTCGCGTTCTTGCTCGGCGTTCGTTAGCGCGGCGGTCGCGGCGTCGGCGTCGTCGCGCGCCTTGGTCGCGTTCGCTTCGGCGTCCGCTTCAGCCTTCTTCAACGCGGCTTGCGCGTCGGCGAGGTCTTTTTCCAACTTAGCCTTTTCTTCAGCCGCTTTTTCTTCCTTTTCCTTCGCTTTCTTTTCCGCTTTTTCGGCGTCCGCCTTTTCTTTCGCGGCTTTCGCGGCAGCGGCTTCTTCCGCTTCCTTTGCGACTTGCGCGTCGATTTCCGCTTGCTTGGCGGCTTCAACGGCCGCTTCGTCGGCTAACGCGATCGCTTGCGCTTGAGACGCGGCTTTCGCGGGGCGGAGTTCGCCGATGCGAACGTCGTTTTTAACTTGGGGGGCGCGATACCAAACGCCGCTCAACCAGTCGGCGAGCATATCGGCTTCTTGTTCCGTCATCA
>JAZUGM010000307.1:0-2255 GCA_045641205.1 Thermoguttaceae bacterium
AATTCGGCGGCTTACCGGGCGCGTTTTCCGTGAACGCTTTTTTCTTTTTTTTGTCGCGCCGACTAGAATTTTAAAAAGCGGTCGTTTGGGGGACGTTTGCTTGTTGCAATATGCTCGAGGGCGTATATTGGGGGCGTCGCGTTTGCTCAAGAAACGGCGGAACTCGCGTGTTGGCGCGGCGGCGTTAAATTATCCCGCCAGGACGCGGTATTGGATTGCCGTCGGCGTCAAAACAATCGGTCGCCGTGCCTTTGAATTTCTTGATGAATCGATTACGCATATCGGGATCGTCGGCAAAAACCGTCATCCAAACGCTGAAATAATCTTCGGCTCGATCAAGCGCGTCTTCTTTTAATTTTTCGATAAGACTTTGGTTTTGTTTTTCGTAAGCCTGTTGAAGAATCTCTTTACAACGCGTCGCTTTTGCCCAAGTTTGATCGCGATCTTCCCAAAGCGCCTCTCGCGTAGTTCGCTTAGTTGTTTTGTTTGCGCTTAAGTCTCTGCTTAGACCTAGAACGTCGATCATTATTTGAGCCTGTTCACGTTGTTCTTGAGTTAAAATCTTGGAATTTGGAACGGCTCCGATTCCTTCTTTATATAAAAAAACAAGGAACGTGTTGTCTTTGTCAGGTCGAAATTTAATTTCTTTCGTTCCCTTTTTCTCGTTGCAGGTGGAACAAGCCAATAAGAGGTTTTCCCAACAAAAAGTATATTCTGGATATTGACTTTTAGGAAGGAAATGTTCGACTTGCGCGGAATGAGGCGTTTTAGCTTCGCAATAGCAACAATAATCTCCGAAATTTTTTCGCAGATCTGGATACGCGTCGCGACTTGGATCGAATGACTTCTTTCCAGAATTAGGTTGTTCTCGCTGAAGTGGTCTCATTCTGATTCTTTAGCTAGCCTTTCCATATCTAAGAAAGCGTAGTAGGCGACGTCGTCGCTGAAACGCGCGCGGAGTTTTTCAAGTTCGTCTTTCCATTTCTTTTTTTCTTCCAACGACGGATTTTTACTCTGATTCAATAATTCATAATATTCCCGAGCGGCGTCGTACATTTCCTGCAGACGTTCGCTTCGCTGTGGAAGTTTTATTCCCATAACGTCTTCGGTTATGTCTTCTGGACTGCGGTTGTAATATTTGCCGCTAGGCGGCGGAGCGGCGAAATCTTCGGCGTCCTCAACTCCCAAAAGTTCAAGGTGAGAAAAAATTTGCCCGTCGCAATTTTCAAGGTCGATCAATTCGCCGGGTTTTAACGACTGAATAATAAAAGGCGAATGCGTCGTAACGATGAATTGCAATTTGGGAAAGGCGTTTTTAAGATCGTCGACGACCGAACGTTGCCATTCCGGATGAAGACAGAGGTCGATTTCGTCGATAAGGACGACGCCCGAGGTTTCTTCGAGGGCTTTGACGCCTAAAATCGGAGCGTTCATTACTGCGATTCTTCGCGCTACATCAAAGACCATCTTTATCATACAGCGGTAACCGTCGCTCAAATTTTGCAAAGGTTCCAGAACGCCGTTTTCGTATTGAACGCAGACCGACATACAATTAGGATCGTAGTAAATATCGGAACATTCGGGAATCGCAACGCGGAGCGCCTTACGGACGATTTCTAGTTGTACGTCGGGACACTTGTTAAACATTTCCTTCAATATGCGATCTTTAATCCATTGTTCTACGTCGTCGAAAAGAACTTTGGGATCGAGTCCGTCTTTATAACCGTCGATCGTCCTCGAATCTGGTTTTGAATCGAACGTTTGTCGACGATACAAAGGTTTGAGACGTCCGGCTCCATAGTAACCAAGGAAGGGAGTCGTTAAACGTCCTCCGTCGACGACTTGCAAAAATTCTTGTTTGGCAAGTTGGGAAAAGGGCGTTGAACCTCCGAAGGTCGTTCGCCCCTTGGCGCTTTTTTTCGTGCAAGTTTGTTCAAACAGCGTATCGCGATAGAAAATTTGCGCTGAAACAGAAACTGGATAAATCGGCTCAAGTTGAGTAAGCGGCGCCCCGTCTTCTTGATTGAATCGCGTTTGCTCGAGTCGAACTTCGTCTTTTTGAATTCCTCGTTCGATCGTCTCACGTCTAAGAAATTTAATTTGATAGACGCTCAAAATAATAGAGAGCGCGTCGAGTATTTGCGTCTTTCCTTTTCCGTTTCGACCGATCAACACGTTGAAACGAGAATTGAATCGAAAGCCTTGACGCTTGAACATTCGGAAATTTTCGACCGTAAGCGTTTTGATGATCATCG
>JAZUGM010000308.1:0-11496 GCA_045641205.1 Thermoguttaceae bacterium
ACGATATTAAAGAAATATGGAAAGATAAAAGCGCGCTCTTCTATACGTGTTACGGCGAGTATCTCGAAGGTTTCGACGACGACGAGATCAATGCGATTGCAACAAAAGCGTCTGAACGCGCTATGTTTCTCAAGTCGGAAAGCGAATGCAACCAACTTGTGGAAAATTTCGCGAACGAAACGCGGCGCAATCAACGCAAGACGAAACTTGTCAAGCTGTGGCGCGAGAAGACGGAGACGTCGAATCCTCGCGAGTGGTCGAAAAAATATAAGACGCCTATTTTGTGCGTAGTCGACGCCGAAGAATTCGCCGACGCAAAGAGAGTCTTCGAGACGATTTCCAATCCGAACCCGAACGATTCCGACGTTCAACAAGCGACGCTTTATTTGGAAGAGAAGCCGATTTTTGCTCAGTTGGCGGACGAAACGCGCCGTCGCGTTTCCTTCGAAGAGAAAATCTTAAAAACGAAGGTCGCTAGAAAGTTGCTTTCTTACGAAAGGGTCGTCGAGGAGTTGGAAAAGAAAATCCCCGAAGTTTACGACTGGTATCCTAATCCGAACGTCGACGGTCGAATCCAAGAGTTGATTACTTCCGTTTACTACTCCGGCGGCAGTCAAAAAGTCTGCGAAGTCGTGGAGAAAATGAGTCCGTCCGAGGCGAAAGAATACCTCTGTCGTCTCTTGAAAAACAACGTTACGGTCGGTTTGGAAATTCTCGCGAACTGGGAGGACTAACAATGCCCGTCGCCGCTGTAGAAAGATATTTAGAGAACGACGAACGCGCGCCGTTTTTCTTGGCGCTTGGCGATTCGAATTACGAAAGCGTCAAGGACGACTTGCTTCAACGCGGTTTCAAAAAGCTCGCGACGAGCGATTTTTGTTCCGACGCCGATTCGGTTCCAAACTTGGACGAGCTTTTCAACGCAATTCGCGAGCGGAACGAGTCCGACAAGATCGCGGTCGTCGGTCTTGGCGAATACTTGTCGTTGCAAGGCGCCCCTTTTGCGGAACGCGCTTTGGGACGCTTGAAGACGCTTTCTTTCGGACGGGGCAAAGTCGTTTTATTGTTGCGCGGACTCGCGCAGGAAATAAAGCGTCTGCAACAAGACGATCCTCGTTTTGATCGTCGTCGGTATTTTATAGGCGCCGACGTCAAACACGAGGCGACGTTTAAATTTTACGGGGAGGCGGTGGAGTCGTCTTCAAAATCGTGCCGCGTCGCCATTGGCTTCAAAGAACTTTTAAAAGACCTTGAGTCCGGCGCCAAGGGCGAGATTTGCGCGAAGACGCGTCTGTTTTTCTCCGACTCGTTGTATAGAATTCGCCGAATTGAAAGTCCTTACGGAGCGATTAAAGAAGTCGACTCCAATTTTGACGTGCCGGAAGATTGCGGACGTCTTGAATACTGGAATCGCCTTGCTTCGGCGCTCGACGACGCGCGTTGCGATATTGAAATGTTCTTGAAGTGCAAAGGGCTCGACGAGTCGCTTGAAACGAGTCTGGGTTCCAATTCCTTTCAGGATACTTACGAAAATTGGCTTGTTTTTATCGGGCTGAAATATCATTATAAGAATCTTCGCAATTCTTATTTGAAGCGCGCGCTCAACAATTCGAAGTCGATCGTCGAATTAAAAACCGAGCTTATTTACGCAGTTCGCGAAATACCTCATACGCAAAAGACGTATCAAAAGCTGTATGAAACGCGCAAAAGTCTTCTACGCAGTCTCGGAGTCGGCGACGCCGATATGGACGAGTTTGTCGCGGAAAATCGAATCGATCTCGAAACAAGCGTCTACCGTTTGACCGACTTAACGGAAGTCGAGCGGGGCGAGATCGTCTCGTGGTATTCGACTTACGGATACGTTAAAGAACTCGACTACGTTTATCCGGCGCTCGTCGAGTATTTGAAGCCGTATACGTTTCTAACGGACAATCATTCGGAAAATTTAACCTATTATTTCGAAACGTACAAACGGCTCAAGTCGCGTAACGAAGTTTCGAACGAATTCTTAGAATTGGTTCAACAAAACGCCAACGCTCGAATCTACAATAATTTGCCGTTTCGCGCGGAAATAATCGACAAATATAACGCCCAAGGGGAGTCTAAAGTCTTGCTCTATTGGCTAGACGCTCTTGGCGTCGAATACTTGTCCTTCATTTTAGAACGTTGTCGTCGACGCGGGCTGTCCGCATCGGTAAATATAGCGCGCGCGCAATTGCCGACGATCACTTCTATGAATCAGGAGTTTCTCGAAAATTGGCGCGGGGACGTCTATACCGACAAGCGACTTGACGAGGTGAAACATAAGGCGTCGGGCGGATACGATTTCTGCAAAGAAAAGAAGCCGACGCACTTGTCAAAAGAACTTCAAATCATTTCCGAAGTAATCGACGCTATCAAGTCGAAATTGGAAACGGGCGATTATAATCGCGTGATTCTCGTAAGCGATCACGGGGCTAGTCGTCTTGCCGTTCTCGCCGGACAAGAAGAAAAATACGACGCGGACACGAAAGGGGAACATTCCGGGCGTTGTCGTAAAATCGTCAAAAGCGGCGAAATATGCGACTTGCCTTTCGGGACGGAAGAAAACGGCTGGATCGTCTTGGCGAATTACGGTCGATTCAAAGGAAGTCGCAAGGCAAACGTCGAAGTTCACGGGGGCGCCTCCTTGGAGGAAGTCGTCGTGCCCGTAATTTCGTTGACGTTGCGCGACGACAGCGTTCGCATCGTGTTTCCCGAACAAGAAGTCGTGGCGAATTTCAAGCAAATCGCGCGCGTGCGCCTTTTCTCTAAGAAAAAGCTAAACGCGGAAGTCTCGATCGCCGTTTACAACGCGAAGGGCGAATTTCTAGGTCGATATGGAACGACGACGAGCGATCAACGAAATTTCTACGCGACGCTTGACGCGGTAAAGCGCGCGGGCGCCATTACGCTGAAAGTCTTCTTGGGCGACGAATTGTATAAAGAAGAATTTCCAGTAAGCGTGCAAGGCGGAGGCGTCAAGAAGAGTTCCAACGGTTCCGACGGTTTCTTTGATTTCTAACGAGGGACAAGATGATCGACAAATTACGTTCTCGTTTTGACGAAACGGTCGTTTATAAAGATTTGAAGAAGACGGCGTTTTTTTCAAGCGTCAACTTGCCTTCCTTCTTGCGCGATTGGCTCCTGAAAAAGACGACCGACGACGACGGAAACATCGATTTTGAAGCGATCACGAATTTCGTTCGCGAACATCTGCCCGATCAGAACGGTTGGGAAGAACTCAAAGAGCGCGTGATCACGGAAATGGATCGCGTCAGAATTCTTGCGAAAATCGTCGCCGACGTCGACGTTCGCACGAGCGAAGTTACGTTTTCTTTGCCCGATTACGGGTTGAAAAACAAAGAAACGTTCGTCGAACCGACTTGTTGGCAAACGATTCGCGAAGAATTGCCTTGCGGTCGCGAAATATGGGGCATGCTCGAACTGGGTTATCGTCCGCCGATTAAGGAAATGAAAATCGAAGGGCGAATTATTCTGACGCAGTTCAAAAATTTCTGTCCAATGCAGGGCGATCTCGATTACTACAAGGACGCGCGCGCAGGTTTCACCTTTGACGAGTGGCTCGACGTTCTTTTGGGCGCGATCGATTACAACGCGGTCGGCTATCGAGACGAAGAGGAAAAGTTGACGATGTTGACGCGTCTGCTTCCTTTTGTCGAAAAGCGGTTGAATCTTATCGAATTGGCGCCGAAAGGAACGGGCAAGTCGTATCTTTACGGACGCGTGAGTCGTTACGGCTGGCTTTCGAACGGCGGGTCGATGACGCGCGCTAAGATGTTTTACGATATTTCGAAACAGACGGAAGGCTTAGTCGGGGGGCACGATTTCGTCGTTTTCGACGAAGTTCAATCGATTTCGTTTAGCGATCCCGACGAAATGCGCACCGCGTTGCAGGGCTATTTGGAATCGGGCGTCTTTACCGTCGGGAATTACGAAGGCAAAGCGGACGCGGGGCTTGTTCTTTGCGGGAATATTAGCAAGGATTTGCAAGATCAAAACGGCTTCGGCAATATGTTTCGCGAATTGCCCGAAGTTTTTCACGCTTCGGCGCTAATCGATCGTTTTCACGGATTCATTAAGGGCTGGAACATTCCCCGAATGAACGACGATTTAAAGATCGCCGGTTGGGCGCTCAATTCGGAATATTTCACGACGATTTTACACGAATTGCGAAGCGACGTCAGTTACCGCTTGATCGTGGACGAACTCGTCGTCGTTCCGCCCGCCGCCGACACGCGCGACACGGAAGCGGTCAAGCGCGTAACGACCGCGTATTTGAAATTGCTCTTTCCAAACGTTCGCGAGGCAAGCGACGTCGATCTTCGCTTGTTTAAAAGGCATTGCCTTGATCGAGCCGTCGCAATGCGCGACGTGATTAGGTATCAGCTCGGCTTGCTCGACGCGGAATACAAGGGAAAGGACGTTCCTGATTTTAACGTTCGCGGCTGGTAGGTCAGAAAACGAAAGAACGTTTCAATGAAGTCTAAAATTTGCTACGTTTGCGGCAAAGAAATAACGAAGCGCAACGACGTCGGCTTGAATAAAAAATTGATCGCGAAAGACACGAAAATTTTTTACTGTTTGGACTGTCTCGCGGAATATTTGGAAGTCGACGTCGATTTTCTGTTGGAAAAAGTCAAGGAATTTAAAGAACAAGGCTGCGCGTTGTTCGGAGGGGACGATTCGTGATTTACGCCGACTGCGCCGCGACGACGCGGCTTTCTTCGCGCGCGCTCGACGAGGCGCTTCCCTATTTGCGCGACGCCTACGGGAACGCTTCGAGTCTCTATTCTCTTGGCGTCAATTCGCGCCGGGCGGTCGAACTTGCGCGAGCGCGGGTCGCGGAATCGATCGGGGCGTCGCCCGAGGAGATTTATTTCACTTCCGGCGGCTCCGAAGGAAACTCTTGGGTTCTCTCGAGCGTCGCTTCGGGCTCCGTTCTTACTTCGCCCTTCGAACACCCGTCCGTTTGGCGCGGTTGCGAACGTCTCGCGAAACGCGGGGTCAGGATTCATACTTTGCCGGTCGATCGATCCGGCGTCGTTAGGGTCGAAGACGTCGCGCGGGCGGCGGAGTTTCTTTCCGACTTGCGGCTCGTTTCGATTATGTCCGTCAACAACGAAATTGGGACGATTCAGCCGATCGCGGAGATCGGAACTTTTTTGCGTTCTAAAGGCGTTCTTTTTCATACGGACGCGGTTCAAGCGGTCGGGCGTTTGCCGCTCGACGTCGGGAGTCTTGGCGTCGATTATCTCACGGCTTCGGCGCATAAATTCAACGGACCCAAAGGCGTCGGCTTTCTTTACGCGCGCAAGGGCGTCGCGCCGCCGCCGTTGATTCTTGGCGGCGAACAGGAACGCGGCTTTCGCGCGGGCACGGAGAACGTTTTCGGAATCGTCGCGACGGGCGCGGCGCTCGTCGAAAACGTCGAGAAACTCGAAGAGAACGCCCAACGCGAACGCGCGACGATTCGCGCGACTTTGGAACGGTTGGGCGAATTGCTTTTGCCGACGGAATATTTTGTCGTCGGGTCGGAGTCCGAACGCGCGCCCGGCGTCGCCGATATTGTTTTTGGCGGAACGGGCGGCGAGGCTATGGTTCAGATTCTCGACTTCAAGGGCGTTTGCGTTTCGAGCGGCTCCGCTTGTTCTTCGGGACAAGACCGCCCTTCGCGCGTTCTTTTGGCGCTTGGCTTTTCGGAAGAGGAAGCGAAGTCGGCGGTTCGCGTTTCTTTTGGGCGTGATAATACGCCCGATGAAGGCGCGCTTGTCGCCGAGGCGTTCGCTTTTGCTTATCATAAGATCGTCGGGGCGCGCGGTCGGGCGTAAAACGAGAAACGGCGTCGGGGTAACGCTCTTTAATCAAAACTTTGCGTTTTAGTAATTCAACGAATCCGCGTATCGTTGATACGCGGCTTTCCACGAACAATAAAAAAGCGAGGAGCCGATTTTCTCAACTCCTCACTTTTTCTGTCAAACGTTCGACGCTAAATTATTCTCACGGTTGAATTTTTTCAACTTTCTTCGCGGCGTCTTGGAGGAACGACTTGAGGTCTTCCAGACCGTCGCCCAGTTGCGTGCTAAGGAAGACGTCGACGGCTTCGCACGCCATCCATTCGCCCCAAATCATCGCGCCCATACACAGGACGTTGGCGTCGTTGATGGCGCGGCACATCTTAGTCGCGAAGACGGACTCGACAACGGCGGCGCGGACGCCTTGGAAACGGTTCGCAATGACGTTCATTCCCATACCGGTGCCGCAGAGCAGAATTCCGCGTTCGCCTTCGCCGCGTTGCAACGCTTCGCACGCCTTGACGCAACTTTCGTAATATTGAATCTCAGTGTTGTTTTCGGAGGCGCCGAAATCGATAACTTCGTGCCCTTTTTCCTCAAGATGCTTGACGATCGCTTTACGGAGACCAATAGCGAACGGGTCGGCGGCGAATACAATCTTCATCGAAAAACTCCTCGTAATAAAAAGGAAAAAAGTTCGGTCGTATGAACGATTCTTCGCGAAAACGCGTCGTCTCGACGTTCGCAAAAAATCCACTCGTATTATTTTAACGAAAATTTTTCTTTTAGCAAGCGACGCGCGAAATTCAAATTACGCGCGCCTCGCGTCGCTAAGTCGTCGCTAAGTCGTCGCTAAGTCGTCGCTAAGTCGTCGCTAAGTTCACGCGCTCTTTAACGCGCGCTCTTCTCGCGGCTCGGGCAGAATCGGCGCCCTTCACTCCGCGGATTCTTTCGTGACGCGGTATCTTTCGCCCGGTTCGCGATCCGGCAAGGAAAACATCGGCTCCAACATCAGAGCTTCCATTACGGATCGCAAGCCTCTTGCGCCCGTCTTGCGCTCTTGGGAAATTTTGGCGATAGCGCGCAAGGCGTCGTCGTCAAATTCCAGTTCGGCGCCCTCCATTCTGAAGAGCTTTTGATACTGTTTGACCAGCGAATTTTTCGGTTCGCGCAATACGCGGCAGAGCGCGTCTTCGGTCAACTCGTCAAGCGAGGCGACGACGGGCAAACGCCCTACTAATTCGGGTATGAGTCCGAACGAACACAAATCTTCAGCCAAAACGTGTTTCAAAGGCGATTCGTCCGATTGAACGTCGCCGGAGCCGTAAAACGAACTCGAGTTCGCGTCGCGTTGAGACGCTTGAGAAGAATTAAAACCGATCGAACGCTTGCCCAAACGCTCTTCGACGATTTTTTCGAGTCCGACGAAAGCTCCTCCGCAGATAAACAGTATGTTCGAGGTGTCGACCTGAATATATTTCTGCTCCGGGTGCTTTCTTCCTCCTTGCGGGGGCACGTTCGCGACGGTTCCTTCAAGCATTTTCAACAAGGCTTGTTGCACGCCTTCGCCGGAGACGTCGCGCGTAATCGAAACGTTCTGACTTGTTTTTCCTATTTTATCAATTTCGTCAATATAGATAATTCCGCGTTGCGCCAATTCGACGTCAAAATCAGCGGCGCGCAATAATTTGAGTATGAGATTCTCGACGTCTTCGCCGACGTATCCCGCCTCCGTCAAGGTCGTCGCATCTCCGATCGCAAAGGGAACGTCGAGCGTTTTTGCGAGCGTTTGCGCAAGCAACGTCTTGCCCGACCCGGTCGGTCCTAAAAGCAAGACGTTCGATTTGCCCAGTTCGACGTCGTCGTCCAACCCGTTGGAATCAATTCGCTTGTAATGGTTGTATACGGCGACGGCAAGCGTTTTTTTCGCGTAGTCTTGCCCGACGACGTATTCGTCCAGTTTGGCAAGCAACTCGCGGGGAGAAAGAGCTTTTCTATATCCTCCCCCGTCGTTTCTTCGTCTCTTTTGTTCTTGCGCTAGAATCGTGTTGCATAGGTCGACGCAATCTCCGCAGATATAAACGCCGCCGGGTCCTTCGACAAGGGGACCGACGTCGCGATAATGCTTTCGACAGAACGAGCAATAGGCGCCCGACTTTTTATCGCGGTTCTCCTCGCCGAAATAATCGGAGGTAAATTTATCGTCGTGTTCGTCGCTCATAACGCAACCCTTCCATAACGCTCGCCCTTGGGGCGGTCGACCAAAGTCAAATAATCCGATCCGTCGTTCCGGCAGGCGTCTATTCCGACGCGCCGCCGATTATTTGACCTTACGTTTCCAACGAATCAAACGTTCGTTATTTTTCCAAAAAAAATTCGACTTTTTAAGTTCGAATCGACGCGAAAAAACGTTTTGTTAGAAATCGGAAGATTCGCGCGCGTCGCTTCGAGATTTTTTACGGCGCACATCCTTTTGCTTTTTTAAGAAGAACGCTCAAAAGCAACGAGACCGTCAGGAAAAACAAAACAAGACCGATCGTTATATTTTAACGTCAAATCGACCGACGTTTTGTCTCGCCGGTCGATCTATTCGTTAAAAGTTCGCCGTTTTAGCGCGTCGTTTTACTTTTCGTCCTTTGAAAGCGCTCGAAAGACTTTCACGGGACCGATCAGCCCGCTAGGCTCCAGCGGATCCGTCGCAAGGTATCCGCGATAGGGCGGCATCTTTTCCGCCGTTTTTTCCAAGACGACGTTTGTTTTCGTAAAGCGTTCGGCGGGCTCCAAACCGGCGTCGCCAATAAGCCTATTTTGCCAGCAGTTCGTTACGTCGATTTCAAGCCGATTCTCGCCGACGACGGGCGCGTCGCCAAGCGCGATTTCCCAAGGATCGGTCCAGACGATTCCCAAATCTCGCCCGTTTAATTTGACGGACGCAATATCGCGAACTTCGCCAAGATTCAATTTAAGTTTTTGCGCGGCTTGTTCTTGCGTCAAATTAAAGGTCGTCGCGTAACGCGCCGTCCCGGAATAATACTTGATTCCCGGCTCGTCGTTTTCGTTCCAGTAGGACAATTTTTCAAAGCGGACGCTTTCGGGACCTCCGACTTTCGGATCGAATTTCACGTTCCACGCGCCATCAAGCGTCGCGACGTCTTGGCAGTTCAAGGTTCGCGCGTATTGCGCGGAGGCCTCGTAAGGAAGCGCGCCCGGCGTTCCTTTGTCGGAGAAGACGACGAAAATCGAGCCGTTTTTAGGCAAGTCGAGCGTAATTATCGTTCGCCCGTCTTCAGTCGTCGTCGCCGGAACTTCCGCGATCGTTCCCGTCGTCGCGTCCCATAATTCGGCTTTTTTGCCTTTGACGCGGAACACGCAGTCGTCTTTGCCCGAGCCGCTTACGAAATAGACGATTTTGTCGTCGGCGTCGCGTCGCAAGAACTCGAATTTTCCTTCGAAACAGGGGGCGATTTTCAGTTCTTTTAGGACGTCTTCAAGCGCGACGTTTTTAAATAGTCCGTCGTCGTTCCACAGGTCGTCGGCGATCTCGCAAACTTCCGCGTCGGCTTTCTCGCGTTCGAACAAACCGACGTTTGCGGTCGGCTTCGTCGCGCCTAGAAGAATCGGCGCGCCCGCGTTCGCCAAGTCGCGCAACTTGCGCATCGCTTCGACAGGCAGGCTTTTTTCGATCGGATCGAGGACGAGCAAACGATAACTCGTTCCGTCTAGGAGTAGGAACCGTCCGTTTTCATATTTGAGTCGTTCGACTAAAACTTTCGTGTCGAGCAAATCATATCGCCAGCCTTTCGGCAATTTTAGCGAAGTCTTCGGCGCCCACGTATCGCCGACGCCCCACGCTTGGTAATTTTTATCGCTCGCGTAAACGCAAACGTCGGCGCTAAAGAGTCCTTGTCTCAACAAGAGTTGACAACGCGCCATATATTTGACGAACGGACCGACGTATTTCTGCCACGTAACTTTCGAATTGACGTGGGTTCCGGCGAAATATTCAAAGCCGGGCGCGCCAAGTTCGTCGGGCGAGGCGGTATACGTATGCCACAAGAAATGATTGCCGCCGAGTATGAAATTTTTGTCGGCGTAAGGCTTGAGCGCGGCGGGATAGACCGACCAATGCTTTCTCATATGCGTGAAGGCTTCGAGCGCGACGTCGCGTCGTCCATAAATATGCGCCGCGCTTGCCGCAAAAGCCGTGTTCGTCTGCTTGTTGGGATCGCCGATCCAAAATTCTCCTTGCGGAAAGTCGTTTTGTCCCCAAAAAGTCAGCATATCGGCTTCTTTGAAGAGGGGCGACTCGCGATTCCACGGTCCGCCGTCTTCCGAATGCCAACGAACGCCGCGCGCGTGGCACAGCCGCCCGATAGTCTCGTAGCAATTCGCGCAAAACGCGTTCGAAATCGTCTTCAAATAATCGGCGACAAAACGATTCGCGAGGTCGATTCCGCCCTGTTCTTCGACGGGCGCAAGTCCCCTAAGAATCGGCAAATAGTCGCGCAAGTCGTATGCTCGACGTTCTTTGAAGAATCGATCGAATCCGTCCGTCCAGTTCGGGTGAACGCCTTCCCACGAGACGTTGTAAAAATGGGTCAACGTCTTTCCGGCAAGTTCGCCGACAGAATCCAAGATTTTGCCCGGCGTCTTGTAATAGTACGCTTCGACCGATTTCGGATTGAGAATATCGACGCAACCGGGTTCGCCAATGCGAACGCTTCCGAAACGGATAATTTTCCAAGCGCCTTCGGGCGCGTTCCATTCCAATTTTCCGTCGCGAATATTTTCCGTCAAATCGACGACTTGATCGTATCGCGGCGAATCGGAGTTCGGAAAAGCGACTTGTCCCCAAGTTTCGTTTAATTTGACGACTTCGCGACCTTCCGAAACGGGCGTTGCAATTCGAAGCGCGTAGACGGCAAAATCGCGATAATACGGCTTGTCTTCGGGCGCGGAGAAATCAAAGGCGACGTTTTTCGGACCGTTAATATTTCCTTCCGTCCAAATCAACTCGTAAGGACCGAGTTCCTTCATATCCCAAGGACCGCGCAACTGTCCGCCGCTGTCGGAAATATTAAAGCTGACTTGCAGTCCGCGTCTTGCGGCTTCTTCGACTAAAAAAGTCATCACGTCGAGCCAGCCTTCGGACATAAACTCGTACTTGATTTCGAGCGGGACGGGCACGTGCGTCGTCGAGGCGTAGTCGTCCCAATAGCGTCGCGAATCGAAGACGAGCAATCCGCCAAACCCCCGTTCCGCAATATTTTCCAGATCGCGCGCGACTTGCTCTTTAGAAATATTGCCCTTCAAGCACCAGTAATAAACCCACGGCTTAACCGAATTAGGCGGATTCGCGAACGTTTCCGCATTGGCGACGCCCGGCGCGTTCGGATCAAATTCAAGTTCCGCGTCCGTCGCTTTGGCAATCCCCAACGACGCCGCGAACAACGCCGCCGACGTCAAAGCAAAAAGGATAAAATTTTTATTGACGTTCAAGGTCGTTCTCCTTTGTTTCGACGGCTTCGTCTTCTTCGTCGTCCAACGCGAGAAAATCGGTCGTGCCGACGCACCCGCGCTCAAGATAAGTGGAAAGGATAATTTGCGCGGCGACTTTGTCGAGGCGTTCTTTACGCTGTTTCGCGTTCAATTTCGCCTCGCG
>JAZUGM010000309.1:0-26771 GCA_045641205.1 Thermoguttaceae bacterium
ACGAGCCCGTAATCAGAATTGACTCCGATCGACGCCGTGAACAACCCCGTGCGCCCTTCTTGGACTTTAACTAAAACGTCGCCGTCGTAAATTTCGTCCGTTTCGGGCGTTATCGGTTCCAAAGAATCACGACCGATCGAATCGTAAACGCCGTCGGAAAAACCGGGCGCGGAATTATCGTCGGAACTCAACGTCGAAGACGTCGAATAGTCGTCGTAGGTCGCTATGGAACCGTCGAGCAAATTGGCGGAAGCGCCGTTTGCGTACCTCGAAACGTCCGCGTACTGGGATTCTCCGTCGGAAGACGCCGAATCGTAGGATTGATAATCGTAACTTTGAGTTCCTCCGCGAGTCGTCGTCGAGGAAAAACCGCTTGGAATTTGGCGCGTCTGTCCGCGAATAATCGATGCAAAAGGACGCGTCGGTGAAATATACGGCTCGCGTTTCACGGTTCGCGGCGCGATTTTCGGCGCGACGGTCGACTTTGCGTTCGACGCTTCGACGCTTTGCGCGCTGGGACCGTAGGAACGATATTGCGTCGTTTCGGACGTCGAAGAAGACGCTTCGTCCTTATATCGAGGCGCGTAATACGCACGATAATTTGCGCGCGGTTCCGCCGTCTGTCCGCGCGTAACGCTTTCGTCTCCCTTGGACTTTTTCGCGTCGGCTTCTTTCTCGTTCTCCTCTTTTGTCTTGCGCGCTTCTTTGACGACGTTCGACTCGCCGCTTCTTTCGGCGACGTAGGCGCGACTTTCATCGGGTACGACGGCGATTTCCGGCAGTTGTCCGTCGGCGGGTTTGTCGTTGAAGTAACCCGACTGGCGCAACGTGTTTTCGCTCATACGGATTTTTTTGCCGTTGAGCAATTCGCCGGGCGCAATGTCGAGCATATTCAACACGACGGGCGTCATCGTTCTCGATTCCGTGCCGACGTAATCGACGACGACGTCGCGAACGCGGTAACGATGATCCTCGTTAATGTCGTATCGAACGTCGACGATTCCAACTTCGTCGGTGAAGAGCTGATTCGGCGTAATATCGGCGCGAACGTATCCTAAGTCTTGATACTTGTAGCGCAGGGCGATTCGATCCGTTTCGACTTGGGAATAATTGTAATAAGAGCCTTCTTTGACCTTGAGGACTTTCTTCAGTTCTTCTTCCTTCAACACGCGATTGCCGCTGAATATGAAGTTTCGAATCTTATATCGCGGACCTTCGTCGACGACGTAACGAACGGAAACCCATCCGTTGTCTTTGCCCCAGCCCATAAACCCGGAGCCTTCGCGATATTCGCGGTCGATACGGGCGTCGAAATAACCGAGCTGACGATAATATTCGAGCAGTTTTTCGACGTCGGCGTCGAGCATTTCGCGCGTGAAGACGCCGCCGATAACGTACAGAACGCCGGGCTTGACTTTCACGAGACTACGCAGTCGCGCGCTACTGACGACCGTGTTGCCGACAAAGGTCGTCTTAATGACGCGTTGTTTTCTTCCTTCGTCGATTACGTACACGACCCCGACGTCTTCGGGACGATCGCCGCGCAGAATTTCCACGTGCGGTTCCGCGTAGTTTTTGCTTTTGTAAAATTCGATAATGCGCAGACGCCCGTTTTCGACTTCATAGGGATCCATACGGGATTCGCCCGGCTTCAATCCTAATTCTTCAAGAATGTCGCGTTTGGAAACGGCGCGATTGCCTACGACCTTGATATAACGCATCATTCTTCTTGGCGTCAAATCAAAGTTGACGATCACTTTGTCGGGCTTGTCGGGCGTCCACGACGTCGAGACTGCGACGTCGATAAATTGTTTCGTTTGCAACAACGCGCGCTTGTCTTCTTCGAGGCGCTGTTGGTTGAATTTGGCGCCAATTCGCGTCTTGACGATTTTATTGAACTGTTGCGTCGTCATTTCCAGGCCGGAAATTCTGACGTCTTCGATCGTCAATTTTTTTACGTCGCTCTCGGACAAAGCCGCCGATTCGATCGTTTGTTCCTTTGTTTGGGACGTCGAAGGCGGAATCGATTCTTCTTCGTAACTTTGGGGCGCGGCTTTTTCCGAATTGCTCGGCTCGATTTCTTCCTTACGTTGTAAGAAATCGGAACGCGCGCTAAAGGATTCGTTAAACGTATCGCCGCTGGGCTCTAAATTCTCGAAAGCGTCGCCGTAGGAAAGCGCTTCGTTTGTCGACGCCTCGTCGGAAGGAAGAACTTCCTGCAATTCGGGCTCGATCGTTCGATCTGCGGCGTTTTGCGGCGTTTCTAAGACAAATTGGTCGACTGGAGGCGCGCTCAAGACGTCGAATTCATCGGTCGACGCAAGCGCAGACTCCAGTCCGTCATCCGTCGGCGCGGAATAATTTCCAAATCCGACCTCGTAGGTTTCCGTAGCGACGCCGCCCCCGTTTGAGCCGTCGACCTTGTTTGTATCGCCGACTTGATCGTCGGAACGTTGAACTTCGGCGTTGAGCCCGTAAGGTCTCGTTTCCGTCGTCGTTTCGCCGTCGCTATAAGAAATTACGCGCACGCCTTGAGGACTAGCTTCCTTTTTTTGACCCAACGCAAGATCGGGGATCCAACGGTCGTCCTCGTCGACGGGCGTTTCTCCGCCGTCGGGGTTCTCTATAAATTCCGAACTCATCGCTCCCAGCGCGTCGAAATCTTTCAGCGACGATCCCGTCGCTTCTTCGGGCGACAACACGCCTTGCGCGTAAAGGGAAGAGACGTTTAACCAGCAAAAGCACGCAAGGAAAAACAATAGGAACGACGTCGACCGAAGCCTTTGAGCGTACAAACGCGACTCACGCCCTCGAACGCGCTGAAGCGACGCGTTGGCGACGAACAATAAAGACGCTGAATTGATGAAAAAAGGCATTCTTGATCGAACCTAGGGTGAAAGACGGCGAATCGCGCTCTCAATATGCGCGTTCGGCGCGTCTGTTACAAACAAACAGTTCCTCGCGATCTCAAATTTCGATTTCGCGCTTGTTTCCCGCAGGAAAACCTTGCGTCTTTTTAACGAAAACGCGTCTGAAAAACGCGTTCGACCGACGACGCCTCTGGAGAATACAGAAAAAAAAGATTTGCGACAAGTCGGATTTTACTTTTTTATCGATTATAAGCATAAGGCAAGTCGCATATCAACAACGCGCGGATCGACCTAGTCGCGTTTGAAGGCGCGTTGGTTTTAACGAGAGACGACGCCGAAATCCGACGACGAGCGTTTTTGAACTACGCGTTATTTGTAAGCGTTCAAGTTTTGCGTAATTTGATCGGATAAGGCGACGCCGATTTTTGGCAACTATTTCGTAAAGTAAATTTAAGTCGTAGCGCGTCGACTGTCGCGCTCTTTTTAACGTTACGACCATTTTTTTACCGACGTTTTGTAAACTCGTTAAAATAGAAATTTTTTGTCGAGTTTTTTGAAATCGTTCGAAAAAAAACGCCTTTTCCTTAAAAAACGTTCCCTTGAAATCTCTTTTTATATTAAAATGTAAACGTCAAGGTCTGTCTCCTTGACGGCGCGGGCGTTTGTCGCGCGCCGAGTCGTTTCCCTCAAGACCGTATGAAAAAAGATCGCGCTATGTCGTCGCAAGGATTTCGATTTATACACGCGTCGGATTTTCGTTTGGAAAGTCCGATCGACGGACTTATGGAACTTCCGGAACGTTTTGGAGACGCGATTTTAGACGCTCCTCGTCTTGCCGTTAAGCGTTTGTTTGACGCGGCGATCAAAGAGAAGGCGGATTTTGTCTTATTGAGCGGCGATTTGCTTTCGCCTCGAGACGTCGGAGCTTGGGGACTCTGTTTTTTGATCGAGCAATTCGAACGATTGGCTTCGGAACATATTCGAGTTTACTGGGCGACCGGCAAGAGCGATTCGCCCGACGTCGTCCCGAGCGCTTTCCGTTTTCCCGACTCCGTTCATATCTTTCCCGTTGGACGCGTTGAAGAAGTCTTCTTTTCGCGCGACTCGGTTCCGATCGTTCGCATTCTTGGAACGAGCCAAGGCAAAGTCGGCGTCGTTCCTCGCGGGGGCGTCGAGCCGGTCGAAGGCGCCGACGATTTATATACGATCGGCGTTTATAACGGGCGGCTCCCCGGCGACTCGTTAAAGGACGCGTCGATTCGATATTGGGCGCTTGGCGGTTCGCGCGAACGCGAGACGGTTTCGCGTTCCCCCTCTCTCGCCGTTTACGCGGGTTCGACGCTAGCGCGCAACTTTGACGAGCCGGGCGATTTTGGCGCGACGCTCGTCGAAGTCGGCGAGTCGGGACGGACGACCGCTAGTTTAATTCGAACGTCGCCCGTGCGTTGGTTTGTCGAAACGATCAGCGTTCGCGAGGACGAGTCGGAAGAGGAGGTAATCGCGGACGCGCGCGCGAAGGCTAAAGCGATCCAAGAGAAAGCCTTCCAAGAAGCGACGTACGCCGGACGCGCGCCGGACGACGACCTGTGTTTAGTACGTTTTCGCGCCGTCGGCGATTATTCCGTGATCCCTTCGTTGCGATACGAGTCGACCGTTCAAGCGATATTGCGCGACTTGCGCGCCGATTTTGCGAAGGCGTCGCCTCCGTTGTACGTCGTGGATTTTGAGCCGGTTTTGCCCGAACACGCCCCGGAAGAAACATACGAACGTCAAACGATTTTGGGCGACTATTTGCGTATGACGCGTTACTACTGGGAAAATCCTGCGGAAAGAATCGACGTCGAAGCCTTTATGCCCGACGATTTGCGTCAGTTGCGCGAATTGGCGAGAGCGAAGCGCGATTTAGAGACGAAGCGTCGTCTCGAAGGAGAAAGCGCCGATCTTGACGAGCTTGCCGCGCGCGTCGAAGTCTTGCAAGCGCGCGAATTTGAGCCGGAAGTTAGAATTTTGCGCGAGGTCGTCGAATTAGATTCCGCGAATGAACAGGGAGACGGCGACGTCGATCCCGTCCGCGCGGAGGTCTACGAGGCGCGACGAAACGCGGCGTTGTTGGAAGCGACTGCGCTCGGCGTCGAACTTTTGGCGGACGCCGATTCGCCAGTCGCGTTGCTGACCGACGGTTCTTCGTTGAAAAACGCGCAAAAAAAGAATCGTTTTGTCGCTGCCGAACTGCGCGCGTTGCAGAAAAATATTGACGGAAAGGAGATTGACTCGTGAGAATAACGTCGCTCAATATTGGACGTTTTGGCGTTTGGGAAGACTTGAATCTTCCCAAAATCTCGCGCGGTCTTAACGTCTTTTTCGGACCTAACGAAGCCGGTAAAACGACTTTAATGCAGTTTATCCGCACGTGTCTTTACGGAGGCGGCGATGCGGATCGCGCGCGTTATATTCAGATGTCGCTCGACGGTCGACGTCGACGCGAGCGAAACGCGCCCGCTTTTGACGTTCTCGACGCGACGCCCAAGTCGATCGGCGCGACTTCGGAATCCGACGGCGCCAAAGAATCTTCGACGGTCTCGGCGTCGCCCGACGCGGCGCAAACTTGGATCGGGGGCGCCGCGACGGTGACGTCCGATTTCGGCGATCATCGTCTGGAACGCCGTTATATTCGTTGCGATTCTAGTTATCGATCGACTCTTTCGCGTAAGTCGGGCTTTTTAGTATCGGAAGGGCTTATTAACTGGAGCGGGCGTTTTTACGCGTTGCCCGGCTTGAAGATCGCCGAATCGTTAGTAGTCGTCGGTCCCGACGGAACGCGCGTCGGCGACTATATGGCGAAGTCGTTGACTTGTAATCTTGACGAGTCGACCTTTAACGGCGTCTTTGCGATCGGTCTGGACGAATTGCAAAAGCTGGGTATGCTGAACGAAACCGAAGCCGCTCAGATGCTGTACCGATTAAGCGTCGGGGTTGATCGCGGCGCGTTTGTCCAAGTGTTCCAGCAGATAGTCGCCGAACGCAACGATTTGCTCGACGTTAAGGGGCGTCCGTCGATTTTAAAAAATCTTCTTTCCGAACGCGAAGCCGCGCGCCGTAAGGCCGACGCCTCTGCCGATAATTTGCGCGAATATTCCAGGTTGCTCGAAGAACGACGCGCCGTCGTCGAAGCGACGAAGAGTTTGCAAGATCGAATCGACAAGTCGAAGCGTCAAAAGGACGTTCGCGAGTTGGCTCTGCGCGTCGCGCCCGTTTGGAACGATCGCGCGCGCGTTCAAGAAGAAATCGAAGCGATCGGCGACGCGCCCGCCGTCGAACGCGACGCGGTCGACGAATGCGATCGACTTGCAAGCGTCGTCGAACAGACCCGCAAGAAAATTCGAGAGCAAAAGAACTTGTATCGGAGCAAGCGCGACGAACGTGATTTGATCGAAGTCGATCCTGCGCTCGACGCGTTGGAGCCGCGCGTGTCGATTTTGGAAGGCGATTTGCCGCGTTTGAACGAAATCGACGCGACCGTCGCGAGATTGCGCGTCGATATGAACGATCTCAACGCGAAACTTGCCGACGAAGAAGCGCGCGTGCAAAGCGCGCGAAACGGCAAGATTCGCTTGACGCCCGCCGCGCTTGACGCCGTGAACGCTTCGATCGCGTCCCAAAGCGAAGGGGATCCCAACTTGCGGCAGGGCGCTCTGACGCCTCCTCCGAATAAAATGGTCGAGGCGGGCGTCGCGTTCAAGGAAGTCGAAGACTTTAAGAAGCCCGCTAAGAGAATACGACGTCGACGTCTGCGTTTGGAGAGAGAACGCGCGGATTTGACGCGAGCCGGCGAGAAATTAAACGCGCTTGTCGCCAAACTTGAACAGGGACTGACTTCGCATTCGCAGAAGAATTTGACCGAAGCGATCGAACGAACCGGCGCGCTTCTTACCGGGTTGCGTCGACGCGTCGAAGTGGAAAAACACATTGGCGAAATGACGAGTTATCGTCGCGAAGTCGAGCGCCATAACAAGGTTCTTGCCGACAATCAAGCGATCGTCGGCGCTCCTCTTTACGCGCTCGGCGCCGGCGTGGTCGTCGGCGGCTTGATTTTTGGACTTTCTCTCTTTTCCGGCTCGGTCGACATAACCGTAGGGCTTGTCGGTCTGCTCGCTATGATCGGGTGTTTGTTCTATAAGTCGACGGTCGAGAAAAAGAATCGTCAAAAACTTGAAGAGAATCAGCGTCAGCTCGGTTCGTTGACGAAGCAGTTGGAACGCGCGCAAGCGGAAGCGCGTTCGCTGGAGGAACGATTTCCGGCGCCTTCAAACGCGCCGAACGCGACGCTCGAGACGCGGTTGCAAAAAGCGAAAACCGACTTGGCTTTCTTTGAGAGTCTGGCGCCCGTCGAAGCGCAGTGGCGCGAGGCGACAAAGCGTTATCGCGCGCAAGAGACGCGCGTCAAGGAAGCGGAAGCGGAATTGAAAAAAGCGCGCAAACGTTGGCGCGCGTGGCTTCGCGACGCGTATTTGCCGACGACGTTAAAGCCGACGCAAATTCGCGATCTTTTTGAGCGCGTTAAAATTGCCGACGATCTCAAAGGGCAGATCGCCGCGCTTGTCGCCGAAATCGAATATCTTGCGCGCGAGCGTCAGGGAATCGTCGAGCGATTCGACGCCGCCGTCGCGCTTTTGCCTAAGGACGCGTTTGAATCTACGTCGACTCCGAACGAAATCGTCGTCAAAATGCGCGCTATGCTTGGCGAACACGCGGAAGTGTTAAACGTTCGCGCCGCCTTGTTAGACGAAATGAACGCCGTCAAGAAGGAATGTCGTAAGACGATTCAAACGTGCCGTCGCCAGTCTCGCGAAGCGCGCAAATACCTGGCGGGATTCCACGTCCGACGCCGCGACGAACTTGTCGCCGCCGTCGAACGTTACGCGTCTCTTTGCGCTAAGAAGTCGGAACTTGACGGCGTTCAACGACGCCTTGACGACGCGCTTGCCGGGTTCTGTTCGGAAGAAGAAATCGGCGCGTTGTTAAACGAACAAGAAGTTCGCGACGGATTGGTCGTTGAGATCGACAATCTTACGAAGCGTCTTGAGGCGCTCGATTACGAGATGAAGGGCAAATTGGAGCTTTCGGGTCGATTAGGACGTCAGGCGGAAGAGGTCGTCGCGAAGAAAGATTTTATTCGCGCTCGTTTTGACGCCGCCGCCTACGACTTGCGTTTGTCTCGCGCCGCGTCCCTTTGGCAGAGTCGCGCCGTCGCCGGACAAATTATGGAGGATATTCGACGCGCTTACGAAAAAGACCGACAGCCTGAAACGTTGCGCGAGGCGTCGCGATTTTTGAAGCGTTTGACCGACGGTCGTTACGTCAATATCTGGACGCCCCTTGGAGAGGACGCTCTTTACGTCGACGCGTCGAACGGGGAAACTTTGGACGTCGCCGCGTTGTCGCGAGGAACGCGCGAGTTGCTCTTTATTGCGGTGCGTTTGGCGCTGGTCGTTTCCTTCGAAAAACACGGCGTTCAAACCCCGTTGATTTGGGACGATGTTCTTGTCAATTTCGATTATAAACGCGCCGCGCTCGCCGCAAAATTGCTCTTCGATTTCGCAAAAGCGGGTCGACAGATATTCTTGTTCACCTGCCACGAACATATTTGCCGACTCTTCCTTAAATTGGGCGTTCCCGTGTGCGTGTTGCCGACCTCGAACGATCCGAAACGTAGACGTTTTCGCGTGATGAAGCCGAAGAAAAAGGCGAAAGACCGCGATTTGACCGCGACTGTCGAAGCGCCTCGCCTTGGCGTCGACGAGCCTAATTTTGTGGAAACGCCAAAATCGACGATCGACGCGAACGTTTTGTCGACGACAGATTCGCAAGAGAAGTGCGACGCCGCAGAGAATTTTGTCGTTGAACCGATCGAGAGCGAAGACAAGGTCGAAACGCGCGTCGACGATAATTTGGACGTCGGCGTCGACGAGTCCGACTCTTCCAAGGCGACGGACGCTCGAGCAAACGAGCCGACCGAATTAGTCGTCGAAGCTCCTCTTGTCGATTCTAGCCCCGGTTTTGTCGCGACTGCGTTTTCTTCCAAACGCGACGGCGAAGAATCGAACTCGCGCGCGTTGTCGGAGATTAGTCCGACTTTTTCGACGCAAGGGAACGACGAATCGGAATATAGAATCGTTCAAGAACCCGTCGACGCGACCCCGGAAGCGAATGACGGCGACGGCGAAAACGACGGCGAGGAGTCCGACTTCGAAATTACGGACTACGATCAGTGGGGCGACGTTTTTGCGAACACTTCCGACGCGCGCGAATCCGATTCGACGAAAGACGAAGAAGAAGACGATTTTGGCGATTATCTTGATTCCGATTCTTTGGAAGACGATTCTTTGGAAGACGACGCCTTTGAAGAGGAGGAGGAAGACGACGACGAAGAAGAAGAAGAGGACTATGATTTTGACGAGGAATCGGAAGAATTAGAGGACGAATAGAAAAAAGGAGGCTCCTCGGAAATTCGCGAGAAGAAACGTAAACGAAAACGCGCTTGTCGATTTGTTTTCGTTTGTGTTTCTTCTTTTTTATTGGAACTTTTTTGGCTACAAAACGTCAAAAGAACCGGCGTTACTTTAATCGTCGAGCTTAAAGGAAACGACTGGCGGTCGGTTGCGTTCAGGCTCTAGTTAAGAAATCGACAAATCTAAAACCGAGCGTGTTTGACCTTGTTTTCAACGTAAGCAACGGAGCGAGTTGGGAATTTGTCGGTTTTTTCGAACAGCTCTTTTGTTAAAAATTGACAAAAGCCGTTGTTTTTTCCCGATTTGAGCTTTTTTTTTTAAAAAATACGTTGTATAATGTCGTTTCGAAGCGACAAAGGTTAGGCGCGTCGCGGCGCCGAGGACGTTCGAATATTGTCGCGCGACTCGTTCCAGCGGTTCGAGGCGCGTCAAAGCGCGGTCGACTTGTCGCGAAACGCGCGTCGTTTAACGGAGCGTATTTGGGAAGCGGCGCCCTTTACTCACCCTTGTGATAAGGTTGCAAAGATGAAGGATAATTTATTTCAACGTATTTTCGCACGAAAGTCTTACGAATCTTTGCCGAGGGCGCGTCGCCTCTCGCTCGAATCGTTGGAGAATCGAGAGTTGTTGAACGTCGACTGGGGCGGTTTTGGCGCGGAAACGGTCGTGGAATACGAGTCTGGCTCTTCCTCTTCTTACTCCGTAGAATTAAAAAACTCCGTCGATTATAGTTGTCTTGCCGATTTTGACGGCAATAAAACGCTCGAGTTGGCGACGGTCGATTTCTCAGAACAAACGTTGACGGTCTATTCGAACAACTCCGGCGCTTTTAGCGTTCTGAAAACTCAAGAATTGAAAACGATCAACGCGTCGTCTGCGGATCTCAACGCCTTCGTTTCCGGCGATTTTGACGACGACGGTTGCGACGAGCTTCTTCTTGTTTCTTCGAACGGTTTTGATTTGACGACGACTTTGTATAATTGGAACGTCGCTTCTAAATCTTTTGAACAAAGTTCGCAATCGACTTTGAGCGTTTCGCAATTGTTCGATCCGAATATGGGTTGTCTTCTTGACGTCTCCGCTACCGCGATCAGCGACGCCAACGGTTTAAGCGTGGTCGTTCAGGTGGAAGGATTGGATTTTTCCAGCGGACAGTTTACCAAAACGGCGGTTTATTCTGGATTCGGAACCGGTTCCTTTGGTAAGTCGGCGTCGGTTAAAAGCGCTATTTCCGGCGTTTTGATGGGGTCGACTACGATCGACGGAACCGATTATCTCGTCTTGAAGCAAACGTCTAAATCTGCGAATACCTTGGTCTTGGCAAGTCTTGGGTCGACGATTTCAACCTACGCTTACGACTTGAGCGCTTATGGAACCGTCACGTTCGATTGGGTTGTCGAGCAAGACGGTTTTCTTGTCGTCGGCGCCCAAAACAACGGAAGTAGCGGACTGATTACCATCAAGGCTACGACGCCGGTCGACGGAGCCGACGTTTCGCAACTTGGAAACTGGGTTCCTTGCGACGGTTTGAAGCTCAACTTTTCGTCCGTCGCGGCTATGGGGAATATCGGCGGCGATTCTAGTCCCGAGATTTTTGTCGCTAACGGCGCTGCTTATGTGTTTTACTCCGGCAAGGCTTCGGCTTCCAGCCAATATGAATTTTCTGATTCTGGAGTCGTCGTTACTTCGCCCGAATATTCGTCCGTCTTCGTTGGAGACGTTGATAAAGACGACAAAACCGAGGCGTTGTTAGTTGGCGTCGAAGGTCTGTACGTTGCCGACGTCGACGATTCCGGCGCGTTTGGCAAGGCTTCTTTGAGTTATCGATTCAATCAGCCGGTGAACAAGGCCGCTTTTGGCGATTTCAACGGCGACGGCTTAACTGATTTTGCCGTTCAATATAAAGCGAACGTCGGTTCTAGTTTACAGGTTTTTCAACAACTTTCGGACGGTTCCTTCGTGGCGATCGCTTCGCAAAGTATTAACGGAACGCTGATCGACGTTGAGGTTGGAAAATTTACGCAGACGTCGGTCGACGAGATCGCCGTTCTTGCTAGGACGGGCGTAAGCGGCAAGGCAAAGACGTCCGTTTATACGTACAAATTAAAGACTTCCGGTTCTTCCTCTTTGACGCAGACGCGTACTTTTGGCGATTCGACGATCGTCGGTTCTTCGATTTCCGTCGGTTCTATTTACGGGAGCGCGCTCGACGACGTCGTGGTCGTCAATTCGACGCAAGATTCGATTACCCTTCTAAAAAACACCGGCAGTAGTTTCTCTTCGACGACCGTTTCGACAAATTATAATAACACGACGCAAAAATTAGCGCCAAATTCCGTTGCGATCGGCGATTTTAACGGAGACGGTTTAAACGACGTCGCCGCGTTGAATTCTTCGGCCGGTTCCAATTATGCGAACGTCGTCTATTTTTTGCGTTCCGACGACGGTTTCGGTTCCAAGCCTTCCGGAATGATTTCCGTTAATGGCGCGACTGCGGTCGACGGCTTGGTTTCGAGCGATTTTAATAGCGACGGTTACGCCGATCTGGCGTTTGTGAAGAAACAAACGAACGGCTCGTCGGCGTTGAGCGTTCTGATGGGCGACGGTTCGGCGTCCGTTTTCGATTCCGTGATCGACAAGGCGGCGAGTCTTGATCCCGAGTCGTCTTTTGGAGTCGCGTTGGCGCGAGTCGATTCTGGAAACGTTTCTTCTGATTTTGTCTGGACGCAGGGTAAAAAAGTCGGCGTCTTTCTTAACAACGACTCGACGAGCGCGTCGGGTGCGATTCAGATTCTTTGTCAGTCTCTTTCTTCCGAAGCGGGCGATTCCTTGGAGAACGCGCTTGCCTCGCAACGAGATTGGATCGACGAATGGTCCTATTTCTATATGGACGTTTGGGCGTCGACCGGCGCTTCCGATTCCGTAACGAAACTGACGGCTTCGTTAGATTACAACTCAAATTATTTTGCGCTTGGCGAGATTGTCGCAGCCGCCGGATACTCGGTCGTTTCGCAAGACGACGGCGCTTCGATCACGTTGACCGCCGAAGGAAGCGGCGACGCCGACGCGCAAGGGTGGACGCTGGTCGCTCGTATGAAGTTTGTTCCGGCCGGAAGCGTTAGCAACGCCACGAAAGCGCAAAAAGCGGGCGTTCCCGTCCCTGCCGACGGCGTTTTTACAAGCGTCGTTTCCGGGTTCGACGCGCGTATTAGCGCGCAGTCGGTCAACGGTTCCGCCGTCGATTCCGTAACGGCGCCAAGTTCGATTAGTCTCTATCCGGTGATTTACGATATCGACGACAACGGCGAGTGCGCTTCGAACGACTATAACACGCTTTTGTCGTGTTACGGCGTCAAGGACGTCGCAACGATTAGCAATCCGAAGTTCCGTCTATTGGACGTCGACGGCAAGAACGGCATTAATTCGAACGACTATAACGACTTCCTGCAGTATTACGGCTATAAAAGCGCTCAAGTTCGCGACGCGGCGTATAAAGCCAATCCGATTAATCGCGTAAGAGTTGCGCAGACGTCGAAGATTTCGGACGATGCGTTTGAAAATGCGTTTGTCGCCGAAATTGCGTCCGTTGAAGCGGTTGAAATTGCCGACGTCGTCGAGCTTGTTGCGAATTCTATCGTTTCAACGCCGACAAAAGGACTCGGGGAAAAATCAGACGTCCAAAGTTCGTCGGACGCGGTCTACGGTCCCGCGTTCGTTTCTCCGAATTTATCCGACGAGCTTGACTTAAACGCGCTTGATTTAAACGTTGACGTTGATTTGAACGTCGCTTGGTAAAGTTGAATTGAGTTTTGGACGTTGTTTGACGCGTTCTTTAGGTTCTTAAAGCGACGCGTCAAATTTGTTTTTCCAAATAAAAAAACCGCCGAATGGAGCGCAGTCGGCGGCTTTTTATATTTCTTGTCGTTTTTTCTTAGCGCGTTTGCTCTTCTGAGAATTGGAAAAGACGACTTACGATTCCGAAGTTTGCTCGCAAGCGTGTTCCTTTTCCATATAGATGACGTTTCCCTTGGCGTTGTGCCAAACGCGCGTCATAAAATTACGAATTAAGAACAACCCCCGACCGCAAGGCGACTCGAGATTGTCGCTCGCCAACGGATCAGGAACGCTTTCTTCGCTAAATCCGTCGCCTTCGTCGCAAACGGAAATTCTCGCTTTATTGTCGCCAACATTGGCGTCGATCTTTACCGTTTTGTTTGGGTCGCGTTGATTTCCATGCTCGATCGCGTTCATAACCGCTTCGTCAAGCGCCAAACGCACGGCAAACAAATCCTGCTCGTTCCACGAACGACGTTCCAACTCGTCGATTATCAAATCAATAGACTTAGAACCGGCGCCGGAAACGCTCGGAATACTGACGCTATATTGCCAAACGTTTTCTTGAACGTTCAATGAATCGACGTCGCAACTCGACATATAGACTTCTCCTTATATGATGCGTTCTTATGTTGTTTCAATAAAATACGAAACGCCCAAAAGAAACGCCTTCTGAGCGTTTTGTTGTTATGAAACTACAAAAAACCTCATAAAATCGGAAATTTTTACTTTGAAACGAGCGCTTCAAGTTGCGTCTTACGAATCTTGAAGATCGAGTCCAATTTCGTAATTTTGAAGACTTCCATAATATTGGGGTTAATCTCGCAAAGGAAAAGCGCGACTTTCTTAACCTTGGCTTTCGAATTGAGAGAAATCAACGTACGGAGCGCCGAACTTGACATAAATTGAACGTTTTGAAAATTAATTACAAAACGGTCGCAATGACCGCTCTTTTCAAGAGCCTTCGTCAATTCGTCGCCCCAAGCCTGAATCGTCGTCTCTTCGTTCAACTTAGCGTCCAAACAATCGGCGACCAACGCGGCGTCGAGACTCTGAATAAAAACATGCGGTTTAGCATCGCCCATAATCAACTCCAATCATAATAAAACAAAAACGGGACGAACGCTCGTCGCCGCCGTTATATCGTTCAAAGTACAAAACTTAGACCATCTTTTTTCGCACGGCCCAAATAGCCGCTTGAGTTCTATCGTTGACGTCTAACTTTCTTAGTATGTTTTTTACGTGTTCTTTTACGGTGTCCAGACTTAATTTCAACGAAGAGGCGATTTCTTTGTTGCTAAGTCCTAGTCCAATATGACGCAAAACCTGCGCTTCGCGTTCCGTCAACGGACTGAGCGAATCGACGCGCGCGCGTCTCATCGTCGACGCGACGCGTTTTAATTCGCCGGAAAAAGAAGCTAATAAATCGGTTTGCTCCTCCGCTTGCTCTTTTTGAATCGAGACCAACGCCAAGACGACTCGCAACAGCTCTATTTGAGGCGTTTTCTTTAACAAGTAGGAATCTGCGCCGACGGCGACGGCGCGCGCAAAACAAGCCAGACGCTCGTCGTCGGCAAAGAAAACGATCCTGCCGTTATAATCGTTTTTACGCAACTCTTCAACGACTTCAAAACCAGATTTATCGGGAAATTGCACGTCTAGCAACAACGCGTCCGGAAGCGCCTCCAACGTTTTTACGACCGCTTGTTCGGACGTTTGCGCTTCGTCGACAATTATTGCGTCCGTCTCGTGAAAAAACGAACGCAACCCGGCGCGAACTACAGGCAAGGGATCGGCGACGATAAGCCGACAAGTCATAAAATTCTCCGACGCGCAATTCTCACGATTCTTGAAACGGACGTCGAACTTCCAATAAAACGCTTCGTCGTAGGAAAGCGTTCAACGCCAAGGCGCGCAAAACACTCGCCCCTTCAATTTTAACTTGAAATTTGCGCGACGTCAAGAAATTTTTGCATAAACGCAAAAAAAAGAATAGTTTTCAAACGCGTCGCGCGTTTCTTCTTTCTCCCTTTGCGTTTCTACTTTTTTTCAGGTTCGATTTTGTAAATCTTCCCTTGGAAATAAATCGTCGTCGGTTCCGTAAACACGAGATATTGCGAAAATTCTTGACCGAACTGCGCGACTAACTTAAAGTATTCGTCGCCGAACTGAATTACTATGATCGGTCGTTGATTTTTCTCCAATTCTTCGTTGATCGACGCATCGATCCACTCTCCTTGTTTGAGATAGAAAGTCTTGCTTGCGATCGTTTTCATCGTCTCGTCGATCGGACGACTTTCTGCGGCGTTTTCCGTTCTTTGCGTTCGTCCCCTTGACAGAGACGAGAAGGAACTTTTAGACGCGGACGCGTTCATACCGCCGCCCATACCGACGCCTATGCCGCCCATATTGCTCATAGCCGCGCCGGGCATAGCGAGGCTCGGCGCGGTTTTCATAGCCATATCCATACTTGCGCCGTTGGCTCCGTTTGCGGAAGCGGCTAGCGAATTAGCGTTGCGATACGACTGTTTCAAACTGCGTTGCGCGAATCCGGAAGCGTTCGACGTCTGCGACGCCATCGCGTTAAAATTCATCGTCGCGCGCGCGGCGTTGGAAGCGTCGGCGTTGAGCGCGACGGAATCGTCTGCTAGGAACGAAGTATACGGGGTGACGATCCCGTGTTTCTTCGCAAGTTGTAACAATTCGTCGAGTAATTCCTTATTGGCGCCGTCAAGATCGAGCTTGTCGATAATTTCTCCGACGCGACGACTCGCCCAAATACGTTCGACGAACGCAAAAGAGGTGTCTTCGCTCTTAGAAGTCAGTTTTCCGTCAAATTTGAATTGCACGTCTTTTTCGCCGACTTTTCCTTGCGCGTCGATTACGATTTCGCCCGGCGTTGAATAACGTCCGACGACGACGATTTGCTCGCCCGCGAAAACGTCGATTCTTTCCGACGGATAGACCATATTGACGAAGTATTTTTTCTCCGCGTCGTCCTTTAACGCGTAATTGAAAGCGACTTCCGAAAAGACGGGCGCTTCGATATGACTATAGACCGCCGCGACGCGTTCTTCGACGTTTTCTTCAGGCTTGACGTATTCGCCGATTCCGCGTCCGTCGCGCACAAAACGGTCGAGCAAACGCGAATTGACGTCGTATCCGACGCCGAGCGATAAGAATCTCGCTTGCGATTTGTTGTTTTCGCGCGCAATTTGCGCAAGTTTCATTTCGTTGCACTCTTTAACGGTCGGCGCGCCGTCGCTCAGGAAGACCAGATACTTCGGATTGGAAGAGTCGTCTTTTGCGATTTGCGCAAAGACCGTTTTGAGCGCGTCTTCGACGTTTGTCGAGCCCCTTGCGCGCACCGAATCGGCGAAGGCGAGCGCGTCGGCGCGCGTTTCCGCCGAACTGACTTGTAATTCCTCTTTGTAGGACGTTACGTCGCTATTGAAAAGAACGACGTTAAATTTATCTCCGTCGCGTAGTCGCGAGATTACGAATTTGAGCGAGTCGCGCGCCTGTAGGATTTTTTGACCCGACATACTCCCGGAAACGTCGAGCGCGAAGAGAACCGTTTTAGGCAACGGCGCTTTCGATTCGTCGACGATTTTCGGCGAGGCAAGAAGGAGAAAATAACCGTCTTCGTTTTCGTCGGGTCGGTAACTTTGTATTTTAGCGGACAATTCGTCGGCGTTTTGATCGAAAAATAGTCGGAAATCGGCGCTAGGCGTCTCGTTTTCCAGCGTATGCGTAACTTTTGCGACGTTTTTTCCGTTGCGTTCGACTTTGACGTCAAACGATGGGGAATAGACGTTCTTAAGTTCGGCGTCTCCGACGATCGTAACGTCGAACGCAATTTTTTTGACGGGTTTGGCGGAGTACTTCGCGCAACTTAACGGGAATAAGAATTCCGTCAGACCGTCGCTAGAGCGTAAGAGTTGCGTGTAATGAAGGGAAATCGTGCGCGATTCTCCTGCGGGAATTGGAAAAACGCTCGTTTGAAACAAGCCCGTCCCGACCCATTCCAGCAACGCAGGATCGCGATTTTTACGCACGATCGACTCGTATTTTTCACGCGCTTCCTTTGAATCGAGCAGTTGCGCCGGATATTCTTTTCCGTCGACAAGAAGCGTCATCGAATCGATGGCGCCGTCGTAGGGAAGGGGGAAGACAAACGCGGTTTCTATCGTCCTGTTTCCCTCGTTTTTGAAGGTTTGCGCGACGTCGACTTGCGCGACGGAACCGTTGATCGTCGCGCCAATTTCTTCCGACTCGATAGAGTAGGGCGTCTGTTCGCGTTCCGTAGGACGCGGCGGAATCGGGCGGACGACCCAACGGGGCAACGGACGCGGAACGGCGGACTCGATAAGGAACCCTTGCCCCGACGCTAAGGAAGGAAGAATCGAAACAAGCGTAAACGCGAGCAAACGCAACGCCGTTCGACTAAGGGACGATCGATTTGAATTTGTTTGCATTGTTTGAGCTTTCTCGTTGGGCGACTGACGTCGCGCGTGTTTAGGATTTACTTTACACAGGGAACGTCCTGAATTTTGACGATTTGGAAAATTAATCCGCCGTTGGTTTCGTACAAAACGCCGAGCGTTTCGTCGTCGATTTTGGCGAGCGACGAATACCCGCAAGACCCCGGTCGATAGAGCGTTAGCGCGCGCGTCCACGTTCGACCTTCGTCTTCGCTTAGTTTGAGCGTCATATCGACGCGTCCTTTTTTTGAAGCGGGATTCATAAACGCCAGCAAATTCGCGTCGTCGCCGTCAAGCGTCGACTTCATACGAATCAAACTCGCCTGACAGACGGGCTCTTCGAGCGCTTTGCAAGACGTCTCGTGTTCCTTCCACGATTCGCCCAGATCGTCGGTCGTAACGATCGAACGCGCCAACGTCTTATTGTCGGTGTTTCTCATATTTAGCATTAACGTTCCATCGTTGAGTTCGACGACAGCCGCTTCGCAAGTCGCGTCGCGCGCGCCGGTTCCGACTTTCCACGTTTCGCCTCGGTCTGCGCTCCAAACGATCGTCGAATGGAAGACACGCGCCGAATCGACGTATTGCGCGGGGAAGACGAGCTTTCCGTCGCGCGTCGTTATGCCCGAGCCCGGTCCTTGGAAGAGAATCCGCCAATCTTTGTCGGGCTCGACTTCGTTCGTAACGTCGCGCGGCTCGCTCCACGTCTCGCCGTCGTCGTCGCTCCACGTCAAGACGAGCCGACCCGACTTTTCGGGATCTAGCCCCGGTTCCGACGCGCGGTACGATTTTCCATTATGCGCCCAAAGCGCCGCGATCCAAATTCTTCCCGTTTGCGAGTCGACTAAGATCGACGGATCGCCGACGCCTTCGAGCTTTTCGTCTTCCGCGTGAAAATTAATCGCGATTTGCATCGGCGCCCACGTTTTGCCGCCGTCGAAACTTCGACTGCAAGCGACGTCAATATCGGCGGGCAGGTCTGGAAAACCGCGCCAGCGAGCGTCGTAGACCGCGATTAACGTTCCTTCGTTCGTTCGCGCCAGACCCGGTATGCGATAACAAGAACAACCGTCCCAGCCGACGTCGCGAAGAAGGACGCCGAAACGATATTCGATCGGCGCGGCGTCGCAAGTCGCCTCAACGCCGTCAAGAAGCGCCGAGCGCACGCCTATTTGAATTTTGTCGTAGGGAGTCGCGACGGACGAGGGAACCGCCCAGAGCGTCAAAGCGTCTTCCAATTTCGCGTCGACTTTAATTTCAACTTGCGTCGATTCCGTCGAATCGCTTAGGACGACGGCGCCGACAATATCTTTGCCGACGCGCGTTTCGAGCCGCTTGAGCAATCGCGGTTCCGATACGGAAAGGATCAGACGTCGAACCTTCGTCGCGTCGACGTCAAACGTTTGGATTAGCGTAGGCGCTTCGGGGACGACAGGGTTGATTAAAATCGGCGTTTGCGCGTCGGCAAATTTCGGCGTCAAGGCGCGCGACTCTTGCGCGACAATTTGCGGAACAAATATCGACGCGCACAAAAAAAGGAGAGGAAGCCAAAGGCGTGTTTTCATTGCGGAACTCCTTAACATAGGAAACGTTAAACTTCTTCTATTATAAGGCGTCTACTTTGTTAAATCAATAGCGGGACAAATTTTCCGCCTCTTGTCGCGCGCTTTTTCTTCAGTTATAATGAGGAACGAACGTCGACGCGGTTTATTACGCGGCTTACGCTCTTTTCCCTAATAAACGTCGGGACTAATTTGGATGCAAACTTGGGGACGACCTTATGCGCTTGACATTTTTTGACGGCTTGTCGACGGCTTTTTTGCTTGTCGTCGGGCTTTGTTTTCCGAATTCCCTTTGGAGCGCCGATAGCGAAGCGCAAAAAATACTCGAAAACGCCTTTCGTTTTCAATTAGCCGGAGTCGAACGTCAAGGTTTTCTCGACGCTTCGGGCGCGGTTCTTCCAGACGTGAAGACGTCGATCGACGTCCGCGAATATCCTTCTTCCGATCAAGACGCTTTTCCGCGCGAACCCGTCGAAGTTCGAACGCAAGAGACGATCGACGAAGCTAGCGGCTTGAAAATTACTTGCGAGACGACGACTTACGCCGATTATCCTTGTTGCGAGAGCGTCGTTTGGTTTGAAAACGTTTCCGACGTCGATTCGCCGAATTTGAAGGACGTCGTTGCGGTCGACGTTCTTTTGCCGACGGGCGGCGACGCCAAGTTGACGTCGGGTTACGGCGAGGATTCCGATCCTAAACGGAATTATTTGCTCGAAACCGTCCCGTTGACGCCGGGCGAGCCGCGTTCTTTCACGCCGCGCGAGGCTTATCCTTCCTTCGGCGCTTTTCCTTATTTCGTCGTCGAGGGACGCGAACGCTCGTATATTGTCGCGATCGGTTGGACGGGACGCTGGACTGCGACCTTCGAAGCGAACGCCTCGGGCGACGCGCGGTTCGTCGCGGGTCAAAAGGACGTCGACCTCTATTTGAAGCCGGGCGAAAAGATTCGCACGCCGCGAATTACGCTCTTTGCCCTTCCGACCGGCTCCGATTTGACGAATCTTTGGCGCGATTGGTTCCGTCGTTACGTTATGCCGCGACAGGAAAACGTCGTTTTACGACCGAAATTTGTTCTCGACGTTTTTTATCGCGGCGAACTTTACGACAAAGTTACCGCCGACGAACAAATCGACGCCATTCGTAAATTACGCTCGCTAGGATATCCGTGCGAGGGACTTTGGATCGACGCCGGCTGGTATTTGCGCGAAGGAGCGGTTAAAACGTTCGTCGGATATTGGTTTGCCGTCGGCGATTGGACGCTTGATCCGGCAAGATTTCCCAAGGGGTTGCGCCCTGTCGCCGACGAGTTGGCGAACGTCGCGCTGGGCGAAAAGAAGGGCGACTTGGTTCTTTGGTTCGAGCCGGAACGCGTCTACAAAGACAATTTGAACGACGAGAACCGAAAATACGTCGTGCCCGACAAAATCGCCGTCGAAAGTTATCGTATGAATTTGACGTCGGACGAAACCGTCGACTATTTGTCGAAAAAGATCGGCGATATGATTCGGTCGAACGGCGTTTCGATTTATCGTCAGGATTCCAACGGCGCCGGTCCTCTGGTTTTTCTCGAATCGCTGGAAGAAAAGGATCCGAATTTCAACGATCGCAAAGGATATGCCGAAAACAAGTATGTTTGCGGTCTCTATCGTTTTTGGGAGAATCTTAAGGCGCAAAATCCCGACTTGATTTTCGATTCGTGCGCTAGCGGCGGTCGACGCAACGATCTGGAAACGTTGCGACTTGGCGCCGTTCCGCTTCACTATTCCGACGTCGGTTATTTTGATTTTGTCGAAAAACAGCGCTATCACGACGCGCTTAATCGTTGGTTTATCTACTATAAAAACATCGATCCGCACGATTTCAATTTTGAAAAGGACGAATACGACGTCTACAAAACGACGATCGACGTCGCGCCTTTTTCCACCGTCCGCCCCTATTTCTTAGAGAATCCGAATCCGAGCAAACGCAATTACGCCGACCGTTATTTCGCCGCGCGCGAACTGCTGGTCGACGGGGATTATTATTTGTTGCAGGGCGGTTTTACCGAAAACGACTGGAGCGTTTGGCAGTTTGACGATTCGCGCCAAGCAGACAAGCAAGGGAACCCGATTTCTAAGTCGAAAGACGCGGTCGCGCGTTACGCGAAGGACGCGCCCTTAACGCCGTCGAAACGCCAATCGGGTTGCGTCTTCTGCGTTCGCAACGAGAAGAACGACGAAGAATCTTTCGTCGTGAAGCCGCGCCAAATCGATCCGACGGGCGTTTACCGTTGGGAGAATCTCGAAACGCGCGAGTCGACGACAATTTCCGGCGCGACGTTGGCGACCGAGGGGGTCGAGGTCTTTTTGCCGAAACGTTCCGCCGTTTCCTTTAAGTATTCGCGAGTCGAATAAACGAGAAACATATTTCGTCGGTTGAATTTCGTCCAAACGTTTGGTACAATAGAGGCGTCGTTCGGCGACATATGAACGCGAATTGAATTTTGTCGATCGGAACGACGCCGTTGCTCCCCTCGTATTTTAAGGAGAATTTAATTATGAAATTATGGAAACAAAGAGCGACGCGAGTTTTATTCGCCGCGTTGACTTTGTGCGCGTTGCAAGCGGCGACGACCTTTGCCGCCGATTATTGGTTCTATATGGGAACGTCGACCGACAAAACGACGCCCGAACAAGACGAATACGGCGTTCCTCGTTCCGAAGGAATTTACGTTGGAAAATTCGATTCCGAGACGGGCAAAATTTCAGACGTCCGCCTTGTTTTGAAAGCGTCTTTTTCCGGGTATATCGATACGTTGCCCGATAAAAATTTGCTTTATTTCACGGGTAGCGCCGATCCTAAAGACGGGGGTGCAAACGCTTACGCTTGCAAAGTCGATTCGAAAAACGGCGATTTGTCGATCGTTAATCACAAGCCGACGACCGGCTCCGGCGTCTGCCACGTGTGCGTTCGCTCCGACGGAAAATTTTTGAACGCCGCAAATTATACGAGCGGCGATTTCTCGCTCTTTCCGCTAAACGAAGACGGAAGCGTTGCAGACGTTACGGCGAAATATTTCCGCGACGGCTCCGGTCCTTTGACGCGTCGTCAAAACCATCCCTACGGACACTCCGCCTATTTCGTAACGACCGACGGCGTTTGCCGTATGTTTATGAGCGATTTGGGCTCCGATAGAATTTATATAGCGCGCGTAAACGAAAAGACCGGCGAACTCGACCAAGACCCGGAAATCCCGTTCCTTGCGACGCCCGCCGGAGCCGGACCGCGACACCTTGCGTTTGTAAACGACGTCCAAGGCAAATTGCTTGTTTTCTCGATCAACGAACTTGATTCGACCCTTTCCGCCTTCCGTCTCGATTTCAAAGAAGGCAAGAGCGAAAGACTCGGAACGTGGTCGACCATCGAAGACGAATATCGCGTAAAACTGACCGACGAAGAAGCGCTCGTCGACGGCAAAGAATTTTTCTACGGTAACAAGACCGCCGCGATTACGGCGGTTGCGACGACGAGCGGCAAGACGGTCGTTTACGCGACGAACCGCGGACAAAACACCGTCGTCGCTTTCGACGCGACTTCGATCGTCAAGGGCGCCAAAGGTTCCGACGTCGAATTTCCCTTGTTGCAACGCGTTTCTTCGAACGGAAAATTCCCCCGATTCTTTACGCTCGATCCGACCGGCAAATTTTTGATCGTCAGCAACAAGAAATCGGGCTCGATTTACGTTTACGCGATCGATCAAGAGACCGGGTTGTTGAAGTTGACTAGCGACGAACCTACGCGCGTCGCTTGGGTAATCGCGGGCGGGTTTGTTCCTTGCGCCAAGTAGTTTTCTCGTTTGGGTTTAGAAAGTAGTTTTTGCGGCGTTCTTTGGGGAACGCCGCTTTTTTACGACGAAGTTGGTTCAAAAGACGACGGTCGACAGGTCTTGTTATGGCTTTTTTTGATAATAAAACTCGAATACTGGTCGACGATTTACGAAACGAAATTAAACCGAATTCCAAGTTGTCGATTATCGCTTCCTGCTTCTCGATTTACGCCTATCAGGAATTGAAGAAACAGCTGGAAGAAATCGACGAACTACGTTTTATTTTCAATTCTCCGACCTTTGTTTCCGATCAAACTCCGAAAGAGAAGAGAGAATTTTACATTCCGCGTCTGAACCGCGAACGTAGTTTGTACGGAAACGAATTTGAAGTCAAACTTCGCAACGAACTCACGCAACGCGCGATCGCAAGAGAATGCGCCGAATGGATTCGAAGAAAGGTTGCGTTTCGTTCGAACGTGTCAAAAGACGGAATACAAGGTTGTTTAATCGTCGATAAGACGGGATATTTGCCCTTTAAAAACTTTGACGCCGTCGAACTTGGGTGCGAACGAGGCGACAACTTAAACGCCTTTACTATGAAGGTCGAACCCGACTCGCCGGACGCGCAAGAACTATTGCGTTCTTTTGACGAAGTATGGCGCGATAAATCGCGATTACAAGACGTCAAAGACGAGGTCTTTGAGAAAATCGCCGCCGCGTATAACGAAAACTCGCCGGAATACGTCTATTTTATCGCGCTCTTTAATATTTTCAACGAATTTCTAAAAAGCGTTTCGGAGGACGAACTACCCAACGAAGCGACCGGCTTCAAAAAAAGCGAAATTTGGCGTCTTCTTTACAATTTCCAGAGGGACGCCGCGCTTGCCGCTATTAACAAACTTGAAAAATATAACGGTTGCATTCTTGCCGACAGCGTGGGACTAGGCAAAACGTTCACGGCGCTTGCCGTTATTAAGTATTATGAAAATCGCAATAAAAACGTCTTAGTTCTGTGTCCGAAAAAACTTGTCAACAACTGGAACACGTACAAGGCAAACTACGTCGACAATCCCGTTCTAAAAGACCGCTTGCGTTACGACGTCCTCTTTCATTCCGATTTGTCTCGAACTCACGGCAAATCGTACAACGGACAAGACTTGGAACGTCTCAACTGGAGCGCTTACGATCTCGTCGTGATCGACGAGTCGCATAATTTCCGCAACGGAGGAAACGCCGAAGGCGCGCAAAATAAAAAAACAAATCGATACGACAGGCTTCTTGATCAAGTCATTCGCCAAGGCGTCAAAACAAAAGTCTTAATGCTTTCGGCAACGCCCGTCAACAATCGATTTAACGACCTCAAAAATCAGTTGAAACTTGCTTACGAAGGCGACGTTTCCGTAATCGATTCCAAGTTAAACTTGTCGCGTTCGCTTGACGACGTGTTTAAAAGCGCGCAACAAGCCTTCAATCGTTGGAGTAAGTTAGAACTTCAGGAACGAACGACGGAGCGTTTGCTCAAAGAATTGAGTTTCGATTTCTTTGAAGTTCTCGACGCCGTTACCATCGCGCGCTCGAGAAAACACGTCGAAAATTATTACGACACGTCGGAAATTGGAACTTTCCCAACACGATTGAAGCCGATTTCATTGAGACCCGGATTGACGGATTTAAAAAATTCGGTGCAGTACGGCGAATTGTACGAAATATTGACGGAATTAAACCTAAGCGTTTACACGCCTTCGAAATATATCTTGCCGAGTCGACTAGATAAATACGAAAAAGAATTCAAAGACAATCAGGCGCACGTCGGATTCACGCAACAGAATCGCGAACTTGGACTTCGGCGTTTAATGTCGATCAATTTGCTAAAACGTTTAGAAAGTTCCGTTCGTTCCTTTAGCGCGACCATAGAACGCATCTCCGAAAATATTAGAAGGACTATTAACGTTATCGACGAATTTCTACGTGGAAAACAAGGCGAAATAGACGCGACGGAGAACAATTTCTCGAGTTTGGGAAATTTTGACGACGACGACGCTGAAAGCGCCGATTTTTTCGCAGTCGGGAAAAATATCAGAATCGATCTTAACGATATGGATTGTCAAACGTGGCGCGAAACACTCGAGCAAGATTTGGACGATCTTAACGTCGTTTTAGAAAAGATTAAAGACGTCGACCCGGAACACGACGCGAAATTAAACGAACTCAAGCGCGTTCTTGCGGAAAAATTCCAACGTCCCATTAACGAAGGCAACCGCAAAGTCCTTATATTTACCGCGTTTGCCGACACGGCGGAATACCTCTTCGAACACGTCGGAAAATTCGTCAAGGAAAATTTCGGGCTTGATTCCGCGATGATCACGGGAAGCGTCGACGGAAGGACGACGATTCCGAAAATGCGCGCCGATATGAACGACGTATTGGCGGCGTTTTCACCCGCGTCAAAGAACGTCGATCCCGCCAAAGTCCCAAAAATCGACGTCCTTGTCGCCACCGACTGTATTTCCGAAGGGCAAAACCTCCAAGACTGCGATTATCAGATCAATTACGACGTTCACTGGAACCCCGTTCGAATTATTCAGCGTTTTGGAAGAATCGATCGAATCGGCAGTCGAAACAAAAAGATACAACTCGTCGTCTTTTGGCCCGACGTGTCCCTCGACGACTATATCGCGTTAAAGTCGAAAGTTGAAACAAGAATGGAAATCGTCAATCTTTCCGCGACTGGAGACGACAATGTGCTGAGTCAAGAAAAAATCGAACTCGAGTATAGAAAAGCCCAACTGAAAAGACTTCAAGAAGAGGTCGTCGACCTTGAAGAAACTTCGACGGGCGTGTCGATCGTCGATTTGGGACTCAACGAGTTCAGACTCGATCTGCTTGAATACGTCAAAACGAATCCCAATTTGGATCAAACGCCCTTTGGATTGCATTCGGTCGCGCGCGCGACGAAAAACGCGCCGCCGGGCGTCGTCTTCGTTCTAAAGAATCGTTCCGACGGCGTCAACGTCGATCGACAAAACAGACTCCACCCCTTCTATATGGTTTACGTCGGCGCCAATGGAGAAATCGTCTGCGACCATTTGTCCCCAAAAGAAATTTTAGACAAACTAAGGGTTCTATGCAAAGGAGAGTCGGAACCGATACCCGAACTATACCGACCTTTCAATCAAGAGACGCGAGACGGAAGAAAAATGGAAAAATATTCCAGACTACTCAACGACGCCATTTTTTCTATCGTCGACGTTAAGGAACAAAGGGACGTCGACAGTTTGTTCACGCCCGGAAACACGACCGCGTTAGGCGCGAAAATTTCAGGTCTAGACGATTTCGAGTTGATTTGTTTTCTAGTCGTTCGATAGGGGGCGAGCCGAATGTTGGAATTCCCGAAAGCGTCCGAAGTGAATAAAAAAGTTCCAAAAGAAAGCGTTTATCGCAACGCGGAGGCAAACGCGCGTTTGAAGAGTCTGTTTGTCGAACAAATCGAGCAAATTTGGTGGACGAACAAATTAACGTCCGAGACTATAAACGTCGCGCCCGGTGAGAAAACGACGGAAATCGACGTCTTTGAAATTCGACGGAGAAAGCCCTATTTAGACCTCGATATTTTGAAAGCGTTCGACAAGTCGATTCCGCGCGCCGCCTTGTTTCTTTTGGAATTCGAAGGGAAATATTGCGCCGCGATCTCCTATAAAGAAGTCGTC
>JAZUGM010000310.1:0-1613 GCA_045641205.1 Thermoguttaceae bacterium
GTTTTTGCGCTTTCCCCCCCGCGTCGTAAGACGCGGGCGTGGAAGCGGCCGGGTATATACCGGCGGGCGCCGTCGGTTCGCAAAACGTGGATCGCGCGACGCGGGAAAAATCCCGAACGTTTCAACGGTTTAAAATCTCAACGGTTTAAAATCATAGTTTCTTGGTTATGAAGGCGTGCGCCGATATGTAATCGGGGGCTTCCGCGCCCGCCTAACGGCGGGGTTCCGCTCCATACTTTATCTGTGAACGCTTACAACGATCGCATAAGGGAAGAAGAGTTTCTAATTTCGCTACTATGCGTTTTTGCTCGCCAAGGGGAGGGAGTGGAAACAAGACTTTTGCCAAATTCTCGCCGGTAAGATGTTTGATCGTGGTTCCATTAACACTACGTGCAAAATATCCGTTTTCAGCATACAGTTTAAATAAACGACTGGCAAATATACTATTGACGCTCCCAAAAAAACGAATTCGATGTAAAGCTTTTTGAATTTTAAAAGTTCGCGAAGAGTCTAACCAGACGGCGCAACGTCCGGGTTCTCCCCCCTCGCAAACAACAAGATCGCCGTATTTAATCGAATAACGTTCTTCTTCTTCCTCTCTAAACCGCATTGCTAATATATCGTCAAAATTAAACTCTCCCCATCTAACATTTACGTTACGAAGATAGGGCTGGAACTCGCCTTGATTTTTAATTTTGTCAAGCATTTTTCCAAGACGCATATCGGAAATGTCGCCCAACCGCACCCAAGTCCAATGTTCAGGAATCTCAAAAGGTTTTTCGTCGTCTTTAATTTCAGGAAGCGGTTTTTCTTTTTTAATCTTTCCCGCCGCGATTAGCGCCTGTTTTTCCTTTTGAATTTCCCGTAACAAATCTGCGCCCGTTCCTTCAGACGCGTCGCGGGCGACAAGACGCCCTTCGAGCGCGCGTTGCAACAGTCCCCGGCGAAGATCGTCGGGAAAACTTCGCGATATTTCGTCTAAACGCGTCTTCGCACGGTCGAAGCGCTCGACGAAAGGCTTAAACGATTCGAGTTTCGCTACTATGCGCTTTTGCTCCGCTAGAGGGGGAAGAGGGAAGTTCAAATTGAGAACGTCCCTTCTTTCAATTCCTGGAATCATACTCTTTGGTTTCCATTGCACAAGATCAAGGAAATATTTCAAAAATAGCGTTTCCACAAAGATTGGAACGATCGCCATTATTTGCCGTGCAATGTGAACAGAATCTTCCTGTAAAATTGAAATTTTACCGATAGTTCCTTTACAAGACAGAAGTATGTTTCCCTTTACCGCAATAACTTTCGCAAATTCAGTCCAACGATTGATAATTACTTGCCCTTTGTCAATGTTACTTGCCCCGGTAACGTATGGGATTCCTCTTTGTTCTGCATTGTAATCAGTCGGAACTAAGTCACGACCAGAAAGAAGCGTAATAACGTCGCCTATTTTAACCCAAGTCCAATTATCAGGAATCTCAAATGGCTTTTCATCGTCTTTAATTTCTGGAAGCGGCTTTTCTTTTTTTATTTTTCCCGCTTTAACTAGTTTTTCTTTTTCGAGTCGAATTTGTCGCAACAACTCCTCGCCGGTTCCTTCTTTTGGGTCTTGCGGAACG
>JAZUGM010000311.1:0-2651 GCA_045641205.1 Thermoguttaceae bacterium
ACGCAAGGAAGGTAGAATTGGAACCTGCCTTTCGACGCCAAGCGGTATTCGACGCCCGACGACAAGCGAACGCCGGTATTAATCCAGCCGCGCGAAGGATCGACGTCGACGACGATTCCTTTCGCTTCTTCTTCCGGCGTCGGCGCCTTGCCCAAACGGTCGAGATAATCGATCGACGACGCCTCGTAATCGTAAGAATAATCGAGTCGCTGGAGGAAATCCGCCCAGTCGAGTTCTAATTCGCTCCATCGATCCCCCAACGCGTCGGCGAATAGTTTGTTCGGGTCGTTTGCTAGCGACCAATAAGGCAAAAGCGCCGCGACGTCCCTATACTTCGGGGAGTTGTGCAGAAAAGAGACAAGCGCCCAGCTCCAAGCGTAGGTCTTGACTTCGACAAAATCTCGCGGCTCGAAATTCAGAATTTCAAAGAGCGTCGGCGCTTCGTTCGATTTGACGATCTCCTGAACCATTCGCAGACGTCCGAAACCGGGCGTGGCGTCTTCCGACTCCGGGTTCCACGCTATTTCAATTTCTTTCTTTTTGGCGTTCCAAACGTACAACGCCAAAAATTCCGCCGATCCTTCCGAATACCAGCGCGGATACAAATCCCCGAACGTTTCGTGCATAATCGTATGAACTAACTCGTGTAAAAGGAGGAAACGATTATAGTACTCGATTCGTTGGTCTTTGGCGAAGATGCGATCGCGCGACGAATACCCGTAAAGAAACCGAGGCGGACCGTCGAGCGCGCCCAATTTAACGAACGCGTCGACGTCTCTCATAAGAAACGCTTCGACGCGCCAATTTTCGAAGCGCGACTCGTCCAAATGAAAGAACTTGCAAATATGCGGGATCGCCGCTTCCAACGCGTCGGGAATTTGATCGACGCCGGGCGAGGAGGGAAGGTCGGTATAGAGAACAATTTTGCCTTCGTTTCCTTCAACTACGCGAATATCGAGTTTCGCCGCCCCTTCGGGCTGAATTTTCGCGAAAGGCGGCCACTTCTTGCGATTTTCTCGCGCCAGTTCCAAGACGCGCGCGCGCAGACCGTCGACTTGCGCCGGATCAAGCCAATTTGACGCTTCTTCCAATTCGTCGTCGAACGCGAGATTCGCGGCGCCCGATTCCGGCAACGCGCCGTCGTTCGTTTCGACGTTCCGTCGAGTTCGAGCGCGATTTGCGCCAAATTCCGCGCGCTTGGGCGTCGACGACGCGGCGGCGTTCGCGTCTTCTTTGATCGCGTTTCGTCGCGACGACGGGGGCGCGCCTTCGCACGCGCGTTCAAGCGAAAGGAACCCTATAAGCGCCGCGCCCCAAGCGAGCGCCGTGAAAATAATACGATCGCGTCGTTTCCCAAATCTGTTCATCGGAATTTCGTCCTTTGCCGTTTGTTTCGGCGTTCGAAAAGACGCCTCTGCGCCTCTATTTTAAGCGGCGGCGCCGAAAAATTCAAGAAGTCGATAATTTTTTTTGAAAAAACTCGCGAAAAAGAATCCGTCGCGTCAAATAAACGGAAACGCTCTTGCGTCGTCTCGTCGAAAAAACTACAATCGCGCATATTGTTCCGCAAAGTCGGCTTGAACGGAATCAAGTCGGAGCGATTTTCACGCGGACGATTCTCGCTCCTCTTTCCTTGGGACGGCGACGCCCGAAGGAAAGGACGAAAGTTAAAGGATTATTCGTTATGTTCGCCCAAATTTCGACGGTAAGACGACTCTTTTCGACGCGGCTTGCGTTTTCGCCATTGTGCGGCGTCGTTCTTCTAGGCGCTTTGGCAAGTTTCGCGTCGACTCTTGGTTGCGTTTCGCCCGGCGTCAACGCCGCGACGAGCAACGCGCAAGGCGTCGACCTTTACGTCGCGGGCGATTACGACGGCGCGATCGAGTCTTTTCAAAATTCTCTTGAAGAAAATCCAAATTCCGCCGAAACGTATTACAATTTGGGCTCCGCCTACCAGCGCAAAGCGACCGCGACGGGCGATTACAACTTTTTGACGAAAGCGGAAGACGCATACTGGAAAGCGTTGGAATCTAATCCAGCCGACGAAACGATCGTTTGTTGTTATCGCGGCATAGCGACGTCGGCGACCGCGCGAGGAGACTCCGGTTCCGCGATGGCGACGTTGGAAGAATGGAGAGACCGCAACCCGGATTCGATCGAGCCAAAATTGGAAATCGCCTATTTGCTCGAAGCGCAGGGAAGGGACGACGACGCTTACGAAGCCTTGCGACAAGTCGCGCAAGTCGCTCCGAACGATTATCGCGCCTACTATAAAATGGGCGTTTTGTCCGAGCGCGCGGGCGATTTGAACGACGCGACGGAACAGACGAAACTGGCGGCGAAGCTGACGCCTGAAAACAACGACGTCGCGCAACGCGCAAAAGCGCTCGAATCGCAATATTTAGCGCAACGACGCACAAATCTTCAAGAACAAAGCGCCGTCGCGTCTAAAGACCAAAACGACGCGTCGAACGAACAAACGCAAAACGTCGCGTACGGCGCCGGAATCCAGCCCGACCAGACGACCGTCGTAGCGCCGACCGCCGCCCAAGCGGAGGAATTGGAACCGCCCCAGATCGTTTTGCGGTACGAAGACGCCGCGCCGACTCCGCAAACGAACGGAGCGGGAACAAACGATCCGACTTCCGCGT
>JAZUGM010000312.1:0-4822 GCA_045641205.1 Thermoguttaceae bacterium
CGAACGGTTCGACCGGCTAAACGCAGACCTTCAAACGCTTGCGGACTCGTTACTTCGTGGCAAAGCAACTGATCGACGTAGAGAATCGCGGATTCGTCGCCCGGCTCTTGATAGACCAGGTGATTTTCCCAAATTTTATCGTACATCGTTTTAGGCGCTTGCGCGACCTTTGGCGATTCTTGGGTTTCCATTTTTACCTCAAACTCGGTTCAAATCTCGTTACAACCTTTAACACGCTCGACTATTTGCGCGTTCAAACGCGTCAAACGAAACGTCGCGTAAAATTCTACCGTAACTCGCGCTTTCGTCAATAATTCTTGACTTTTTTCAGAAATTTTACGTCGGAACCTCGCTCAACGCGGTTCATAATTCCGCGTCACCCGCCGCATTATATGCGGCGGCTGACCGTTCCGCTTGTTACTCGCTCAATTCAAAGAAGATCGGGCGCGGCGAAATTTTGCGCTCGCCGTCCTTCAATTCGTTTCCATAGATTCCGAAGGCGCGCGCGCCGGGCAGGTCGAACGGTTCCTCGCCTTCGACTTTCCAGATCGCGAGAACCGTCTTTTCGTTCGGACGGCGAATCTCGTAGGCGCAACGTCCTTCCGTCGCGTATTTTGGCGCTTCGACGACCGTCGCGCCGTCTAGCAGTCTCGACAGCGTCGTCAAAGAAACGAAGGACGCTTTCGGCGACGCTCCGTAAACGCGATTGTGAACGACGCCGAAATTATTCTCGTTGTAATGCAAGTCCGTTCCGTCGTCTTCCAGGTCGTACCAGTAATAAGTCTCGATTTCCGGAACGCTCTTGTAAATAATCGCCGAACGCGCCATCATCGACGCGGAATAGTCTTCAAGCGCTAGGGAAGAGGAGTCGACTTCGGGCGAACTTGTCAGACCGCGATAGGTCGGCCAGCCCTGTTCGGTCAGCCATAGTTTCGGATTCTCGCAACCGTTGGCGCGCATAACGTCGACGATCTTTTGCAAATCCGCCTTGCAATTCGCGCGTTCGGGACCCGTCGGGTAAACGTAAGGGTGAACCGAATAGGCGTCGCAATATTTCATCACGCCGAGCTTCATTTCCGCTTCGATCGCGGCGAAATGATACGTGTGATGGTCTCCGCCTCCTCCGACGATATACGCGTCCGGGTTCGCTTTGCGAATTTCCTTCGAGGCGGCGGCGATCAATTTGACGTAATTTTCCGGCGAATTATGCTTTTTCGCCATAAAACCGCTCATACCGCAGCCGCCGGTCCATTCGTTCCAAATCTCAAAATAACGACAACGTCCCTTCAAATGCTCCGCCATTTTGCCGCAATAACGCGCGAACCCGGCGACAGACTCGTCGTCGTAGGGGAAATCGCCCCCGTTGTAGAGCGCGTTCGAATAGTCGAGAATAACGAGCGGCTCGAGTCCAAGTTCGTGAACGCGATCATAGAAGGCGTCGACGTCGGCGTTAAAGACGAATTTTCCTTTTTCCGGCTCGGTATAGCCCCAATGGAATTCGTCGCGAATAAGTCCGGCGCCCGCGCGAGGAACGCGTTCGATCGCCAACGCGTTTCGATGCGTCGAAAGACCGAACCAGCCGTTTAATTTGTCGACTTTCGGGAGCGCGGCAAAGGAGAATTTCAGCGGCGCGCCGTATGTTACGCGCCCGTCGGCGTCTTTAATCGACGGGAGAATTTGAATCGCTTCGAATCCTGCGGAGGTCGAAAGCGCGACCGTTTCGTTCCAATCTTTTAAGGCGACGCGTTCCATTGGGAGCGTTTTGCCGTCGACTTGACGAACGACGTCAAGTTCGATCGACGCGTCTTTAAATTTTTCCGTCGGTCGAACCGCGATTTTTACGGAACGCGTCGCGGCGGAATCGGCGTCGAAATAGAAGGGCGCAAGATTGGCGCGATCGTTCTCGTCGGGCGCGTCGAGAAGCGCGGCGTCGACGATGCGTTCGACGGGATTCTTCTTGAAAAAGCGAATCTCCTTGACGACGGCTCGACCTTTGGCGCGCCAATGCTGTTCCGCGCGGTCGACGATCAGTTCGTCAAAAGAGCAGGGGAACTGCAAAACGCCGTCGTTGTCGCCGCCCCAATGGGGATTGGACGCTTTAATTTGTCCAAAGCGCCATTCGCCGACGACCGTTCTCAGCCCGATCTGGTGCGTTTCGCCCGACGCGTCCCGAAAACGAACGTTAAACGGACAATGGGACGGATCGCCGGAATCGGCTTCGACGGTAGCGCGCACGCCGATATATTGACCTTCTCGCTCGGGCGCGATCTCCATTTTCCCGAAGGCGCCAAGATATTCGATTTCTTCCGAATTGGTAAATTCGAAGTCGGCGGCGTAAAGCGCGTCTGGCGCGTCGACAAGCGCGCCCTTGCAACTTTGCGAGCCCGTCTGAAGCGTCCAGCCGTCGATCGTCGCGGCGTCGAGCGGTTCGAATTGCGACATTGTCGTTTCGGGACGCTCGTCGACAATACCGGGCGGGTCGCTCGCCGGAGAATACGAACCAACGAGGAAAATCAATAAAAACGCGGAATAAGACGTTAATAAACGTTTCATAAAATCGCTCCGTTAAAAGAACGTCGAAAAATGGTAAGAATACGCGGTGGTTTACCGTCGCGCGACGTTTCGACCGGCCCAGCGCGCGACGTCGCCGCCGTTTAACGCCGTCGCCATTAGATCAGGGAACAAATCGGGCGTGCAGGCGAAAGTCGGAACGCCTAGCGTCGCTAGTTTTTGCGCGTTTGACGAGTCGTAGGATGGAGAGCCTTCGTCGTCTAGCGCGGTCAGGCATATGAATCTTACGCCGGATCGGATCAGTTCCTCCACGCGCGCAAACATATGGTCGACGTTTCCTCCTTCATATAGGTCGGTAATCAGCACGAGCGTCGTTTTTTTCGGTTGCGTAATCCGACCTTGACAGTACTTCAACGCGCCGTTAATATCGGTGCCGCCTCCAAGTTGCGCGCCAAACAGGACGTCGACGGGATCCGTCAAACGTTCCGTCATATCGGCGACGTTCGTATCGAAGAAAACCAGACGCGTTTTTATTGCGGGCACGGACGCCAAGACCGCGCCGAAGATCGACGAATAGACGACGGAACGTCCCATCGAACCGCTTTGATCGACGCAAAGAACGACTTCGCGCAACGACCTGCGTCTTCGCGCGTAACCGACGAAACGATCCGCGATCAGTTTCTTTTGCTCGACGTTCCAGTTCTTTAAATTACGTCGGATCGTTCGGTCGAAATCCAATTCTCCTTGTCGCGGTCGATTCGTTCGCGCGGCTCGATTTAACGCGCCACGCACGGCGGCGATCGTCTTCGACGCCAAACGTTTCATTAGCTCGTCGACCAATTTCTGGACGACAAGACGAGCCGTTTGTTTCGTTTGGGCTGGAATAACTTTCGAAAGAGAGATAATCGTCGCGACTAAATTAACGTCGACTTCCAACGTTTCAAGCAGTTCCGGCTCCAACAACATTTGCTTCAGTCCGAGCCGATCAAACGCGTCTTTTTGGACGACTTGAACGACCGATTTCGGAAAATACGTTCGAATGTCGCCAAGCCAGCGTTGAACGCGCGGCGCCGAACCGCCTAGTCCGCCTTGACGCGAATCCGAGTCGCCGCCGCCGTAAACTTGTTGCAACGCAAAATCGACGATCTCGTCTTCGCTCAGAGTCTCTTCTGGATTTCCAGCCTTCCTACGCTTGCCCGATCTTCCAGCGCCTTCCGTGCCTTCCGACTCTTCTAAATTTCCCGCCTTCCCGCGCTTACCCGATTTTCCAGAGCCTTCCGCGTCCTCGGACTCTTTAGATTTTCCAAGTCTGCCGAGCGATTTTTCCGCGTCTTTTCCCAAAATTAAACGCCAACGTCTGAGCCGTTCTCGTTCGTCGACATACGCAGTTTCCATTTCGTTCATTGCGCGTTCTCCTCGTTTGGCGCCTTGGGGTCAAGACCTAAAATAAAACGTAGCGTTTCGTTCAGTTTCCGCGTGCCTTCGCTTGTTTCTTCCGAAAGGGGCGCCGCGTTTGCGACGTTCTCCGTCTCCTCCAAATTTTGCGCGTCTTGATTCGATTCCGTCGAGGGCGGGAGATCGAGACGCAATTTTGCAACCGTCTCGCCCGCTTGGCGCCGTTCGCTTTGCGTAAAATCGACGAAGGCGCGTCGCAGTAGCGGCGTCAGTTCTTTGAACTCTTCCGACTCGAAGGAAGCGACGCGGCGATTTAAAGCGATCCATAACGGATCAAACCAAAGAATCGACTGCCCCGAGCCCGACAAAAAGCCGCGCAACCACGTCGCGATTTCTTTCGACGGAACAGACGGCGACGTGAAGAAGGATATTTTCAAATCTAACGTCTGCTCGTCGAATATTTTTTCTTCAAAGAGCAAACGAACGAATCGACCCGAAATAAGACGCGAAGTCGCCGGAGCGTCCACTAAGTCGACGAAAACGTCAAAGAACGCTTTGAGACGCTCCATAAACTCGGGCGCGCGCAACGAATAAACAATCTCGTTAAATTGACGAACGCGATCTTCGGCGGCGTCTTCGTCGATATTGGCGCAATAGTTCGGAAGCGCGACGAGCGCGCGTTCGAAGAGCGCCTCAAAAATCGGAAGGATGCGCGAGGCGTCGGATTCACGAACGTCTTTGTAACGCAACATACGAGTCAGAGGCGGAATCGATTCGAAGATTTCTTCGGGCGAGCCGGAGACGGCGACTTCGTCTTGCAAACGTAGATAGACTCGTTCGAGCGCGTCGGGGTGGATTTCCGCAGGCAAGACTTCTTCCAGCAGGCGCAAGGTTTCCGCCGTCGTATTAATTTTTT